>JACRPU010000044.1 GCA_016223025.1 Nitrosomonadales bacterium | reverse complement strand
TCCGATGTCATGTCAAGTGTTTTTTGCATTTTTATTTCAATTTTTTGAAATATTTTTCGTGCGGTTCGGATGCATGCGGTGTCGGGCAAAGGCCGCGAGTGTCTAAACTTCAGTCATAAGGGACTGCTGTGTCACAAAGCGATCAAGGATATTGGCGGATATTTTTCCGCAGCCTGAACATGTTGCCCGGATTGGGCCGGGCGCAGCGCGCAGCGCCGGATCGCCAGGTATGGGCGTACGCCAGTGAACACCGCTACACTTTGGTCAGCAACGATTCAGATTTTCACGAATTGAGCCTGCTGTATGGCTCACCGCCGAAGGGCGTATGGATTCGCCGTGGCAACTGTATCACCAGGCAGATCGAGCTTGTTCTGCGCAACAAGCAGGAAGATATCTGCTCGTTGGTGGGCAACCCGGAATCCACCTACCTCGTCATTTTGTGAGTTCGGCAGGGTGCGCTTGCGGAATAGCTGTTTTGACAGGGGTGGCACCGTTATACCGGCTATTCCCTCTCTCCTTCCGCAGCCCAATCACAGCGCTTCATCTTTGCCTTTCGGGCCTATGTTCTTGACGCGATGCAGCAACGGCATGGCCGCCAGATATTCCTCTCGCGTCACCTTTCCATCCTTGTTGGTATCCACCTCACTGAAGTACGCCTGCATCACCGGCATCGCCTGCGCTTCCTGGTAGTCCAATCCGCCATCCTGGTTGATGTCGGCCGCAGCGAAGCGATCATTGAGATGCGTCAGGCCATTTTTCATTGCCTGGTTGACCCTGACATCCATTTCCTCGCGTGTAACTTTGCCATCTTTATTGGCATCCATTTCCTTGAAGCGCCTGGCGTTAAAAGCATTAAACTCGGCTTTGGAAACCTGCCCGTCAGCGTTGCCATCCATTCTCTTGAACATCGCATCATCCAGTTGCACGCGGCCCTGGCCTTGCGCGGGCTCGCGGCACGCCCCCGGTTCCGCGTGCGCCAAGGCTGCCCACAATGCAAGGCCGGGCACGACTACAAGAAAGCTGATCGTTTTTTTCATGAGGTAATCCTTAATCAAGGCTAGAGGAAAAATGGCGCACAATAACCCGGTACGGGCCACGGCAATTACCGAATGAAGACCGCCCCGTTACCGTTAAGTTCAAATCGGATGCGCGGCCATGCGGGGCTTGCCCGGTGTTCCCATAAAACCGGCAATCGCGGTGGGGTATAATCGCGCCACATTTTTTGCTGCCCACCACATGAATATTCTCTACGAAGAAGATGGCACCTTCAAGGTTGGCGCCATCCTCGCCGACAACACCACTTCGTTGCAGGTGGAAAACCCGCACGGCAAGCGCAGCAAAATCAAGGATGCGAATGTGCTGCTGCGTTTCGCACAACCGGGACTGGCGGAATTCATGGCGCAGGCGGGAAACATCGCCGCAGACATGGACGTGGAGTTCCTGTGGGAATGCAGCCCGCAGGGCGAGTTTGGCTTCAACGCGCTGGCCGGCGAGTATTTCGGCCACGCGCCCAACCCCATTGAGGCCGCCGGCACCTTGATCCGCCTGCAATCCTCTCCGATGCACTTCTACAAGAAAGGGAAGGGAAACTTCAAGGCCGCACCGCCGGAGGCGCTCAAGGCGGCGCTGGCGGGCGCCGAGAAAAAACGCCTGCTGGCAGCATTGCAGGCGCGCTATATCGAGGAGCTGAGCGGGTTCAAGTTGCCGCCGGAATTCGCCGCCAGGCTGCCGCAACTGCTGTACAAACCGGACCGCAACCTGCCGGAAACCAAAGCTCTGGAAGCCGCCTGCGCCGCGACGCATTTGTCCGCCGCACACCTGCTGCACCGTTGCGGCGCGCTCCCTTCCACCCAGGACTACCACTTGCAGCGCTTCCTGATAGAACACTTTCCGCATGGCACAGGATTCCCGGAAGTGGCCGTGGACCCCCATCCCGAATTGCCGCTGGCCGAAGATACCGCCTTCAGCATAGACGATGCGACCACCACGGAAATTGACGACGCCTTCTCGGTCAGGCAGCTCGCCAGTGGCAACTGGCGCATCGGCGTACACATTGCCGCCCCCGCGCTGACCATCCCCCCCGGATCGCCGGTTGACGCCATCGCCGCGCAGCGCATGTCTACGGTTTACATGCCGGGCGGCAAGATCACCATGCTGCCGGACAGCGTGGTGCAGGCCTATACGCTGTGCGCGGACACGGTCTGCCCGTCGCTCTCCATGTACCTCGAAGTGGAGGCCGGCACCTTCGCCGTGATCCGCAGCGAAAGCCGCATCGAGCGCATCCACATTGCCGCCAACCTGCGCCACGACACGCTGGAGCCGCTGTTCAACGAAGACACCCTCGCCGCAGGCAAGCTGGATTACCCTTTTGCGCCGGAACTGGCGCTGCTGTGGAACCTCGCGCAGAAACTGGAAGCGGCGCGCGGAAAGTCCGCAGACAACAGCAACCAGCAGGACGAATACAATTTTCATGTGGAAAACGACCGCGTCACCATCACCGTGCGGCGGCGCGGCTCACCCATAGACAAAGTGGTGGCCGAGCTGATGATTTTCGTCAACGCCGAGTGGGGCAAGCTGCTCGCGGCTAACGGGGTGGCCGGAATTTACCGCACGCAGAGCAATGGCAAGGTGAAGATGAGCACCGTACCCGCGCCGCACCAGGGGCTGGGCGTGGCGCAGTATCTGTGGTCCAGCTCGCCGCTGCGCCGCTACGTGGATTTCGTCAACCAGCGCCAGATCATCAGCCTGCTGCGCGATGAGCCGCCCGTCTATGCCAGAAACGACACCGCTCTGTTTGCCGCGATGCGCGACTTCGATGCCGCCTACACCGCCTACAACGAATTCCAGCGCGGCATGGAGCGCTACTGGTGCCTGCGCTGGCTGTTGCAGGAAAACGTGCAACAGGCCGAGGCGCTGGTGCTGCGCGAAAACCTCGTCAAGCTTGCGCGCATCCCGCTGGTGGGGCGCATTTCCTCGCTGCCGGAATTGCCCCCCAACACGCGCGTCATGCTGGAAATCGGCGAGGTTGACCTGCTCGACCTGAATTTCAACGCGCGCTTTATCTCTGCGATCGAGGAAGTTGCGGCTTGCTGACTTTGCTCAAACAGCCGCTCGCGGGCGCGCTGGCATTTTCGCTGGCGCTGCATGCCTTCGTGCTGTTCGGTATTGGCTTCGCCCTGCCCGATCCGCGCAAGGCCGCAGAATTTCTGCAACCGCTGCAGGTGGTGCTGGTCAATGCCAGGTCGAAGTCCAGGCCGGTGAAAGCCGACGCGCTGGCGCAAAGCAACCTGGACGGGGGAGGCAACACGCCGGAAGACCGCCAGGCAAAAAACCCGTTGCCCGTCCTGCGCGATGACCGGCAATTCACGCCGGAACAGGCCGCGCGGCAGGTGCGGCAACTGGAGCAGGAACAAAAACGCCTGCTGACCAGAATCAAGAGCGCGCACAGCGTGGCGCAGGAACAAATCCAGGAAAAGCCGCAGCCGCAAGAAAGCGAGCGCGCGACGGGCGAAGAACTGGTGCAGCGCAGCCTGGAAATCGCGCGCATGGAAGCGCAGATCCACAAAGATTTCAGCGCCTACCAGAAGATGCCCCGGCGCAAATTCATCGGCGCGCGCGTGCAGGAATACCGCTTCGCGCAATACGTCGAAGACTGGCGCATCAAGGTGGAGCGCATCGGCAACCTGAACTACCCCGAAGCCGCGCGCCAGCAGAAAATCCACGGCAGCCTGCAACTCACCGTCTCCATCCGCACCGACGGCAGCGTGGAAAGCGTGGAAGTAAACCGCCCATCCGGGCAGCGCATTCTGGACGCGGCGGCGCTGCGCATCGTCAAGCTTGCCTCGCCTTTCGCTCCGCTGCCGCCCGACATCCGCCGCGACACCGACATCCTCAGCATCACGCGCACGTGGACTTTCACCCAATCCGACAAGCTCGAAAGCGAATAGAAACCCGCTCTGCTCCCGGAACTTCCGGGATTTTCTTCAGACTAACTTTGCGCTTGCATGAAGCCCGTTTCATTTTTGCGGTAGCGGTAGCGGTAGCGGTCGCAGTCGCTCGACGCGAAGTGGCAAGGCAAGTATAATGACGCCGTTTCAACCACATAAACCATTTTAGGAGCTTTCCATGCGATTCGCCCCCGCCCTGTTTGTATTGACCGTTTTCTCCGCATCCGCCATAGCCGCACCCAGCGGGCAGCCTGCAGCCGGAATGACCGTTGGCAAGGCGCAGCCCGCCGCCGGCGAACAATTGCCGCGCAAAGGCAAGGTGCTCAACAGTATTGACGCCAGCATCTACACTTACATCGAGCTGACCGAGAACGGAAAGAACGTATGGATCGCCGCTCCGACCGTGGCCGTGAAGAAAGGTGACATGGTCCGTTTCAGCGACGGCGCGGTGATGTCCAATTTTCACAGCAAGAGCCTGAACCGCACTTTTGAATCTATCGTGTTTGTGGGCAAGGCGGCCGTAGAAAAATAGCAGCAGAACCCTTGACCGTATGGATCATTGCGGTCAGTAACCGTGCGCGGGAAAGCGGGCGGGGCGCACATGGCCGTAATGCTTACTGACACACTGTCGTGCCGGAGGCGCTTGCTGGGCGCCTCCATTTCTTTCTTTCTGGCGATCTCCGCCGCACTTGCAGCGCCACCGTCCATAGACCACAAGCAAGGCGGCAGCGTTTCCATCCGACCGCATGATTTTCCGCCCGGCGCACAGTTTGCGCTGGCCCCCGGCGGGCCGTATCTGCAATTTGCCACCGCAACGGAGAGCACGGCGCAGGCCGTGGCAATCGAAGGCAGCCATGCCTATGTTGCCGCCGGTGGCAGCCTGCTGATATTCGGCCTTGCCGCAGATTCTGCGCCAACCTTGCTGGCGCAGGCGCCTGGCCGGGGCAACATTACCCATGTGGCCTTGCACGGCGGTTACGCTTATCTGGCGGATCGCGCGGGGGTGTTGCGGGTGGTGGATGTGCGCGACCCGCAACAGCCGCAACAGATTGTCGCCCACCCGTTGCCGCAACCGCTCGATGCATTGTGCGTAGAAAAAGGCCTCGCCTATCTGGCGAGCGGCAAACGGCTCGTCGTCCTGGATGCAAGCCGACCGCAAACGCCGCAGCAAATTGCCGAATTTGCTTTGCCCGGCGCGGCGGCTGCGCTGCGCGTCGCCGAGGGCTATGCCTATCTCGCGGTGCCGGAGGCGGGCCTGATCGCGCTCGACGTGCGCGATCCGCACAACATCCGCGAAGCGGGAAGGTTTCGCGGCGAGACGCGGGATGTGGCGCTGGCGCAGGGCCGGGCCTATCTCGCCAGCGGCGCAACCGGGCTCACCATCCTGGATATAACCGAACCCCAGGCGCCGCGCTGGCTGGGCAGCGTCAACCGCATCGGGAACAGCCTCGCGCTGGGCCACGACGACGGTTACGTCGCCTTGCGCAACGACCGCGCCGAAATCACCCTGGTTGATGTGCGCAACCCGAAATTGCCGAGCATCGTGGCGTCATACCGCTCGGAATGCCCGCTTGCAGCCATTGCGCTGAAGCAGAAACAAGTGCTGGCGGGGGCCGGCGCAAGCCTGGAAACCATAAATTTTTCCGCGCCGGCGCCGGGCGTGGTGGATATTGGCGCCAATTTTGGCGGCAGCCGCCGCGCGGTGATCCGGGACAACATTCTCTATGTGGCGGACTGGTTTTCCGGGCTGCACCTGTACGACATCAGCGAGCCAACTGCGCCGCGCCATCTATCCGCTTACCATACTCCCGGCTCGTCCAAGGGAGTGGCGGTGCGCGGCGATTACGCCTATGTCGGAGACGATGACCACGGCGTGCAAATCATTGATGTTTCCAACCCGAAGCGACCGCGCAGGGTTTCCGAAATCGCCACGCCGGGCCTCGCCTATACCATGAAGCTGTCCGGCGATTACCTGTATCTGGCCGATCACCGTGGCGGCTTCCATATCATCGGCGTGGCCGATGCCGCGCATCCCGTTATCGTGGGCAGCGCGCAAACTGCGGGCAAGGCATGGGCGGTGGAAGTGGCGGGCAACATCGCTTACGTCGCCGCCGACGACGCGGGGCTGCTGGTGTTTGATGTCAGCGACCCGCAGCGACCCAGGCAGCTTGCCGCCCTTGCCCTGGGCGGGGCGGCGGAAGATGTGGTGATCCGCGATCATCTGGCTTACGTGGCCAGCTTTGAAAACGGACTGCATGTTCTGGACCTCGCCGATCCCTCGCAGCCCCGTAAAATCGGCCATCTCGCCACTCCGGGCAACGCCCGCAGCATCGAGCTGGCCGGCAACATTGCCTACATCGCCGATTGGGTTTCCGGCATCCAGGTCGCGGACATCTCCGACCCGGCGCAACCCCGCCTGATCGGTTCTCATGATACCGCCGGCTGGTCGTGGGGCGTACAGGTGCGGGACCGCTACGCTTACGTGCTCGACTGGTGGGGCGGCATCGCGGTGCTCGATGTCGCCGACCCCGCCGCTCCGGTTCTGTCCGGCGCCTATCACTTGCGCGGCACAACCCGCGACGTCACGGTAAGGGACGGCTATGCCTATGTTGCGAACGGCAAGAACGGCCTGCAAATTTTTGATGTCAAAACGCCGCAGAACCCGATCTGGATGGCCGGTGTGGACGTGGCGGGGGACGCGCAAAGCGTGTGGCTGGAAAACCGGACGGTTTACCTTGCAGCCGGTGCGGGCGGACTGCTCGCGGTGGATGTCAGCAACCCGTTCGAGCCGCAGAAAATCAGGCGGTTCGCCGTGCCAGCCGATGGCGAAAAGGTGGATCTGGTGCGGGCGCGGGGCAAGCTCGTGTTCGCCGCCGACCGGCAACACGGCGTTGCCATCATTGATGCGGCTACCGGCCAACAGGCGGCAATGTACGCTGCCAAAATCAAAGATATGTGGCCTGCCGCCAATGGCCGCCTGCTGCTTGCCACGCCGGACGGCATCGAGGTGGTGGCGGTAGGCGACCCCGCGCGCCCGCGCCGCATGCAACGCCTGCCGCAACGCGCGGAACTGGTGCGGTCGCAGGGTAATCTGCTGGTGCTTTACGATAAAGCCACCGGCATTACCTTGTACGACTATCCGAAACTGAAGCGGCTGGGCCGGTTTAACCCCGCAGAAGAAATTCTTGACCTGCAAGTTTCCGGGAACCGCCTGTATGCCGCCGGAAGCTTGTCCGGATTGCTGGTGCTGGACATTTCCGATGCGCGGCGCCCGGCGCTCAAGGCAGCCTATCCCGCCGCAAGCGGCGCCGCAAAACTCAGTGAATTTTCCGGCGCCGTCTTCCTGGCGGGCAACGAAACCCTGACCACCGTGCGATTGCTGCCCGATGTTGCGTTTTCCCCGGACAGGAACGGCATCATCACGGTAAACGCGCCGCCGCAGTTGCCGCCAGGCAGCTACCACCTGATTGCGCTCGATGCCGGGAGCGGCAGGCGCGCAATGCAATATGATGCGTTGCGCGCGGTGATGCCCGCGCCAAAATCTCCGCCTTTCAGCATGCGGGACTTCGAACGGGCAATGCGGGAACGCGGCCTGACCCCGATGCCGCCCCAATGATCCGGCAGAAGGCATACGGTAAGCCGGACGAGCCGGAACAAAACGCAGGTGCGAATTTTCCTCGCAGGGGTTAGCTTTGCATAGCCAACTGACTAACGATCATGGCGCAGGCCACCCCGAATGATGAATCGTCTGCGCCATGATCGTTCCCTCACCCCAACCCTGATGGAACAACTAGCCAATCGACTAAGCCCGCAAGCGGGCAAGTCGCTGGTTATCTCCCGCTGGCGGGAGAGGGGGCGAACGAATCGCTACGCGAGTTTCACGCTAAGCTGGCAAACAACGCCAGCAAGTTATTGGTTATTGCATCCTGCGGGTGTTCGCACGATATTATGTGCGAATAAATTCGCACCTACGACATGAAACTGGCTACCTGGAATGTCAATTCGCTCAAGGTGCGCCTGCCGCACGTGCTGGACTGGCTGTCCGCCAATCAACCCGATGTGCTGTGCTTGCAGGAAACCAAGCAGGAAGACCGCATGTTCCCGTTGGGCGAGTTGCGGCAGGCAGGCTACCAGGCCGTATTCAGCGGGCAAAAGACTTATAACGGTGTCGCCATCGTCTGCAAGGCTGCGCCCGCCGAGACAATATCCGGCTTGCCCGGTTTTGCCGATGAGCAGAAGCGCCTGCTTGCCGCAACCGTTCGGGGAATCCGGGTGGTGTGCGTATATGTGCCGAACGGGCAGAGCGTGGGCTCCGAAAAGTATCAATACAAGCTGGCATGGCTGTCCGCGCTACAGGCATGGCTGAAAGAAGAGCTGCTGCGCTACCCCAAACTTGCCCTGCTGGGAGATTACAATATCGCGCCGGAAGACCGCGATGTGCATGACCCTCTGGCGTGGGAGGGCAATGTGCTGGTAAGCGGGCCGGAGCGTGCGGCGTTTCGCGCAATCGAGCAACTGGGCCTGCATGACAGCTTTCGCCTGTTCGAACAACCGGAAAAATCCTACTCCTGGTGGGACTACCGCATGATGGCGTTCCGGCGCAACATGGGGCTGCGCATAGATCATATTCTGCTCAGCGCACCGCTGGCGAAGGATTGCACCGGCTGCGCCATTGATCGCGCGCCGCGCAAGCTGGAACGGCCCTCCGACCATGCGCCGGTGGTGGCGGAGCTGGTTGGGGAAACGCGCGTTTGACGGGAAACCAGGTTATGGGAAACAATACGGCCCGCACAAATTTCAACAGGGGGAAGTTATGCTTATCAGTGTGAAATCCGGTATCGGCGCCTTGATTATTGCCATGTTTGCCGCAGGGGCGGCGCAAGCTGCCGGCGCGGATGGCGATCCCAAAGCCGGCAAGGAGAAATCCGCGATGTGCCACGGATGCCACGGCGAGAATGGCATGGGGATAGCGCCCAACTTCCCCAACCTGGCCGGTCAGTACCAGAAATACATCGAGAGGCAAATGCGCGACTATGTGGATGGAAAGCGTGTTGACCCCATGATGACAGACATGGCCAAAGCGGTTACCGAACCGCAGGACCTGAAAGACATCACCGCCTATTTCGCCAGCTTGAAGCGCATGGCCGGCAAGCCCGGCAGCGACAAGGAACTGGCTGCAAAAGGCAAAAAGATTTTCTTCGAAGGCAATCCGGAAACCGGAGTGTATGCCTGCAAGAATTGCCACGGCGAAAACGGTTATGGAATGGATGCCAAGAACAATCTCTTTCCGGTTATCAACGGGCAAGCCAAGGACTATCTGCTGAAGCAGATGAATGATTACAAGAGCGGCGAGCGCCGCAACGACCCGGCCGGAATGATGGGCGCCATCGCCAAGAAAATGACCGAAGCCGAAATCAACGCGGTGGTGGAATTCGTGTCCGGCATGTAGGCGTTTCTGCTCCCTCCCCGTCGAGGGGAAGGGAATGTATCAGGGGGATAACGCACGCGTTATCCCTTTTTTGTTTTCAAGACGCCGGTTTCCAGGTCAGGTCCAGTTCGCGCGCCGCTTTCACATCATCCAGCCGCCGCACCGGCAGCGAGTAAGGCGCGCCCTTTACCAGCTCCGGCGCGGTGTGCGCCTCATCCCGGATTTCCTTCATCGCGGCGACAAAGGCATCCAGCGTCTCCTTCGATTCCGTTTCGGTCGGTTCGATCAGCAGGCATTCGGCCACCAGCATCGGGAAGTAGGTGGTCGGGGCGTGAAACCCCTTGTCCAGCAGGCGCTTCGCAACGTCCATCGCGGACACGCCGGTTTCATCTTTCAACTGCTTTGCCGACACGATAAATTCGTGGCTTGCGCGGCGTTGCGGGAAAGCGATGTTGTAGCCGACACGGCCCAGTTCCGCCATCAGATAGTTGGCGTTCAGCGTGGCGTACTCGGCCACGCGGCGCATCCCTTCCGCGCCCAGCATGCGCGCGTACACGTAGGCGCGCAGCAGCACGCCCGCATTGCCCGCCCATGCGGAGAGGCGACCGATGGATCGCGGCAGATCCCGCTCTGTCAGCCAGCGGTAGTCTTCGCCTTCCTTGCCCGCCAGCGGGATAGGCATGAAAGGCAGCAGGCGCGGCGCGACCCCCACCGCTCCGGCGCCCGGCCCGCCGCCACCGTGCGGCGTGGAAAAAGTCTTGTGCAGATTCATGTGGATCACATCGAAACCCATGTCGCCGGGCTTGACCTTGCCGAGGATCGCATTCAGGTTGGCGCCGTCGTAATACAGCAGGCCGCCCGCGTCATGCACGATTTTCTGGATGGCGCGAATCTGTTTTTCGAATACCCCCAGCGTCGAAGGGTTGGTCAGCATCAGGCCCGCCGTCTGCGGGCCGACAGCGGCGCGCAGCGCATCGAGGTTGACGTCGCCATTGCGGTCGGTGGGGATTTCCTTCACCGCATACCCGCACATTATGGCCGTGGCGGGATTGGTGCCGTGCGCCGCATCCGGCACGATAATTTCGGTGCGCGCCCCGTCGCCGCGCGCCTCGTGGTAGGCGCGGATCATCGCGATGCCCGCGAATTCGCCCTGCGCGCCGGCCATCGGGGTCAGGCTCACGCCGGCCATGCCGGTCACGTCTTTCAGGATTTCCTGCAAGTCGTGCAGGCAGGCGAGAAAGCCTTGCCCGGTGCTGTCCGGCGCCAGCGGATGGCGCGCCAGGAACTGCGGCAACATGGCAAGCGAGTGGCAGGCGCGCGGGTTGTATTTCATGGTGCAGGAGCCGAGCGGGTAGAAGTTCGTGTCAATCGAGAAATTCTTCTGCGACAGGCGGGTGTAATGGCGCACCGTGTCCATCTCGGAAGCTTCCGGCAGCAGCGGCATATCGGTGCGCAAAAAGGAGGCAGGTATGCCATCAGGCTTCACGTCTTGTTGCGGAGCCTGCGCCGCGTTGCGGCGACCGGGATGGGAGCGTTCAAAAATCAGCACGTTCAATCACTTTCATTTTCTGCCTCAACCCCTCCCGGCATCACTTTGCCACGCGAGATGAATGATGGCCGGGGGTTGCGGGTTATTTCAGCGCCGCGAGCGCCGCGTCGTAATCGGGTTCGCTGGTGATTTCGCCCACCAGTTCGGCGTGCAGCACCCTGTCGTTTTCATCCAGCACCAGCACGGCCCGCGCGGCGACTCCGCGCAATGCGGAATCGGCGATTTCCACGCCATAATTGCGCAGGAACTCGCGCCCGCGCATCAGCGACAGCGTAATGACGTTGGTCAGACCTTCGGCGACGCAGAAGCGGTTCATGGCAAACGGCAGGTCGGCAGAAATCACCAGCACCACGGTGTTGGTGAGCTTGCTTGCCGCCTCGTTGAATTTGCGCGTGGAAGTGGCGCACACGGCGGTATCCAGGCTGGGCACGATGTTCAGCACCTTGCGCTTGCCGGCGAAACTGCCCAGAGCGACATCCTTGAGATCCTTGTCCACCAGGCTGAACGCCGGAGCGGTTTGCCCGGCGGAGGGAAAGTTGCCATTCAGAGCGACAGGATTGCCTTTTAATTTTACGGTGCCCATATTCGATTGTCCTATGGTTGGTTGAGGGAAAGTTGCAGGGTGTCAGCGTAGCGTTGCAGGTCGGCCGCAGTCTTGGTTTCGGTCGCACACGCCAGAATCGCGTTGCCCAACTGCGGATAATGCGTGGAAAGGTCGTAGCCGCCGAGCACGCCTTGCGCTTGCATTTTCGCCAGCACGCTCGCGGCAGGTTCAGGCAATTGCAGCACCACCTCATGGAAGTGCGGGCCGGAAAACAGGCGTCTCACGCCGGGAATGCCGGTTGCCAGCCCGGCAAGCGCGGCAGTGTTGGCGTGCGATGCGGCGGCGGCGCGGCGCAGGCCATCCGCACCGAGCAGCGCCATGTAAATCGTCGCGGCGGTGACCATTAAACCCTGGTTGGAGCAGATATTGGAAGTGGCCTTGGCGCGGCGGATGTGCTGCTCGCGCGCTTGCAGGGTCAGGGCGAAACCTTGTCTGCCATCCATATCCACGGTGCGCCCGATGATGCGCCCCGGCATCTGGCGCACCAGCGCCTGTTTGCAGCACATGAATCCGAAGTACGGCCCGCCGTTGGATAGCGGAATGCCGAGCGGCTGGCCTTCGCCTACCGCGATGTCGGCGCCGTTCGCACCCCAGTTGCCCGGCGCCTTGAGCAGCGCGAGCGACAGCGGGTTGACCAGCGCGATCACCAGCGCGCCATGCGCGTGCGCTTTGTCTGTCAGGGCGGCCACCTCTTCCAGCGCGCCGAAGAAATTCGGCTGTGGAATGACGAGTGCGGCAACATCGCCCTTGCTTAAATGGCTGTCGAGCGACGCCGCAACGGTGTTGCCGGATTCGGTGCAAAAGGGGATATCTTCCAGCTCGATGCCCTGCAATTTGACGATGCTATGCGCCACGCTGCGGTAGATCGGCGATACCGTCGCGGGGATCAACACCCTGCGCGAGGTTTTATGCGCGCGCACCGCCATCAGCACGGCTTCGGCCAGGCCGGACGCGCCGTCGTACAGGCTGGCGTTGGATACGTCCATGCCGGCAAGCGAGGCCATCATGGTCTGGTATTCGTACAGCACCTGCAAGGTGCCCTGGCTGGCTTCCGCCTGGTACGGCGTGTAGGCCGTATAGAACTCGCCGCGCGAGACGATCTGCCAGACGGCGGACGGAACGTGGTGCTCATACGCGCCCGCGCCGATGAAGTTGAGCGGCGCCGCGTCCTGCGCGGCGCGTTCGGCCATCAGGCGCGCGACCTGCATCTCGTTCATGCCGCCGGGCACGGCGCTCAAGTTGCCGTTTCTGAGTTCATCCGGAATCTCGTCGAACAGATCATCAATGCGGGATGCGCCGATGCTGGCCAGCATGGCGCGGACATCGTGTTCGGTATGGGGGATGAAGGGCATAGAGCTTTCTTAAGTGCGGGAAGGGAGAAGAGGGAAGGGGGAAGGGGGAAGGGTAAAAGCAGTGGCGCACCATGCGCATCGGTTTTACCCTTCCCCCTTGATCCTTCCCTAATATTAATGTGCCTCGCTATCCACAACGGCCTGGTACGCCGCCGCATCCATCAGCGCGGCCACGTCTGCCGCGTTGTCCGGTTTCATCCGGAACATCCACGCGGCGTAAGGGTCACCGTTGATGGCTTCCGGCGCGCTGTCCAGCCCGCCATTCACCGCAGTCACTTCGCCGGAAACCGGCGCATACACGTCTGCTGCGGCCTTCACCGATTCCACGACGGCGCATTCTTCTTTTGCCTGGAGTTTGCGCCCGACAGCCGGGTTTTCGACAAATACCATGTCGCCCAGCAATTCCTGCGCGTGCTGGGTAATGCCGACGGTAATCGTGCCGTCGGCTTCGGTTTTAACCCACTCGTGGGAGGCGGTGTATTTCAGATTTTCCGGGGTGCTCATTTGAATCTCCTTTTGTCGTCAGGCGTTAGCGTGAAATAACTTTCGCAAAATGACGCTTATTCGTTACACATCAGATATCTATCCTGTTGATAACCGTGGAACACAATCGTGAAACATTTCATCATCAGGGGTGTCGTCTTTCGTCATGAAAGTTAGCCGCTAGTCGTTAGCGTGAAATAACTTTAGCGTGAAATAACTTTCGCAAAATGACGCTTATTCGTTACACATCAGATATCTATCCTGTTGATAACCGTGGAACACAATCGTGAAACATTATAACTTTCGCAAAATGACGCTTATTCGTTACACATCAGATATCTATCCTGTTGATAACCGTGGAACACAATCGTGAAACATTTCATCATCAGGGGTGTCGTCTTTCGTCATGAAAGTTAGTTGGGATTGTCGCTGCGCGGTTTTAACTACCGGCTAGCGACCAATGACTACAAACTGCTTTTTCCATTGCGCGCAAACGGATACCTCACCACTTGCGCCTTGAGCAGCTTGCCGCGTATTTCCACCTGCACTTCGTCGCCGGCCTGCACTGCGGCAGGCACACGCGCCAGAGCTATGGATTTCTCCAGCGTGGGCGAGAAGGTGCCGCTGGTAATCTCGCCTTCACCGTGCGCGGTATGCACCTTCTGGTGCCCGCGCAGCACGCCGCGATCCAGCAGCACCAGTCCGGCCAGCCTGCGAGCCGGCGGGTTGGCCAGCAGCGCGGCCTTGCCGATGAAATCGCGCTCGCTCTGCAAATCCACCGTCCAGGCGAGACCGGCTTCCAGCGGATTGATGGTCTCGTCCATATCCTGGCCGTACAGGTTCATCCCGGCTTCCAGGCGCAACGTATCGCGCGCCCCGAGGCCGCAAGGTTTTGCGCCATTTGCGATCAGGGAATTCCACAAGTAAGGCGCGGCCTGGCCGGGAATCATTACTTCAAAACCGTCCTCGCCGGTGTAGCCGGTGCGCGCGATGAACATCGAGCCGATTATCACGGCACTGAAAGGGGTGAGGTTCTCGGTCAGCTTCTGGCTGCCGGGCATCGCCGCCCACAGCGTTTCCCGCGCCTTGGGCCCCTGCACCGCGATGATTGCCATTTCGGGGTGATCGGCGATGGCCAGCGGCAGTTTCTCTGCCGCCTCTTTCGCCGCATCCGCGGAGTCGTCAGACCTTTCCCCTCTTTCCGCGCAACACTCGCTTTCCGGGCAACTTCCGCTTTCCGCATAGCATTCGGGGTGCGCTTTCGCGTGTGCGACAACCTGCCGCTTCATCCACGCAATGTCCTTGTCCGCCGTACCCGCATTCACCACGATGCGAAACCAGTCCTCCTCCAGAAAATATACGATCAGGTCATCAATCACCCCGCCGTTTTCCAGCAGCATGCAGGAATACAATGCCTTGCCGGGCTTGGCGAGCCTGTCCACATTGTTGGCCAGCAGGGTGCGCAGGAAATCGCGCGCGCCCTTGCCTTTTATGTCCACCACGCGCATATGCGACACGTCGAACATGCCGCAGCCCCGGCGCACATGGTGATGCTCGTCAATCTGCGAGCCATAATTCACCGGCATGTCCCAGCCGCCGAAGTCAACCATTTTCGCGCCCAGCGCGCGGTGTTCCTCGTTGAGCCGGGTTTGCTTGAGCGCCATGTTTTCCTTCTGATAATGAAAAAAGCGCAGCAATCAAACCTGCTGCGCCCATTGTCCTATTGATCCGGCACGAATCAAGGTATAACCCGTTCGCGTTGATCCTTCGGCTTCGCTCAGGGCTGATAGCTTGTCGGAACATGAGCGGTTTTTGGCCTTCGACAAGTTCGGGCCGAACGGCATGGACTCTGTTCATGTCATGCCGGATGCACAGTGCTTGTTCCGATAAGCTCACTATACCGGAAATCCGGGTAATACGGCAAACTCGCCTGTACGAGCGAGTGCGATTCAAACTGAGGCGGAATAACCTTCAGGGAGCCTCTAAGTTTGGAGTGCGGGAGCTTGCTCCCGCTTTAGAAAGCGGCGGCAAGCCGCCGCACTCCAAAAGGTGTGATTCAAGCTGGGGTGGAAGTGCAATGGCTCGGCACAGTAATGGTCGGGGGATGGATAAAGT
>JACRPU010000119.1 GCA_016223025.1 Nitrosomonadales bacterium | reverse complement strand
CAGCCTGAACCGTCCGCCAGGCGCGCCGCCTTGTTTGGGAATCGGCTCCGGGCTACGCCCTACACCGCTTCCCAAACAAGGCAGAAAAAGCGGACAATTCATGTGCTACAGAACCGGACAATTCTAAAAACCCGCGACAGTAACGGGCAATTTACTTGACAGGCGAAACGCTACGCTATACATTGACGCCATGATTAAGACATTCCGGCACAAGGGGCTTGAAACATTCTTCAAGACTGGCAGCAAAGCGGGCATACAGCCGCGCCATGCCGCGAAACTGGAACGGCAATTGATACGCCTTAATGTAGCCAAAGACCCCGGCTATATGAACATGCCGGGATGGGATTTTCACCCGTTGACCGAAAACCTTGCCGGGCATTATTCGGTAAGCGTCAACGGCAACTGGCGCATGGCATTCAAGTTTGAGGGCGAGGATGCCGTACTCGTTGATTATCGGGACTACCACTAGGAGAAAATGAAAATGAGAATGCACAACCCCCCGCACCCAGGCGCAACATTACGTGAAGACGTATTGCCCGCACTGGGGCTGACTGTAACCGATGCCGCCAAGCAACTGGGCGTTACCCGTGCCGCGTTGTCCCGTGTATTGAACGAGCGCGCCGCAATATCCCCGGCAATGGCACTGCGCCTTGAGGGATGGTTAGGCGTAGAGAATGGCGGCCATGCCGATGCGTGGATTGCACAGCAAGCAGAATATGACCTATGGCAAGTGCGCAAAGCAGGTATGCCGAAAGTGCAACGCGCCCAATTGATAGCGGCTTAACGGGCATGGCAAGTAGCCATCCCTGATTATGAAACTCGCCATGCCCGTTCCCTCACTCTACTCTCTCCCGGAGGGAGAGAGGGCGAAGCCCTCGCTACGCGAGATTCACGTTAAGAGTTTCACTGCGCAAACCATGAGCAGAAAACTAATTAGGCCCACCGACGAAGCAGTGGTGGAACTGCTGCACGAAGAACTGGAAGAAGAATCCAAGCAAGTATTTCAGGAAACTGATGACGGGTGGCGAATGGTCGCCTGACGGCTTGTTGATGTAAACCTCCCCCGGATTTTGGCTGCGGATGCAGGGGCAGCGCGATCTATGTGAAGCGCGGCAAAGGGCTGAGGAACGCCAGCCGGTGACAAGGCAGGCCGCAAACGAGTTTACCCCCGCCTGCCCTGCGCGCAATTACCGACGGGGAAAAGCCGGATACCGGCACCCTCCCGCCATTGACTATCTACCCTTGAGGCTTCCATGAAAACCATTCGCCGTATCGCCAGCACCGGCTTTCTGATTGTTCTCGCCGCCGCCGTCTTGTTTGCCGGTTGCGGAAAGAGCGAGGCTGCGCCGCCCGTAGCGCAAGAGGCGGCCAAACAAACTTCCGAGCAGGAATTTGCGATGTTGTTGAAGAGGGCTGAGGCGGGCGATGCCGAAGCGCAGTTCATCCTCGGCGTGATGTACCGCAACGGCGAGGGTGTGCCGCAGGATGCCGCCAAAGCCGCAGAGTGGTATCAGAAGGCGGCAGCACAGGGGGATGCCGCAGCGCAGTTCATCCTCGGCTTGATGTACGCCGATGGCGAGGGTGTGCCGAAGAATGCTGCCAAAGCCGCAGAGTGGTTTCAGAAGGCAGCAGCACAGGGGGATGCCAAAGCGCAGTCCATCCTCGGCGCGATGTACGCCAAGGGCGAGGGGGTGTCAAAGGATGTTGCCAAAGCCGCAGAGTGGTGGCAGAAGGCGGCAGCACAGGGGGATGCCGGAGCGCAGTACATCCTCGGCGTGATGTACAACAAGGGCGAGGGTGTGCCGAAGGATGCCGCCAAAGCCGCAGAGTGGTTTCAGAAAGCGGCAGCACAGGGGGATGCCAAAGCGCAGTTCATCCTCGGCTTGATGTACCACAACGGCCTTGGTGTGCCGAAGGACATGATCCTGGCTTATGCATGGCTCAACATCGCCGCCATGGGTGGCGGTGCGGATGCGTTAAAGGCTCGCGACATTGCCGAATCCCAGTTGCCCGGAAACGAGCTTGCCGAAGCTCAGCGCCTCTCCTCCAACTGGAAGAAAGGGCAGATTCTCGTTCGTGAGGGGCGGGATCGTTGAAACCGCCCGCAAACGATGGGGCCGTGAAAATGAAGCCCCCGAAAACCCTCAAGCGCGAACGGCTGGACGACGCAGAAACCCGCGCCGCCTCCACCCGGCTGGCGCGGCTCCCGGAAACAATGCGAACCCGGCCCTTTATAGACTTGAAATGTTAGATTGCTCCATGAAAGACCCGTCCACTTTTTTATCTGCTGAAGAGATGACCAAGCGCCGCACACCGCGCGAGCTAAGCGACTGGGTTACAACGATATTTGATCGCTATAGTGAATCAAATGAAGCGAAGGCGTATTTTCGCCTCAAAAAGGGTCTGTGTAATAAATTCTTGAAAGAAGTGTGGCCCTTGGCGCTCCTGACAAAACAACTTTTCGGAGACTCTGATCAGGTTATTTGCGAGCCTGTGCTCGGAAATCAGAAATACGATGCGTTGATAGAGGACCGCCGAGGCGATGCACCGATACAAATCAAAGTGGAATTCACGATTGCGGTAGATGGCCACTGCGACCATTTGCGAATGAAGGAATTAAATGAGAAGGGGCGCGCCAGCGTCTATGGTGATGTCCGCCATAAAGGAACTGAGCGCACTGGCCACAGTATCAACATTGATAATCGGGCGTTAAGCCGTGACGAGCTTACGAGCAAAGCCGTGCGGTTAGTTACCGAAGCATTGCGCGGGAAAGCTGAACGCCCCTACGGGCCGAGTCATTGGCTATGCGTTAAATTCGATGATCATATCTGGGTGCCTAACAAAGGCGGCACGGAAACCATCCGAGCCTCTGTATCATCAGCGAAGCAGGCGTTGAATCTTGATTTCGCGAAAGTCTTTATTGTTGGTAGCTCAGGTGAATTGTTGTGGGAGCTGACGTAGCGCTGTAGGGTGCAATAACCAACGGGCATTGCACCAAAGGTAGGCAATTCTCTAAGCTCTTCGAGCTTGAGAAATTGACACCGCCGCATGGATCGCTCACATTCGGTGCAATGCGCTACGCTTATTGCCCCCTACGCGAATCGCCGCCCGCTTGTTTTATTGTACTGCCTTTGTCTTCTGCCCCCGCCCACCCAGCGCGTCAGGCTGCGGCGGCTCGCTCTGCGTTGCTCGTTCCCGCCTCGCCTGCCTCGCTCCCCATCCGCCCAGGGTGGCCCCCAAAGCAAAACACTGCGCCATTGAACAAACGCGGCTACAAACTGGCTACAAATCTCAAAACCGCCAGAAGGAAAAAAGGCCAGCATACGCTGCCGTATCCGCACGGGCCACGGCCCGGAGAATATCTCTCGATTACGCCGCTTCGCCGTCGGCGTCATCCAGTCCATCTCCGATGGCAAATCCAGTGTCCCCCAGAAGATACAACCGTTGAACCGAAATACCCGTTTGGCCTTCGACTATTTACGCATGACAAATAATTCAACTCACAACAGCTCGATTTGATTCCAGGGGAAGAACAAATTTACCGTGCTGGCGCGGAACTTCTCCGGCACTCCCCGCTCAGATACTGCTACAATCTGTCTCGCTACAGCACAGATTCAAACGAAACCGGGGGCGACCTGGCTTCGACGTGGGTTGCAAAGCAGTGTAGGGCATACCGAGGACCCGCCACCTCGTAAATCAGCTGGAAACCAATAGTCGCAAACGACGAAAAGTACGCTTTAGCCGCTTAACCGGCTAGACCTCACACCCCGCTTCCCGTGGAGGGGCTCAAGGCCGCAAGGCCGCGATGAGTGAGGTCATTTACACGGGATCGTGTCACGCAGGGTTACTTTGCATGGCACTAAACTCAAGGTGACTCGTTCGGTAGCAGCCTGTCGGTTGGCGTCTGCCGGATAAAATCAAATAACCAGACTAAGTATGTAGAATTGCCTGTAGAGTGCTTGCGGACGCGGGTTCAATTCCCGCCGCCTCCACCAAAAACCAGAAAAGCCCGACCTTACCCGCCGGGCTTTTTTGTCGCCCAATTCAACCAAATCCCAATAAACACAAGTATGTTACTAATTCGCGGCGGTTCACCATGGCCTTGTTGCTGCATTCACACTTCTGTTTTTTGGGTGTTAATGGGTACGGTTTTGGATAATGATCTGTGAATGGGTGTAATTGGGTGTATTATTGGTTCCATGATTCGAACCGATACCATCCAGATCACACCGGCCATCCTGTCACTGATTGCACGGATTGATGAATTCAAGGGCGCATGGCGCGCCTTGGGTACGCTCGCGCCCGATCGTCTGTCGGCCCTGCTCCGCGTCGCCACAATCGAAAGTATAGGCTCGTCCACCCGCATCGAGGGTAGCAAGCTATCCGACCGCGAGGTCGAGCGCTTGCTATCAAACCTGAAAATCCAGAACTTCACCAGCCGTGATGAACAGGAAGTGGCGGGCTACGCGAAGGTCATGGAATTGGTATTTACGTCGTGGCAGGACATTGCGTTCACCGAAAACCACATCAAGCAGTTGCATCAGGAGTTGCTCGTATACAGCGAGAAAGATGCCCGGCATCGAGGCAACTACAAGACCACCTCCAACAGCGTCGTCGCTCTCGACGAGAGCGGCGCGCAGATCGGCGTTATTTTTCAGACGGCCTCGCCCTTCGATACGCCGCGCCTGATGACGGAACTGGTCAGCCGGGTGCAGGAGGAACGCACTGCCGGACACTTGCACCCTTTGTTGATCATTGCACTGTGGGTGGTGGTGTTTCTGGAAATCCATCCGTTTCAGGACGGCAATGGACGGCTCTCCCGCGTGCTCACAACCCTGCTGCTGTTGCAGGCGGGTTATGCCTACGTTCCATACAGCTCCATGGAAAGCGTCATCGAGCAGAGCAAGGAAGCCTATTACCTGGCGCTGCGTCAGACCCAGGGGACGATCCGCACCGATGTCCCGGACTGGCAACCGTGGCTGGTGTTCTTCCTGCGGTCGCTGGCCGAACAGGTCAGGCGGCTTGAAAAGAAGGTGGAGCGCGAAAAACTTGTACTTGCCGCCTTGCCGGAACTCTCGCTGCAAATCGTCGAATTTGCCCGCGAGCATGGCCGCATCACCATTGGCGGAGCCATCAAACTGACTGGCGTAAGCCGCAATACGCTCAAGCAGCATTTCCGTGCGCTGGTCGAGCGCGGGCATCTGAACCAGCACGGCAGCGGACGAGGTGCCTGGTACGAACTGCGCTGAATTCGATTCACCGAAAAAGAATTACATCGGATGCGTGTGAGTCTTGACGTGAGTATCGTGCCGACGGCATGGCGTCAAAGCCAGTCAGCATGCGGCTGTTCGGGTGCCGCCGCCCCACCAACAATACCTCCAAAGGGATTCAACGCCGCCCGAGTGACGGCGTTTTCTTTGGTTTTGCGCCATTCAACAGTCCAGCAAAGTATTACGAAATCCGATTGCATCAGCCACTCGACTAGGCTGCAAGAAGCCGCAGCCAAGTACACCCGCAAGAGGTACGCCGTGGTTGTACCGCAAGGGTAGGCAAATCTGTTACCAGCCAGAGGCTGGACAGAATTTGCACTACCGCAAGGGTAGGCAAATCTGTTGCCAGCCAGAGGCTGGACAGAATTTGCACTACCGCAAGGGTAGGCAAATCTGTTACCAGCCAGAGGCTGGGCAGAATTTGCACTAAGGGGCTGAAGCCCCAACAACACACGCAGGCTGGTTATCCCATAGGGAGAGAGGGCGAAGCCCTCGCTGCGCGAGTTTCACGTTAAACAAGCCCCAGATTGCGCGCCGTCAGCGCGGCTTCCGCGCGGGAAGAGACATTGAGTTTCCGGTAAATATCCTTGACATAACCGGACACGGTGTGCGGGCTGATGCCAAGCGCTCGCGCTGCCTCCGGCAAGGTCAGCCCCTTGGCTATGCAGCGCAGCACGTCTGTTTCCCGTTCGGTAAGCTGTTGGTGATCCGGCTGCGGTGACGGTTGAAAATAACCCAGCATCTTGCGCGCGATAGGAGGAGAGAGCGGGGGTTGCCCGCCGGCGATGCCCTTGAGCAATTCGATAATTTGCACCAGCGGCTGATCTTTCAGCAGATAACCCTGCGCGCCCGCACGCAGCGCGGGGAATAGATGCAGGTTGTCATCAAAGATGCTGGCGACGATGCACACGGTCTGCGGTGCGGCGCGGTTCAGTTCGGCGATCAGCTCGGCTCCATTGCCGTCGGGCAGGCCCAAGTCTACCAGCGCCAGATCGGGCGCGGGATGCTCGGCGAGCCACCGCCTGGCTTCGGCGAGGCTGCCGGATAACCCCAGGGCAATGCCGGGAAATGTCGTTTCCAAGGCTTCTGTCAGCCACGTTTGTGAATCCGGGACATCGTCCAGGATCAGGGCAGTTTTCATCTGGAGTTCGGTGAATGGAAAAGCTGTGATGATAGCGGGTCAACAGCGGTTGCCGCCCCCGCGTTCTCGGGGAGCAGGTTTGCCAGTGGCATCTTCAGCGCTACCCGGCAACCGTTGGGTTCCACCTCCTGCCATGCCAGGTCCGCCCCCAGCGCGGCGGCGCGGGCGCGCATTCCGGTCATGCCGCGATGGGGGCGCGCGCCGCCCGGCGGCAACCCGGGGCCGTTGTCTTCGATGGACAGGATCAGGCAGCCTTGTTTCAGCGTGGCGTTGACCGCTATCCGGTCGGCTTGCCGGGCATGGCGCAACACGTTGGTGACGGCCTCGCGCAGGATGCGGCTCAGGTTGAGCGCGGCTTCCGCGCTGACCGGCATAGGCATGTCTTCCGCCGGAATCCGCCAGTCCAGCGCGATGCCGATGTGGTGCAGCCGCAGTTCGGTTTCTGCCCGCCAGTCCGCCACAAGATCGCCAAGGGGTGTGACAGGCTGTGCCGAGCGCGAAACCACGTCGCGCAAGTCTTGCAGGGCGGAGCGCGCCAGATCCGCCGCGTGCGGCAGATCGGCGCGCTGGGCGGAGATGGCCAGACCGAGCAATTTTGCGCCGACGTCATCGTGCAGGTCGCGGTAGATGCGTTCCCGCTCGCCCGCTGCCGCGTGGCTGATTTCCAATGCCCGACGCTCATCGAAGCTTGCCGCCAGCGCTTGCTGTGCAGCGGCAACCCGTTCTTCGAGTTGCCGGTTCATCTGCTCGGATTTCCTGAAAATGACAAGGATGCCGGTAACGACACTCAACAACAATAGGGCTGCCAGGCCGCGATAGAGCCAAGCCATGTCATGCCGGGGATCGGGGTCATAAAGAAAGCCGTCCAGTGAAAAATCGCGCGGCAGCATACCGATGTCGGCATAGGTATCGGCGATATGCCGCCAGCGGCTCGCATTCATATAACCCACTTCGATCAGTTCGGGATGTATCAGGGCCATCGTTTGCTTTGCCTCAAACAAAAAATAATCGCGGGTGTGCCGCCGCGAATATTTGGCGAGGATCAAATCGGCCATTTCCTCAGAGTGTTCTGTGGCATATTTCCAGCCGCGCAGGCTGGCTGCACGAAAAGCCTGGGCGCGCTCCGGATGCATTTTCAATTCCTGTTCGGTGGTGAACAGGTTATCGCCATAAAAATCTATGCCGGCGGAACGCGGCGTGTAGATTTGGTAAGGGAACCGGGCGCGATAAAAATAGTAGGGCTGGTTAGTGGTATAGCCGGCTATCGCGTCAATCTTGCCGTCAACTAAATCCTGCGGGTCGTAGCTGTGTTCAATTTGCGTGATGCGGTCGAGCGGAATGCCTTCCTTCTTGAGATAGGCCAGCAATTCGTCCGCTTGAGGTTCCAGCATGACACGCTTGCCGGCCAGGTCGTGAATAGTCTGTGTGGCGCCGAGTTGCCGCGCTATCAGCACGTAGGGCGAATGTTGAAAAATAACCGCCAGCGCCACGACCGGCTTGCCGGCTTTCCGCTGTAGCAACAAGGCGCTCGTGCCTACACCGAACTCTGCTTTCCCTTCAAGGACATTATTGACCGGATCAACACCGGGAAGCGCTTCTACAATGCTGACATCAAGCCCTGCCTCGCGGTAATAGCCTTGCTCCTTTGCAGCATAGTAACCGGCAAACTGAAAAGCGTGCGTCCATTTCAGTTGCAGCGTAACGTGATCCAATGCGTGCGACGGCAAAGCAAACAGCATGGAAGCCAGGAACAGGAATTTTTGCCAAGGGCGAAAGGTATGTCGCATTGAGGGTTGCGCGTGTCTTTGATACGCTCGCTCCGGCATCACAGGCACGACATGCCCAGCAGCTTGGCCGCTTTGTTCAGGCGTGAATCAAAACCGGCGAACAGTATGGGAGACAGGGAAATCCGGCCAGCAGAAAAAGCTGCGGCAAGCTGGATGCTGTCATAGCCACGCAAAGCAAAGGCGTCCGCAAATTCTCCCGCCTGTTCAACCAGCGGCTGATCAATTTCGAGTATGACGAAGCGGGGCCAGTCTGCGGCCAGCGCCGCCTTTGCCTGCCCGATGAGCGCGGCATCCTCCGGCACTTCCCGCGCCCGCCTGGACAAGGCGGCATGCGCTTCCGCCCAGGCGATGCGGCATACCGCCACGGCCTCGGCTTCTTGCAGGCGCGCTTTCAGCAGCTCGCTTTCCGGCTCAATGATGTAAAGCTTCAGCAAGGCCGAAGTATCACAGAACAAAATCATCCGCGATCTTCCAGAACCATAGCCGAAACCAGCTTGCCTTTTTGTTGCAGGACAAGCGCCGCTCCATCCGGTTTGCCGCCCTGCCAGGCGGCAACACCCGCCGCCAGCAGGCGCGCCACGCCAACATTATCGCTTTGCGGTACACCCACCAGCCGCGCCACTACCTTGCGATGCGAAGTCAACTCGATCAGTTGGCCGGACTGGGCTTGGCGGACATATTGAGCTAAATGCGACTTTAATTCGTGCATGGAAACCAGCATTTCAGGCCTCTTTAATGTAGGTGTTCGCTTGAATTATGACCTTTTCAGATGGCGGGCGTCAACAACGGGATGCCGGGCTGCAATGTGCCCGGAAGAAAGCCCCGATGCGGGGCTTTCTTCCGCAATTCAAAAATCATATGTCACAAATTCGCACCAATGAAAACGGGAGCCAGAGCCCCCGTTTCGGATCGAACATAAATCTGGATTACACGGCTTGCCTGCTTACCCTTTTCTGCGGCGTACTGTCAAACCCAGCATACCCAAACCAGCCAGCAACAAGGCGTAGGTTTCGGGTTCTGGCACGGGGGCTGCGTTGGCGAAACGGATATCGTCCAATACAATGCCGTCCCCATAGTAGGCGATGGGGTTGGTGAACACCATTGAGCGTATCGTTGGTGCGCCACCATCCTGTGCCACGCCCAGGAACAGCTTGTTGTAGAGTTGAAAGTTGTACTGTGGAGCTCCGGCCAGGGCGAGCTGGTTCCCCGTGCCGTTGATGCCATCGTAGGCGGCAAGCGTAACGGTGCGGTTACCCAGACCATTGAAAAGATCGGTCACGAACAAGCCCACTCCCAGCACCGCCTGATCGAAGCTCAAGGTCAGCGTCCAGGGGCCGCTTGGGTTGAATGCGCCGAAGGCGCGCGACTCGGCTGCGATTCCTTCCCCTGGGGAGTTTGGCCCATAGCCCGACACGGTGCCGCCGTAGTTGTTGTGATAGTCATACACCTGGTTGAATGAGAACGCGCTCCCCGCAAGCGTCATATGCACCCCAAGGCTCGCGTAATGCTCGCCCTGCAACGCGCCCAAGGGGTGCGTTTCAAAATTGATATCGCTGTTGACGCCCCCGCCCGAGGCTACGACTTGAGCTGTCCAGTCGGCGGAGTTGTGGGTGGGGTTGCTGTCGAACGCGATGACCGCCCCCTGGGAAGAGCCAGTTGTGGCGGCAAAGATAAGCGCAAGGAAGAGTGGTTTCATATATTGCTCCTTTCGTTACAAGGTAATGTTGGATGCCGGCCTTCTACGACGGCTCGCGAAGCCCATTAGGCCAAGCCCTGCGAGCAACATGCCGTAGGTTTCGGGTTCTGGCACGGGGGCGGCGACGGTGGTAATCCTCACAACGGAGTTGTTGGTCAGGACTGCCTGATTGTTCGACCATTGCAGGTAGCGGCCATTCAGGTGGGCGTCAACGTCGCGGATGCCGACTGTGGCAGTCGCGCCGAGGGAGGCATCCGGGTTGACCAGGCTGCCGCCGGTTTCCATGTCAATATAGCGGAAATCAATCGAATTGGAGCCTTCATACAACACCGCTTCAAAGCTGACCGGGCTGGAGTTGCTGTTGCTGGCCGTGTCGTACTTCTTGGTGTTGCGCCATTCCACGGTAAAGCTCTGGCTTCCCGGTGCGCCCTGCGTTTTGTAGTACACGCCATCGGTGCCGGAGTAGGTGGTGGTCCAGTCATCCCACGCTACCGCGATCATCGGCATGGTGCTAAAAGGCAGCGCCTGGCCCAGATCCATATTGCTGTTGTTGGTGGTCGTGCCGCCGAAAGTCAGCAGGCCGTTGGAGGTGATCTGGACCTGGCTGTAGGTCTGGTTGAAGAAACTGAAATTGAAGCCGAGATTGATAAGGCCGGTGGCGCTGTCGTCGTGGTTGCCGAGCACCCTGGTTGCGCCCGCTACAGGTGTCTTGGAAGGCGTGCCCAGCTCTTCCCACTGAAAGGGTGTGCTGTCCGTTGCGGTATAGCCGCCGCCGGTTACTATGGCAGCATGTGCGGCGGATGACAGGCCGGATAATGCGGCAGCCAGGGAAAAGGCAAGCAAAGTCGCTTTCATGGGTTGATCCTTTCGTTACGTTAATGGAAATGTGCTGTACGGCGGCGGGCGGCGAAACCCAACAGCCCCAACCCGGCCAGCAATTCCGGACGGCACATTAACACCAAGAGGCATCTTGCACACCCCCGCATTCGCGGGGGGCGAACGAAATTGCCAGCGCGCGAAGGCGGCTACCCTTTGTTGGTTCTGCCTTGTTGAAATGGGCGCCATGCCGCCGCGCTTCGTGCGGGCTACGGGGCCGGATATTCTTTGCAAGCAGAGGAAGATTATTGCCGGGGCGTGATATGGAACCCATGCACCCCCGGAGATTCTTCCGGCCCCAGGTTGCGCAGCAGTTCCGCGAGGTCGTCACGATTTTCCGGCGATGCCTGCGCCCTGCCACGAAATTCCAGCCCGCGCGTTGCCGACCAGTTTCCTTGCCCCTCCAGAAGCAGTTTGCCGGAAGCCGTCGAAAGCCCGATCCGGATGCGCTCGCCCGCGCCGCTCAGGGCCAGGCGGTAGTTGCCCAGCGGGTCAACGCTGCTCAGGGCGGAGCCCGCCAGCAGCCAGTCCACGGTTGCAGACCCTTCAACGCCGCGCCCGGTAATTATGAGCTTCTCGCTTTGCATCCGGAGTTGCCCGCGAAACTGGGCGGGCTTCAGCATGGGCGATATCTCTTCCACTATGCGCGCGGGAAGAACAAGCTGCGCGCGGTGCAACTCGGCCCGGTCAAAAGAGAGGATGGCGTCCATCGCGGGCGCAGAGGGCGGTGCGCCCCATTGCAGCCGGGACCGGATGGTTCCGCCGAACAGGGGCAATACGGCAATTTCCCAGCGCAGGGGCGGCAAGGCGAGAACAGGGCCGTTTCGCGGGCGCAACGCGGGAATGGCGGAACCATCCCATACCGTTCCGCCGGCATTAGCCAGAACCAGGCGCCCCCCGGAGGCGTATTGCAGGCACAGGTCCAGCAGGGAAGCCGGCGCGGTGGCAAGCAGGGTGAGCAGGAAGGCGAAAACAAAAAGCGCGGGCGAGAGCCTGCCGCCGCTCACTGCGCCCCTCCGTTCGTCAGCGTGGCGCTGACTTTCACCATTCCGGTTTGCGGCAACGCCGCAATGCCCAGGGAATCCGCCCGGATGTGCTGCTCCCGTTGCAGATCGCGCAGCCAGCGCAGCCACTGTTCGAAAGAGACGGAGGCCAGGGTGATGCGCACGCTGCGGGGCTCGATCGTATCGAGGGTGGTTACCGCCCCGCGCAAATGGTGGCGCTCCGCCGACGCTTCAATGGCCAGTTTCAGCGCGCCGGCATCGAGCGTGGCGGGGCGGGGGCGATGGTGCAACTGGGCCGCTTCCGCCACTTGGGCGCGCATCTGTTCCGCCTGCACTCGCAGGACGGGAATACCGGCGCGAAGTTTCAAGCTCGCGGTGTGCGCCGGTTGCCACAGCAGCCACCAGGCGATCAGCGGCGACAGCAGCAATGCGGAAAGCGCAATGATGTGGCGCTCGCGCGCGGCGCGGCCATCCCAGTAGCGTTTCTTCAGGCCGATCCAGCGCGTTTTCATCGCCCGTCCTCCGGCAATAGTGTCAGGCGCGCCTGCACCCCGTTTCCGGTTTCGCGCATATCGCCCGCGCGCGCGCCGAGCCCCCGCTCTTGCAGGCGTTGTTGCAATCCGCGAAAGTCCTCGCTGCGACCGAGTGCAATCTCTATATCCAGCCTGCCCGCTTCGTAGTGCAACACGCGCACGCTGCCAGCGGGCAATGCGGCCAGCGGGATGGCCGCCGCATCGAGCAGCGGCAGGAAATCGCCGTCGTCCGGCAGCCCCGCAGCGTGCCGCAGTTCCGCGAGGTTGCGCCGCATCTGCAAGGGGGCGTTGACGAGCGTGGCAGCATCGCCGAAGGAGGCTCGGAAGCTGTGTTCCATGTCGCGCGCGAGCGTTTTTCTTTCACCGGCAAGGAGCGCCCATTCGATATTTGCACCCATCATCTCGATGCCGAGCACGGCCAGCAGGACCGCGGCGGCGGGGCGCAATTTCGGCCACCACTCGCCGATTCTGGCGCGGGGCGCGAATTCTCCCCACAGCAGGTTGAGCGCGCCATCCGGGATGGGGGCGCGCCGCCAGTCCCACGCCGGACCGGCAGCCAGGGCAACGGGCAGGCCGCCCCATTGCGGCAGGTTGCGCTGCGCTTCCGGAACCTGTTGCGGGAAGCGCACTTCGATTTTGCCGGGGGGTGATGTCGGCGAATCTTTCCGGGCAGCGTCCAGGCACAGGCACAGGGCGAGCGGCGCCGTGGCGTCGTCGCCGCTATCGAGCGCCATCCCGCTCGCGCTGCCCGTGCGCAGGAAGCCGCTGGTGCCATCCCACACCAGCACCCAGGTTTCCGGCGCCCAGGCTTTATGTGGCGGATCCTTTTCCGCAGGCGCGGGGGCGGGCAACAGCGTTTCTGGGATCATCCGGCGCAAGGGCAGTTTGGCCGTGCGGCACGCCTCGACAAGCCGCCCGAGCCACGGCTTGTCCACGACGGCGATCATCGTGCGGCCATCCGCCAGCGCCGGGCCGGGAACAGCGTGATTTTCTTCCGCGCCGTTCAGCGTATGCTCCTCCGCCGCGAACGGCAGCGCCGCCTGCCAGCGTCGGCGGGAGCCGGGCGGCATCCGGACAGCGGCACACAGCACGCGGTCCGGGGCGGCGATGGCGATGCACTCGTTGCCCTTTGGCAAGGCGGCGAGCGGGTCGTTGCCGGATTGCAGCACCGCGCCGGTTTCATCGCATAACGCCCACGGGCAGGGCGAAGCGGAATCGCGCCACAGGCCGGAAAAATAAATGCGCAGAGTATTCACTGTATGTTTTGCCACACGACGGAAGGCCAGCCGCCCGAGCGCCGCAGCAAGGCCTGCGTGGAGACTTGGGCGCCGCCTATGCGGGCGCGTCCGGTCACCAGGAAGAACTGGCTGCTTACCGAAATGTTTCCGTCCGACACTGTTACCCCTCCATGCGGCAGGCGCTGCCGGAAATCCGCCACGTCCTTGAACGGGTGGCCGTCGCGTTGCTGCGCCAGCGAGCGCGCATCGGCCAGCGTCAGGTTTTGCGCCACTGCCGCGAGCACTTCCGGCGGGGCGAAATTGACGTTGACCGGCACCGGCTCCGGCAGAACAGTGACGTAGGCGCGCAGGATTTCGACCGTTCGCCCATCGAACCCTTTTACCCGCGACAATTCGCCAAGCTCCGCCAGCGGGCGGTTTGCCGCGCGGTACGGCTGCGCCAGGGCGAGGTAATATAAATCTTCCGCGCCGCCCGGATACTGCGTTTCGCTGTCCGCGTCCATCCAGTCGGCCAAAGCGGTTGCCAGATCGCCCGGCAACCCGAGCGTTTCCAGCAGGCGCCGGAATTGTGCCATATCGGGCGCGCTCGTGGCGCCGTTGCGCACCAGATTATTCAGGTTGAACAAGCCCTGCCGATCTTCGATCACTCCGATGACTTCGCCGTTTTCCACCGGCATCGCGGGCAGGCGCATCGCCCATATTTCCTTTTCGTGGTCGGTGCTGCCCGCGCGGGCGTCATCGGCCAGCACGGCGCGCGCCCAGTCAATTGCGGCGATGCCGACACGCCTTGCCTGCGCGCGGTCAAACTGGCTTTCCACCTGGCGCAGCCACAAGTTTTGACGGGCTGCCATAAAGGCGGCGAGCGAGGTGGCGAGAGCGACAATCAGCAGCACCAGAACCAGCGCCACCCCGTTTTGCGCGGAACGTTTCATTGCAAGGCAAACACCCGCGTGATGTTTTCTCCGCCCGCAAGCGTTACCGCCACTTCCAGCGCCATCGGCAGCGTGCCGGGCTGCCCCCCCTGCGGCCATTGGGGGAGCCAGTTTCCGTTGGTATCGAGGTGGCGCAGGCGCAGCTCGCGCACCCCTTCCAGCAGCGGGTAGCGCGCCGGCGCGGCGCGCGGCGCCTGATCCAGGAAAGGCCAGCGCAGCACCAGAATAGTGCCTCTTTCCAGCCGGTAGCCGATGCGCTGCGGTGCGCGCTGCGCCTCTCCTTGATCCGGGATGCCGGCGCGGGTGAACGTCAGATGCGCCTCGTCTTCCGCCACCGCCACATTGCGACCGATCCATTCCGGTTGCGCCAGTCCGCCCTGGTCGCGCGCCGGGCGGTGGATCGCCTGTGCCACATCCTGCTCCAGCCGCGAGAAAAAAACCGCCAGATGCTGCCATTTGCCGGTTTCCCTCTCAACGCGCTCGCGCGTCTGCAATACCGCATCCAGCCCGCGATACCCGGCGACCGACAGCAGCGCGAGAATAACCAATGCCACCAGCAGTTCGATCAGGGTGAAGCCGCTGCAACGGCGGGCGGTCATTTGCGGCGCTGCTCGACGAGAAATCCGGTCAGCTTGCGCAATGCGTGCTGCGGATCATCCGGGGCGTACACGCCGACTTCGATGCGGCGGAACGCCGGGTTGGGCGTACCGCTGATTTCTTCCCGCCACAGCAGGCGGATGCCGGCTTGCGTTTCCTCGCCATTCTGAAAACCGGGGGAGAACCAGTCGCCGCGCGCGGCGTGCAGCGCCAGGCGGTTTTGCGCCACCCAGTCGGCCAGCAGGCGCAGGCGCAATTCTTCCGTGTTGCGGGTTTCCATCCCCGCGACGCGCAATACCGCAGCCAGCGCGATAGCGAGAACGGCCAGCGCCACCAGCGTTTCCAGAAGGGTGAAGCCGCGCTGGATGGCAGCGCGGCTGGCCGTTACCGGCATCATTGGGCTATTCGCTATCCAGTTGTGCGGACACCGCACCCGTGCTGCTGCCGGCGATGCGCGCGACAGCCGCACCGCCGTTCAGGCGGAGACGGAAGGGCAGGGCAAACGAAGCCGCGCCCAGCGACATCCGCTCGCCCGCTTTCAGCGGTTGCGCTTCCACGCTGGCCTCCGCGATGGTAATGCCGTCCGGCAAGGCGCGCGGGCGAAACATCGCGTCATCCTCCATGCGCATCCAATCGCCGTAGCTGTTTTTTTTCCAGAAGCGGTAGCTGCTGTTTTCAAAGGACCACGCCATCGGTTGCCCGCTTACCCGCGCCTCCATGCCGGCATTTTCCAGCAGCAGCGCGAGGCGTTGCGCTTCCTCGCGCAGTGCGGTGCGGCTATCCGGCATCAGTTGCACCACCGCCATTCCCAGCGCGATGCTCATAATCACCAGCACGACGAGAAGTTCGATGAGAGTGAAGCCGCGCCGGGGAAGGGGAAAGGGGGAAGGGAGAAGGGTGAAGTTCTCCTTGCGGTGCGTTACATATCCCACGATCCGATGTCCGCGTCGTTGTTCTCGCCGCCGGGGGCGCCGTCGGCGCCCAGGCTGGACAGGTCGAATTCGCCGTGCAGGCCGGGTTGCAGGTACTGGTACGGGTTGCCCCACGGATCTTTGGGCAGGCGCTCCAGATAGCCGTTGCCTTTCCAGTTCGGCGGCTCCGGCGGCAGGGAAGGTTTCTTCACCAGCGCCTGCAAACCCTGTTCGGTGGTGGGGTAGCGCAGGTTGTCCAACTTGTAGAGTTTCAGTGCCTGCGCGACGGATGCGATGTCCTGTTTTGCGGCAACGATGCGCGCCTCGTCCGGGCGGCTCATTATCCTGGGCACCACCAGAGCGGCGAGTATGCCGAGGATGACGACCACCACCATCACTTCGATCAGGGTAAAGCCACTTGAAGATTTAATTCTTTGAGGTGCTCTTGCAGGTATCGTGAGAAGAAGTGTCATTGCATCTGGGCTTTCTGAATTTAAGGGCACTTCTAAAAATCCACATTTCATCCCAACTGCTGCCCAGCTGCTGCGTTGCGGAAAAAATTTCTTGCTGACATATTATACATATGCGGCGCTGCGAAATTTTTTCCACGCCTTGCATTTGGGCGAACTCTGAATTTTTAGAAGCGCCCTTAAGTGGTAAGGCGGGAATTTACCAAATCCGTTTCACGCCATAGCGGGTGAAAACCGGATCGGCGGAAACTATGGGGATTTTTTCTTCCAGAGCTTGCGCAACCAACAAACGGTCGAAAGGGTCTTTATGGTGAAAGGGCAGCGTGTTCACCGATACGACGGAGCGGAAGCTGATTTCGAGCGGCTTGAATCCATTGGCGGAAAGCTGTTCAGGTATAAACCGTTCGAGCGGGCGGTCAACCTTGAGTTTGCCCAGGCTGACCTTGATGGACATCTCCCAAATGCTGGCAAGGCTAAGCAGGCATTCGCTGTCTGCTCCGGTGATGCGCTTTCGCGCCTTGGCGGAAAGTTTGGGAGCATCCCACACCCACCACAGGAATACATGGGTATCCAGCAATACGCGCATTAAACGTAATCCTTGAAATGATCGGGCGTATCGTTGAAATCATCCGCGATATGCAGTATCTGACCCTTGGCGGAACCCGGTTTGCGGTTTTTACCCGGCTTGGATAATGGCACGAGTTTCAGGATGGGTTTGTTGTCCTTGGCAATGACGACCTCCTCTCCGAGCATGGCCTTTTGCACGATCTCGGAGAAATGGGTTTTCGCTTCGGCAATATTGAATTGGGACATGGCGTACCTCCATAATTTCCATATTGGTCATTTTAAATGACTAGGCTTGGGTAATGCAATAGATGGTCATGGGCGATTATTCCAAGCCGTTGCGCCTGAAATCAGGAAGACATGTCAGAATGAAACATTCACACCCCCAGCCAGGCCATATGCCTTGGCCTTATTCAAAGAAGTGCTGTCGCTACGCAAGTCCAGGTAGAACCACCTGTGTTTGAATCCCAGCCCCAGTGTTTTGAACCGCACATCGTAGTCGAGCGTTGTCTTCCAATTTTCATTCAAACGGTATGCCACTCCCGCTTGCGGAAACCAGTATCCTTTCATCCATTCCGTTCCCGCCGAAAAGTCAAAACTTGAAACCGGATAGGTAAACTGCGCATGGAGCTTGGGAGCCAGCTTCTGGGTGATGGTTCTACGATTGAGATCGTTCATCCCGCTGACAGTCGGGTTGTAATAAATGTAGCCGGATGCGTCACGGGCAAGCGTGGCGCTGTTTGCCGTCTCGATAGTGTAGGGCATATTCTCCCAGCGCATCTCCCCAACCAGGTCGTTCGCCGCCAATTCCAGATGGGAGCCATTGTTCCAGACAACCTTGGCGCCGACATCCAGCGCATAACCTTGCCCGATGGGCGCCGCATTGCGGATGAACGGGTAAGTCGCTTTCGAGTGGCTGTCTTCCACCGTGGCGTTGTAGCTATAGCCCGTTACCGTCGTGGAGGCGGTTCCGTCCGCCCGCCCGATCCGCACCGACCTGCCGCGCAACAGGGAAATCCCCGCGCCCGCCGAGATGATCCTGCCATTTTCATGGGACAGGACAAATCCTTTATCGAGCCGGATTCCGTCGGCATCGAAACCCTCGACCCGGAGATTGATTTCCATGGCCCGCCCCGCAGGAACGCTCAGGCGTTGCTTGTTGTAGTACACCATGTCGGTGGTGTCGCGGCCGCTCTCGATCAGGATTTCCTTGCGGTAAAGGGCCGCGATGCGCCATGAATCATAAGTGGCCCCACCCTCCACGCGTGCGTTCAACAGGGCCAGGTTTGCGCCGCCTCGCGGCGTATAGGCTCCGTTCCAATTGCCGGAGAATTCTTTTACGGCAACATAATCGCTGCCAATAAAATAAATGGGGTATTCACGTAATTACGGTAATGCTACAATTAAGCAGTGGAATCAACGCACACCTCCAAACAAAAGAGCCATCCCAAAGCCGGGGCCGATTACCCGCGCAACTACGCCGAGTTTCTGGCGTGGTTCCATGAT
>JACRPU010000118.1 GCA_016223025.1 Nitrosomonadales bacterium | reverse complement strand
GGAACTCAACAGGCAAGTTGCCGCTTGGCAGGAGCGTCGCGATCAAATATGTGCCAAGGTAAACTGGCAATTTACGGCAGAGGATGCGCGGGTCAAGCTTAAACGATTATATCCGACATTTGATGCATGACACGACACTAGTGTCACCAGCAGTTCCGTCAGAACTTTGAATTTTTAGAGGTACCCACGAGTTAAATGACCACCGGCAAAGGCTGGAATTACCTCACCGGAATTGTTACTGCTGAACCGCTTGCCCGTCCAGGCTCCGCCCCGCACCAAGGGTGCGGCAATATGCCGCATTCCCATTTCAAGCCGCACCCTCTAGAATTACGCCACTTGGAGGATGGCCTACCCATAAAAAAGGATTGCACCATGAACATTTCAAGGAAACTTGCCGTTAAACGCGCACTGGCCGGGCTTGCTGCGGCAGGCTTGGTATCCGGTTTGCTGCTGGCCGGATGCGGTGGTGGTGGCGGCGGCGGCGGGGTTGCCTCGGTATCCAGCGCTCTGGGTGGCACTGCGGCAGTGGGCTCTCCGATTGCGGGTGGCACAATCAACGTCAGTTGCGCTGCAGGTAACGCACTTACCACGACCACTGGCAGCATGGGTGACTGGCAAGTTTCCTTGTCTGGGCAAACCCTGCCCTGCGCGGTGAAAGTCAGTGGAGGCACCATCAATGGCGAAGCCAATACAACACCCTACCACTCTATTGCCACAGCATTGGGTACTGTAAACATCACCCCGCTCACCGACTTGGTGGTAGCCAACATGGCGGGCGAGGCAACACCAGGCACATGGTTTTCCGGGTTGAATCCGGCAAAATTTGCCGCCATCACCCAACCCAATGTGGACGCAGCGCTCAACCGGGTGCGCATTGCCCTCGCATTCACCCCACTGAACACCATCAATCCGATCACCACGGCATTTACACCCATACCTGGCGATAGCAGCGATAACATGCTGGCCGCGCTGAAGGAAGCCGAGACCAACAACAGTATTACTCACGCGACATTGCTGGCCAGTGCATCCATACCTGCATTCACCCCCCCCCTAGGACTTGGCGCGGCTATGGCAACTGCTTATGCGGGCTTGCCGAACGGCGGTGTGCCAAGTAGCGGAAGCTTGACTGGCATGACGTTGTCCTTGGGGCGTCAAGGTTATGCGGGGGGCTTTATGCCCACCAGCACCGCAGGTTTGTTCGACCTGATGGTCGGCGCACCCGGCGCAACGAACAATAAGGGCGCACTGCTGATCTACAAGAGCGGTGAAACAACACCCTCTTCAGCTATTCAGGGAGTGGCAGCGGGAGACTATTTCGGCAGCTCCTTTGCCCACCTTGGCAACGTAACAGGTAGCGCCGGGAAAAGTTATTTTGCCGTCGGTGCGATCCATGCCACCGGCAATGCCCCCCTGTCGGGTGCGGTATATGTCTACGAACGCACCGCCGCTGGAGGAGCTTTAGTGGCCGTGCTCAGAGGCAACCAGGCGCTGGACCGCTTCGGTTATTCCGTCACCTCCGGCGATCTTAATGCGGACGGGATTAACGACATCGTTGTTTCCGCGCCCTATACGTATACATCTGAGCCAGGAGACACGGTGAGCGGTTTCCAGTCGGGCGCCATCTACGTCTATTTCGGCGGTGCCGCACTGTCGGCGAAGATAACGCCTGACGTGACGATCCAGGGCGCGACTTCCTCTAACCTTGCGACCGGTGACGTCAATGGTGACGGTATAGCAGATCTCCTTGCTCCCACCTTCGGCAAAGTGCGCGTGTTTTTCGGCGGCGCCGACTTCAAGGCTCGCGTTGGCATCCCAGATGTTGTGGCTAATGCCGAGTTCACTGCCGGCGGCAATGCGGTAGCGTACCTCGGCGACGTGAACGGTGACGGCTTTGGGGATGTCGCCGTCTCCAGCACGGGCGCGAAGAACGCCGCGAATGCGATAACGGGCGCGGTGTATATTTACCGGGGCAGCGCAACACTGTCCGGCACGCTTGCGGCGACCGCTGCCGCGGCCTCTATCTGGGGCGCGAGCGAATTTGATAAATTCGGCTCGTCTATCGCTTTGGTTGGCGAAGCAACCCAGGACATTCTGGTTGGCGCCTCATGGGCGGCAGGCGGCACGCTGGCAGACAGTGGCAACATATATCGCTTCTCTCTTGCCCCGGCGGCGACTCCACTTGCCAGCGGTGCTACCCTCACCACCGCCGATGCCACCCAGACTTACCCGATTGAGATGATGAGCGGCGAATATGGCAGCAATCTGGCTATCGGCGGCACCATGTTCTTTGCCGGTGCGCGCTTGCTTGACCGCGAAAATGGCGTTGCTTATCTCAAAGATATAGATAGCGGTCTTGGAGGCGGAGTTGGAGGCGGAATTGGAGGCGGAGTTGGCGGTGGCGGTGGCCATGTCCACTAAAGCCCAAGTTCACTATCACTCAATCAGGAATCCATAATCATGCGCAATCTGACTCTTTTTTTTGCTCTTGCGGCATCCATACCCGCTTTTGCCGCCCCTTTCACTACGGTAGATCAACGGCTCGAACCCGCGCCTACGGGACACCTGATCGGAAAAGACAACTATGTCTCGCCCACGAATTCGCGCAATGTTTTTCATCATCCGGGTGAAGACTGTGGCCGCTGCCATAAACCGGGCGGTAAGGCGTCGAATTTTGATTTTACCATGGCTGGAACCATTTACACCGACCGCACCGGGCGTACTCCGCTGGAAGGCGCGGAAATCATCCTGCGCGATTTCACTGGCAAGGTCATCAGCATGACCAGCAACGCGGCGGGCAACTTCGCCACCCAGGCAACAATCGGTTCGGATCCGCAAGCATGGAGCACCGCGTCACCCGAGGGTCACCCGGCCACCTGGCGTTACAAGAGCTGGATAAAATTGGGCGAATATGAAACGCCGATGGTGACGATGGCGGCAGTGGGGAGTACGACAGCAAATTATCCCCGCATGGGCTGCGGCATGCACCACGGCCCGACCGGAAGCCGTGGCGCGCTGAATCTGGGTACCAGCACATTGACCGGCTATCCGGCGACAGGTATCAGTTACAAGCAGCACATCCAGCCCATTCTGCTGAACCGCTGCAAGGCATGTCATATACCTTCCGATAACACCAATGGCCCGAACGCGACGTATCCGGCAAAAAACGACACGGCAGGCGGTACAGTCACGACAAGCAGCACAGTCAAATTCAACGGCAATCTGGATCTGGCAACCTATACAGGCAGCAGCAAGAAATCAACAACAACCTACTCCCGCGACAAAGTGATCTCTGACGTTGTGAATACGGTTAATCCGGATCAAAGCGGCTTGTTGTCCTGGGTGGTGCAGGGAAGCGCATCACATTCAGGCGGATGGTTCTGGAAAACAACCGATCCGGATTACAAGGTTATTCGTCAGTGGATATCCGAAGGTGCGTTGAACAACTAATGGAACTACTAGCCATCCGACTAACCAAGCAAAAAACGCTTGGTAAGTCGTTGGTTATAGGGAGGGTATGAATATGCGAGCTTTTTTTCCATCATTGATGGTTTCTTTAGGTTTGGTATTGGCGTTGCCTATAACCAGAGCGGATAACACGCCCGCACCAGCGTTTTCCATCGCGTCAGAGGCCGGACAGATATCCTTGGCCGAGCACAAAGGCAAAGTGGTTTATCTGGACTTCTGGGCATCCTGGTGTGGCCCATGTCGCGCCTCGTTCAAGTGGCTGAATGAGGCGCAGGAGCGTTATGGCTCTCAAGGACTGGTGATCATCGCCGTAAATGTTGATCAGGATACAGCAGCCGCCCGCCAGTTCCTCAAGGAAAATCCCGCCAGCTTCAAGGTCGGCTTTGACCCGGAAGGCAGCGTTGCCAAGGCTTATAAAGTGCTCGGCATGCCGAGCTCCTACTTGATTGACCGCAATGGGCGGCTGCAGAGCACCCACGTCGGGTATCGGCAAAAGGACAAGCCTGCGCTGGAGGAAGAAGTGCGGAAACTGGTATCCGGGGACAAGTTGGCGGCTGTTACTCCCTGATGCTCTGTTAAACCGTGACTGAGCAAGCGTAGGATGTGGTGAGGTACGAACCGCATCAATCGCGAACGATGCGGTTCCTTTAGTCACCGCATCCTACGAGACTACCCTGCCAAGCCATGTGGGCTGAGCTACGATTTTAGCAACCGGATTGATAACTTATAGGGGATGAATATGGTTTTTCGGAAATTGCTCGCCTGCCTGATGGCGGTGTGCGCGTTGGGTGGCTGTGCTTCAATGCAGTCGGCGATGCAGTCGGTGCAACCGTGGGAAAAGGATCAACTGGCGAAAGAAGAAATGCAATTGGTGCCAGACCGGGTAGAGGAATTTTTCGATAGCCGTGTTTATTTCAGCCGTGAAGCCGCTTTTGGCGGCAAGGGCGTCGGTGGTGGAGGTTGCGGATGCAATTAACCCAAAAGAAGAAAAGGCGAAGAAAAGGCGGGGGTGTATGTTCTTTGCTCTCCGCCGCTAGCGCCAGTTTGCTGCTGGCAGCCCCGTTGGCCAATGCCGAGGACGTACACCAGCATCATGCCGAAGGCGCACCGGAGCAACTCTGGCGTATTGACGTTGGCACAATGCGCTATTCGGAGAAAGACCGCATCAGTGTTGCGGAACAGAACTTTCGTGCCCGCCGTCAACTGGGCGAAGAAAATGCCCTGACAGTGCGTGCCGATTACGACAGCGTTTCCGGCGCTTCGCCGACCGGCACGACAAAAATCCAGACAACCAGCGGCGCTTCTGGCACAGCCTACATGGCACGCTTCCAGACCACACGGGCGGCCGTGGGCGTGGACTGGGAAACAAGCCTCTCTCCCGATACACATCTGACATTGGCTGGAGACCATTCATCCTCAAAAATGAATAAATCTTCAGGGATTGGCGCCACTGTTGCGCGCGACTTCAACCAGCGCAACACAACATTGATAGCTGGCGCCAGTTATTCTGTTGACACCATTGATATGGAGATCAAGACCGAACTCACACCGGACAGCACCGCTGCTGTTCGAGCCGCGTCCGAAAAGAAGGACCAGATTGACCTGCAACTCGGGGTCTCGCAGGTGCTGGCGAGGGGAACTCTTTTACAGTTGAATTTCGTTCACGGGCATGCATCCGGCTACATGACCAACCCCCACAAGCTCCTCAGTATCGTCCACCCGCTCACCGGTGAAACGCTGACTTATTCACCTCTCACCGAAAAGCGGCCGGACACGCGATACAGCAACGCTCTCTATGCCCAGATCAACCAGGTGCTTGGAACAGGGATTCTTTACGGCGGCTACCGGTATTTTCAGGATACCTGGGGTATAAAGGCCCACACGGTTGATCTCAAATACCGCCAGCCTTTTACCGAGAAGCTGTACGTTCAGCCCCACATCAGGGTTTATACTCAGGGTGCAGCAGACTTCTATCGTTCCATGCTGGCTGCGGGTGAAACCCCGGCCTACGCCAGTGCTGATCACCGCTTGGCCAAGCTACAGACGAACTCGGTTGGCGTGAAACTCGGTTACAAACCCACTTTTGGGGGTGAACTCACCGCACGGATCGAGGCGATACGCCAAAATGGTGAACTGCATCCGCAAGATGCAATCGGTGTGCAGAAGGCGGCTGATCTCTTTCCGGAGTTAGAAGCGACCATCTTTCACATCGGCTATACCAAGCCGTTCTAACGGACATGGCGAGTAACCACCCCTGATTATGAAACTCGCCATGCCCGTTCCCTCACCCCAACCCTCTCCCGTGGAGAAGCCCCTCACCTCAATCCTCTCCCGCTTGCGGGAGAGGAGGCAAACGAGAAAGGCGATCTTCAATCCCTGCGGGAGAGGGGGCAAACAAATCGCTGCGCGAGTTTCACGTTAATGCAGGTGTGCGAGAAGCAAGAGGCATCATGCCCGCAAAAGACGCGAGCTGTTACCTTGCGGATCGCAGGCGAGGGACATGTGGTGGGCGAATTTCAGGCGCTCGGCGGCCCTTGCGAAGTCTTGCTGGACATGCCTGATCTGGATATTCCTGGCCGGGAAGCTGCCCACCATTTTGTCAAACTGGCAGCCGTCGAGGCGTGGCGCATCGAAGCCAAGTTCAGCCGGTACAACGCCAGCGGCATCGTGCATCAGATCAACAACGCAAAGGGTCAGCCAGTGGTGCTGGATGAGGAATCCAGCGCGTTGCTGGATTTTGCCCACTCCTGCCATCAGATCAGTGACGGCGCATTTGATATTACCTCTGGGGTGCTCAGGCGCGCCTGGACTTTCGACGGCGGTAACCGTTTGCCGAAACCCGCAACAGTAGCCGCCCTTTTGCCGCAGGTGGGCTGGCATCGGGCCAACTGGAGCAGGCCGCAACTGCATTTGCCTTCCGGTATGGAGATTGATCTGGGAGGTATAGGCAAAGAATACGCGGTGGATCAGGCCGCACGGCAGTTGGCTGCCGCTGGCATTCGGTCTGCCTTGGTCAACTTCGGCGGCGACGTGTTTGCTTTGGGGCCGCGCGCTAACGGGGAGTCATGGGTGGTCGGTATTGATGATCCAAACGCGACCGGACGCGCTTGTGTGCGATCCTTTCCCCTCCGCCACGGCGGCCTGGCAACCAGCGGTGACGCACGGCGTTTTCTGAAAAAAAATGGAAAACGCTACGGTCACATCCTGAATCCAAAAACCGGCTGGCCGGTGCGGGGCGCGCCCCGCTCTGTCAGCGTCAAGGCCGATAGCTGTATTGACGCTGGAATGCTGGCAACATTTGCCATGCTGAAAGGACCCGACGCGGGGGTCTTTTTGAAAGCCGAAGGCGTCGAGCATTTCATAATATGGTGATTGTGTGATCCCGGCGCGCAATGGATTGTCTATGATTAAAAAACTCCTCATTGTTTTCCTGAGCATGTTCGCCGCCACCCTCTCGGTTGCGGCAGATGAGCAACTGCTCGATCCTGGTCAGGCCTATCGCCTTGAAGTGCGCGCCATTGACAGATCGGTGCTGGAGGCGCGCTGGCGCATTGCAGACGGCTACTACCTGTATCAAAGCAAGTTCAAATTTGCAATCAAACCGGCTACGCTAAATACAGGTAAGCCGATTTTTCCGCCCGGAAAGATCAAGGATGACGAGTATTTTGGCAAGGTGGAAACTTACCGGAACGAGGTTGCCATCCGCATTCCATTGCCTGCCGATATATCGGAAAAATTTGCGCTTGCAGTGACATCGCAGGGCTGTAGCGATTTGGGGGTCTGTTTTCCGCCCCAGACACAGCAGATTGATGTTGATCTAACGTCCGCACCGGCTGGTCAAACAAAAGGGGGGTCGCCAACTGGCATCGCAAAGCCTGAGACCGAAGTTGGCAATTCTGCTTCACAAGTCGAAAATCTGCTGAGCGGTGGCAGCATGTTACTGATCCTCACCAGCTTCTTCGGTTTCGGGATCGCATTGTCGCTGACGCCGTGCGTTTTTCCCATGGTTCCCATCCTGTCCGGGATCATCGTGAATCACGGTGAAAAGATTTCCCGCGCACGAGCCGCCATGCTATCTGCGGCGTATGTGTTAGGCATGGCGGTTACCTACGCCGCTGCTGGAGTGGTTGCCGGACTCTCCGGCACACTGGTTTCCAGCGCCCTGCAAAACCCGTGGGTGTTGGGAAGTTTTGCAGCTATCTTCGTCGCGCTGTCGCTTTCCATGTTCGGTTTCTACGAGCTGCAATTGCCGAAAGGACTGCAAAGCCGTCTTTCGTCTTCTGCCAACGCACACCATGGTTCGGTGGGGGCGATTGTACTGATGGGCGCGCTTTCTGCCCTCATCGTCGGACCTTGCGTGGCCGCCCCACTGGCTGGCGCCTTGCTGTATATCGCCAAAACCAACGACGCGGTATTGGGCGGAATTGCGCTTTTCACGATGGCGCTGGGGATGGGGTTGCCGCTGATGCTGGTCGGGGTTTTCTCGCGCAGCCTGCTGCCGAAAACCGGAGCCTGGATGACAGTCGTGACGCGCGGTCTTGGGGTAGCTTTATTGGCCACGGCTCTTTGGATTGTCTCGCCGGTTCTGCCAGGATGGGTGGTCATGCTGGGTGTGGCCCTGTTGCTGATTATTCCCGCCATCTACCTTCATGCGCTGGATCCTCTGCCAGTGCCTGCCAGCGGCTGGAAACGCCTGTGGAAAGGTGTTGGCGTGAGCATGCTGGTGGTTGGATGCGGCATCCTGGTCGGTTTGCTCAGCGGCGCCCGCGATCCGTTGCAACCCCTTGCCGGATTCCACAGTACTGCGGCTGCGACGGCAGAGCCAACAAGATTTGAACGTATCGCTTCGGAACAGGAGCTCGAAGCACGCCTAAAGACCACCAAAGGCCCGGTAATGTTGGATTTCTATGCAGACTGGTGCGTAAGCTGCAAGGAGATGGAGAAATTCACCTTCACCACGCCCGAAGTGCGCGCCAGACTGGCCGGGATGACCCTGCTGCAAGCAGATGTCACAGCCAACAGCGATGCCCACAAGGCGCTATTGAAACGCTTTCAGCTCTTTGGCCCCCCTGCGATTGTGCTGTTTGATGCACGCGGCAAAGAGCTGTCAGAGAAGCAAGTCGTGGGCTTCGTGCCGCCCGCCAGGCTTCTTGGCTTGCTGGAAAGCCTCTGACCCGTATTGGGCCGGTTCGACGGCAAATCCCCCGGCATCAATCTGATACAATCCGCCGATGGGGGAAGGCTCCGGCCGGAGCCTGAAATAATCGCTTCCACCGCCGCACATCGGATCATCCCATGTTGACAGCCAATGTTCTGATTGCCACCGACTCTCCGGAGCAGAATCAGGAAATCGCCCAGACTCTCCAGCGTTATCGTTTGGAGCGCGCCGAATCCTGGGTATTCGCCGACAGCTATGTGGAACGCTTGCGCTTCGAAGTGGACAAAGAATGGTATGGTGAATTGCCGCGCACCTATTTTTTCAATGCGCAGGGCCGGGTTGTGACCTCATTGAGCGGTGTGCTGGACCATGCGCAAACCGAGCGCTGGATACGCGAAGGCGGCAAGGAGAGCTAAATGGAAGCGATCATGCAGCCCACCTCCTTTTCCCGCTTTGCCATTTCGGCCCCGCGCAACCGGACGTTTTTCACAACCACGCGCGGCGTGACCGTAAGTTCGGTTTCCCTGGTTGTCGTACTGCATATCGCCGCCTTCCTTGCCTGGCTGTCGCTGCCGCCGAGCACGCCCGCACCGGCAAGAGAAATGACGGTCGCGGTGACCATTGCGCCAGCCACGGTGCCCGAAGTCATTCCGGCGCCCCCTCCGCCAAAACCAAAACCCGCACCGCCGATCCGCAAGGTGATGCCGGAACCCGGGCCGGCACCGGTTGAGCCAATGGCAAAACCGGTTGAAATACCAGTCGAACAACCGAGCGCACCCTCCCCGGTTATTGCGGAAACTCCACCGCCAGTTGTCGCGGCGCCGGTTGAAACGCCGAGAGCACTGCCTATTCCCGATGTGGGGCCGGATTACAAGGCGAGCTACCTTAACAACCCGCGCCCGCCCTACCCGTTTGCCGCGCGCCGCATGGGCTTGCAAGGCAAGGTGATATTGAACGTGGAAGTGCTGGCTGAAGGTTTATGCGGTCAGATCAGCGTGCATCAGAGCAGCGGCCACGAAATGCTGGACAACGCCGCCTTGCAGACGGTGAAGACCTGGAAATTCGCCCCGGCGCGCCAGGCCGGGCACGCAGTCACCAAGTGGTTCAAAATCCCCATCCAGTTCGCGCTGAACAATAACGAAACATGAACGATTTTTTCTCCGTCGGCTCGCCGATTGTGGCGGGTACGCTGCTGGTGCTGGTTTTGCTTTCCGTAGTGACATGGTCGGTCGCCCTGCTCAAGCTGTGGAAGCAGTTGCAGGACGGCAAGCGCAAACGCGTTTTCAATGATGCGTTCTGGGCGGCGCGCGACTGGCACGCGGCTGCCGAAGTGGCGAAATCTGGCGAGGGCGACCTTGCCCGCCTGGCGCAGGCAGGGTTTGCCGAGCTGAACAACCTGCATGCGGAGCAGCAGGATTTGCAACACTTGGGCGCGCCGCAGGAAGTGCTGGAGCGAATGTTGCGCCAGCAGGTGCAGAATATCCAGCGCTACCACGAACGCGGTTTATCCGAACTGGCCACCATCGGCTCGACCTCGCCTTTTGTCGGCTTGTTCGGCACGGTGTGGGGCATCATGCACGCATTGCAGGACATAGGCAAAAGCGGCTCCGCCAGCCTGGACGTGGTGGCCGGGCCGATAGGCGAAGCGCTGGTCGCCACCGCCATCGGCATCGCCACCGCGCTGCCCGCCGTGCTGGCTTACAACTATTTCCTGCGCCGCCTGCGCCTGAATATCACCGAACTGGAAAACTTCGCGCACGACTTCATGCGGCTGGCGCTCAAACATAATTTCAAGGTGTAAGGCGCCATGGCATTCGGCAATTCCTCCGAACAGAACATGATGAGCGAGATCAACGTCACGCCGCTGGTGGACGTGATGCTGGTGCTGCTGGTGGTGTTCATCATCACCGCGCCGCTGCTGGCGCCGCAGTCGCTCAAGGTCAACCTGCCCAAGACAACCCGGGTTGCCTCCGACAATAAACCGCAGCCGGTGCGTTTGATGATTGACGCAAACGGCAATATTGCGATCAACGAGGCGCATTTGAGCGACGAAGGCCTGGCCGAAATGCTGCGCGCCCGCGCGGCGGCGGATGCTTCGTTCCAGCTTCAGATCGAAGCCGACAAGGCGGTGCCTTACGGGCGCGTCGCAGAACTGATGGCGGTCGCGCAGCGCGCCGGCGTGGCCAGGCTTTCCTTTATCACCGTGGCGGGGCGCTGAGCTTCCCGGACATCCGCCGCAGCGGCACGGTGGCGCACACTCTGCCGTTTGGATAATATCCACCCTGCACAATCCGATGGCGGCCAGGTATGTCACAGGTTTTTCTCTACGATACCACTTTGCGTGACGGCACGCAGCGCGAAGACATTTCCCTGTCTATCGAGGACAAGCTCGCCATCGCACGGCGGCTCGCCGATTTCGGCTTCCATTACATCGAGGGCGGCTGGCCGGGATCCAACCCCAAGGACGCGGAATTTTTCGCGCGCGCGGCCAGGCTGAATTTCGGCGCCGCCAAACTCACCGCGTTCGGCAGCACGCGCCACAAGCAGACGCAATGCGAGCGGGACGCCAACCTGCAAGCGCTGCTGGATGCGGCGACACCCGCCGTCACGCTGGTGGGCAAGAGCTGGGATTACCATGTCAGCCAGGTGCTCACCACTACCCCGGAAGAAAATCTGGCGATGATCCGCGAGAGCGTGGCCTACATGAAATCCGGCGGGCGCGAGGTGATCTTCGACGCCGAGCATTTTTTTGATGGTTTCCTTGCCAACAGTGAATTTGCGCTGGCAACACTGGAAGCCGCCGCCGGTGCCGGCGCAGACTGGCTGGTGCTGTGCGAGACCAACGGCGGCAAGCTGCCCTGGCAGGTGGAAGAGATCGTGCGCGAGGTGGCGCAGCGCATCAAGACGCCGCTCGGCGTGCATTGCCACAACGACAGCGGCTGCGCCGTCGCCAACTCTCTGGCCGCAGTGCGCGGCGGCTGCCGCCAGGTACAGGGAACCATCAACGGCTACGGAGAACGGGTGGGCAACGCAAATCTCGTCACCATCCTTGCCGACCTGCAACTCAAGATGGATATTCCCGTTGTCGGCCCGGAGAAGTTGCACGAGCTGACCCCGCTTTCCCGCTACGTCGCGGAAGTGGTCAACCTCAAGTTCGATGACCACGCGCCCTACACCGGGCACAGCGCCTTCGCCCACAAGGGCGGCATCCACGTTGCGGCCATGCTCAAGGCCAGCGATACCTACCAGCACATAGATCCAACGCTGGTAGGAAACGAAATGCGCTCGGTCATCTCGGAGCTTTCCGGTCGCGGCAATATTCTCTTCCGGGCGCAGGCGATGGGTATTGATCTCCAGCGCGAAGAGGCGCAACGCGTGCTCAACCACATCAAGCACCTGGAGCACGAAGGCTTCACCTTCGAGGCCGCAGAAGCCAGCGTGGAGCTGATGCTGCACCGGCTGCGCCCGGACTACGCGCACCCGTTCGAACTGATAGATTTCTTCGTCATCACCGAGCGCCGCCAGAGCCGCGGCCTGCTGTCGGAAGCGACGGTCAAGGTCAAGGTGGCGGGCGAAACCAAGTTTACCGCCGCCGAAGGCAACGGCCCGGTCAACGCGCTGGCAACCGCGCTGCAAGACGCGCTGATCGGCGCCTACCCCATCCTGCAAACCGTGCGGCTGACCGACTACAAGGTGCGCATCCTCGACGGCGCCACCGGCACCGCCGCCGCAACCCGCGTGCTGATTGATTTCCAGAGCGGCGGCGAAACCTGGACCACCGTCGGCGCCAGCCCCAACATCATCGAGGCGAGCTGGCGCGCGCTGTCGGACAGCATGGAATACGCGCTGGTGAGGCTGGGCGGGGGAAAAGGCCCGGCAGGCGGAGCGACCGCAAACAAAGAGCTTGTCCGATGAACTCTTTCTCTATCCCGCAAGCCTTCCAGACAGCGCTGGGGCATTACCAGGCCGGGCAAGTGCCACAAGCCGTAGCTGTTTTTCGGCAAATACTCCAGACGGAGCCCAATCATGCGGATGCCTTGCATTTCCTGGGAGTGATCGCCCTGCAAAGCGGAAACCATGATGGCGCCACCGATCTGATCGGCAAAGCGATCGGCGTGAAGCCGACCGGCCTGATGCATTACAACCTGGGACTCGCACTCAGGGCGCAAGGCAAGCTGGACGAAGCCGCCGCCAGCTACCGCAAGGCGACAGCGCTCCAGCCGGACTATGCCGAGGCGCACTTCAATCTGGGGAACGTGCTCCAGAAACAAGGCAAGCTGGATGAAGCGATCGCCAGCTACCGCAAGGTGCTCGCGCTCAAGCCGGATTGGGTTGATGCGCACAACAACCTGGGCAGCGCGCTCCAGGAGCAAGGCAAACTGGATGGGGCGATCGCCAGCTACCGCAGGGCGATCGCGCTCAAACCGGGCTTTGCCAACGCGCACAACAACCTGGGGATCGCGCTCCAGAAGCAGGGCAAGCCGGACGAGGCGACCGTCAGCTACCGCAAGGCGATTTCGCTCAAACCGGACTATGCCGATGCCCACAAGAACCTGGGCAGCGTGTTCCAGGACCAGGGCCGGCTAGACCAGGCGATGGAGTGCTACCGCAAGGCGATCAGCCTGGACCCGAAAAACGAAAGCGTGTCGCACCTCATTTCAGCCTTGGCCGCCCAGACCACCGAGCGCGCCCCGAGCCAATATGTCGAGAAATTGTTTGACGGCTACGCGAACACCTTCGATACGCATCTGGTTCAAGGCCTCAGCTATAAGATGCCGTCCGAACTGCTCGCCCTCCTCAAGCAGGTTGCGGATTTGCCTGCCGGAAAATGGGACGTGCTGGATCTGGGATGCGGCACCGGGCTGGCGGGCCAGGAAATCTCGCCCCACGCCCGGCAACTGGTGGGCGTTGATCTTTCTGCCAACATGCTGGAAAGAGCGCGGGCGCGCAATGTTTACCACCGGCTCGCGCATTCGGACTTGCTGCCCATGATGCGCGGCGAGGAACCGTCAAACTACGACCTGATTATCGCCGCCGACGTGTTCGTGTATCTGGGCAGGCTCGATGAAATCGTCTCCGAGGCCGGGCGCCTGCTCCGCGCGGGCGGCTACTTCATGTTCTCCGTCGAGGCGCTCGGCGCGCTGCCCGGCGACGCAGGCGGCGCGGAAGGCGAAACCGGATACAAGCTGAACCCATCGGGGCGTTACGCGCACCAGGCGGGCTATCTGGAAAAACTTGCCGCCGCAAACGGCTTTCGCTCGCTCAGAATGATCTCCACGCCAGTCCGGCTCGAAAAAGGGGTACAGATTCCGGCTTGGGCGGCGGTGTGGCAGAATTCGAACTGAGGCGGAATAATCTTCAGGGAGCCTTTAACACCCGCCGATATTCTCATGGCTGTTTTTTGGTCTTGGACCGGATATATTCTTCCACGATCGCCCGCGTGACCGCCCCTTCCTGATAACCTGCCGCCTTGCCCGCCGGATCAAACAGGACGGAGGTCGGCAGCGATCCAACATAACCCACCTGCTCCGCCATTTTTTGATTGCCCAGTATTATCGGGTACGAAATGGCGTGCTTTTCGGCAAAATCCTTCACCCCTTTCTGGGAAGCGTATTCGAGCGCGATGCCGAGCACCACCAGATCGGTGTCCTTGTGCGCGTCATGCAGCGCGATCAGATCGGGAATCTCATCGAGGCAAGGCGGGCACCATGTCGCCCAGAAATTTACCAGCACCCATTTGCCGCGATAGTCGGACAGGCGCTGCAACTGGCCCCGCGTATCCTTGAAGGAAAACTCGGTTGCCAGCGCATGGAGCGGGGCCAGCAGCATAACTGCCACCAGCAGCACGCGCACCATTGCGCAGGATGGCGCGCATCCCCGCCCGGGCGGCTTGCTCAATGTTTTTCCCCGCCTTCCGCGCGCGCTTCCGCCGCGCATGGGGATTTGGCGCCATGTTCGGAAGAATGGGTCAAATAGAGAGCCAGCGCGACCAGGGCAATGCTGCCGCCCAGATAGAGCAGGTCTATCGGCGCAGTCATCTTCATGTTCAGCGCCTCCTCGAACAGCGTGACGATCATAATCATGATAATCACCTTGGCCAGGCGAGATTTCAAATCGTCCAGGTTGCTGATCACCAGTATCTTGCTGGATGCCCTGCTGCCGTGCGCCTGATCAATATCGCTGATGAACAGCTCGTACAGGCCGAGCGAGAAAATCAGCATCACGGTCGCCAGCAGATAACCGTCCACCACCTCGACGATGTGCGTCACCGTGTTGTCGTGCAAAACCTTGCGCTCCTCGCCGGTCAACGCGGGGTCGGCGTAATGGAGGGTATGCAGCACCAGATACACCACGTCCACCGTGGCGATGTAGAAAATGGCGAAGCCCGCAAACAGGCTGCCCACCACCGCCGCCAGAATGACGAAGCGGCTGTTCCACAGTGAGCCTTCAAACAAGCCTTCCAGATACTTCATGGCTTTCCTTTTCAAACGAAAACAGGGGCGCATTAGAGCGCAAAACCGGGCGGCGGACAAGCTCAGTTGTCATGGGCCGCTCCGGCATACAAGTCGTGCAACGTGACTTCCGCATCCCCCGCAACGCGCTGGCCGAGCCGGTCAAACCAGGCGCGGATGTTTGCGTCCTCCTCCCCGGCTTGCACTGGCAGCGCGGAGGAATCGAACACAAACAGGCGGTACAGTTCGATCAGCTTTACATGCTCCGCATCGCGTATCATCGCCCAGCCGTTTCCCGCCAGTTTGCGCACCACGTCGGCCTGCGCCAGCTTTTCCAGGATTTCCTCCAGCGAATCAAATCCGATATTCAACCGTTTCGATAGCGACGGCACCGTCTGCACCGTCCCGTCGCTCATGCCCCCGCTCATCTGCTTGAGAATGCGCAAGGCATAGTAAAGCTGCATGGCCGGGGAAACGTGCCTGACCGAACTTCCGCGCCAGTGCGACAGCGACGCCGTTATCAGCGCGCCCAGCAGGATGGTGAGCCACGACAGGTAAATCCACAGCAGGAAAATCGGGATGCTGGCAAACGCGCCATAGACCAGCTTGTAAGTCGGGAAATGCGCGATATAAAAAGCGAAGGTGCGGTTCATGTACTCGAAAGCCACGGATGCCACAACTCCGCCGATGGTGGCATGGGAAAGCGGCACATAGCGGTTGGGCACAACCCGGAACAACAGGCTGAAAGCCAGGGTCGTCAGCGCCACCGGCACAATTTTCAGCGCCATCACGCCAAACTCTGGAATCTGCCTGGCATAGCCCGCCGACACCCCCGCCAGCCAGGAAGTGAGCGACAGGCTTCCGCCGATCAGCAAAGGCGCCAGCGTCAGCGCCGCCCAGTAAATCAGCACGCGCTGCACCAGGGTGCGCGGGCGCGACACGCGCCAGATCGTGTTGAAGGCGTTGTCTATCGTATGCATCATCAGCATCGCGGTCAGCGCCAGAAACACTACACCCACTGCGGTGAGCCTGGCGGCGCTCTCGGCAAACTGCGCCATGTAGCGCGTAATGATCTTGCCGCCGGTTTCCGGCATCATGTTGGACAGGATGAACCGTTTGATCTCTGAGGAAAAATCATCAAACACCGGAAACGCCGAAAACAGCGTGAGCGCGATGGTGATCAGCGGCACCAGCGACAGCAGCGTGGTGAAAGTCAGGCTGGCCGCCATCTGCGAGCAGCGATCCTGCCTGAAGCGCGCCGCGACGAACCGCAGGAAATGCCACAAATCCACCCAGTGCTTTTTCATGGTCAACTTTGAATGTGCTCAGTTTTCCTGGTCGCGTCGCAAGGCGCCTGCCAACACCGAAAGAGCATCGGCAAGCCGTCTCGCCGTTTCTGGTGGCGGCAATGTTACTTTGAGGCTGCGGCTACCCGTCGCCGGATCGCGTTCTATCCAAGGGTGAGGTGTTGTTCCTCCGTTATCGGTCGCCGTCAGCGCGGTAACCAACTGTGAGCCGAACTGTAACAGCGCGCCCCAAGGATCGGCACCGGCCTGGCCTGGCGCGGCGTCTTCGGCTTCCTGCGTCTCCACTTCAGCGTCGGCCTTGTCCTCGGTGCCCATCACCGCCGTCGGCTCCGACCCCGATGCGGCGGCAACATTGCCCGCCTCTTCCGCCGGGGTGACGGTCTCGCCCTCGCCCATATGACCGGTGACGTTTTCCACATCTTTCATGAAGCGGTTGAGGCGCGAGCCGCCGAGTGAAATCTCGCCCGTGCCACCGTCGAGGATGCCTGCCGCGAGCGAACGCTTGAACGCCAGCACCGAGAGCATGCCTTCCTCGATGGTGCCCTTGGACACGAAATTGACGATCTGCACCGGGCGCTTCTGCCCCATGCGGTGGATGCGCGCGATGCGTTGTTCGAGGATGGCCGGGTTCCACGGCAAGTCCATGTTCACCAGCGTGGAGGCGTGTTGCAGGTTGAGCCCCGTGCTGCCCGCATCGGTCGAGAGGAACACGCGGCAGCCCGGGTCATCGCGGAAGCGCTCGATCAGCGCCGGGCGTTTTTCGGACGGTACGCCGCCGTGAAAACTGACGTAACCGATGCCGCGTGTCTCCAGCCTGCGAATGATAATGTCGTGCGTCCGTGTCCACTGGCTGAACACCACCGCCTTGTTCTCCGGCTGGGCGAACAGGCCGTCGAACAGCGCCGCCAGCTCGTCGGCCTTGACGCCGTGGTCGGTTTCCTGGTCGAGCAGATACGTGCTGTTGCACGACATGCGCATGTTCTGCAACGCGCAGGTGAGCCGCCGCTGATCCGTGTCCGACAGGAATTTCATCTTGCGCCAGCGCTGCACGATTTTCGTCACGACCTCGGCGTTCTCCTGATGGAAGACCATCTGCATCTCGGTCATCGGCACCAGCAGGTTCTGGTCGGTGCGTTCCGGCAACTGTTGCAGCACTTCGGATTTGCGGCGGCGGATCATCACCGGCGCGAGCGTCTCGCCGATTTTCTCCAGCCCGGTGTAGCCCGTCACGCGCCCGGCTTCGTCCTTGAGCTGATGCTCGTGCAGCAGTTTCCAGGTCGGGCCGAGGCGGTGCCGGTCAACGAACTGCACGATGGAAATCAACTCCTCCAGCTTGTTCTCCAGCGGCGTGCCGGTCAGCACGATAGCATAGGGGCTGTCGATGCGCTTGAGCGCCTTCGCCGCGATGGTGTTCCAGTTTTTCACCCGCTGCGCCTCGTCCACGATCACCAGCTCCGGCGCCCAGGCCGCGATCAAATCCAGATCGGGCTTGAGCTTCTCGTAGTTGGTGATCTTGCAGAAATCGTCCTCCGCATATTCCTTCTGCCGTTGAGCGCGGCCACCGGCAAGCACCCGCGACTCGCGCCCGGCAAAGCGCGCGATCTCGCTCTGCCACTGGTACTTGAGCGAAGTCGGACAGATCACCAGCACCCTGGATACACCGAAATGCCGCGCCAGAATCTCCGCTGCCGCGATGGCCTGGATGGTCTTGCCCAGCCCCATCTCGTCGCCGATCAGCACGCGCCCCGCCCTCACCGCGAACAGCGCGCCCTCGGCCTGATAAGCATAGAGCGGCGCTTTCAACATTTTTTTCAGCAACGAGTCTTTCGCGCCACGCGGAAAAATTCCGTCCAACGCCGCGGCCCGCCGTTCCGCATCGCGCTGCCCGGCAACAAAATCGAGCGCATCGTCGTAGGCGCGCAACTCGTGGCCGCTTTTCGCCACCGCCGCGACAAAGCGCTCCAACTCGCCGTAGCGGTTCTCGCGCAACACCCGGCCGCGCGACTCGTCGAACAGCAGCACGGCAGCCTTGCTCACTGCCGGAGGGCAATCCGTCCCGGCGCGAAAATGGATCGTTTGTCCGCCGTCATTGCGCAAGTAGAGTTCGGAAAACGGCGGGTGGTAGCCTCGCGCAAACGCCGCCTTTGCACCGCGCTTCTTCTCCAGCCGCGCCAGGGTAAACTCGATGTGCTTGCAGGTGCCAAGCTCGTTGGTCGCATAGTCCGGACAGGAACAGAAATTGTCGCCCGGATGCAACCCGCGTATCGCCACGCGATAGCTGCTTTTCGACTGCGGGTTGCCGACGCGGAATTCTGAAAATATCGGTTCCGCCCCGATGTTCTCCAGCTCGAACGCCTGCTCGCGCCCGAACTGCCGCCGCAACGCGCGCTGCCAGTCGATGGGTGAAAGATCAGCCGGAGCATGGGTTCGGGAGAGCTTGGGCGCCTTGATTGGCCTGGTGATATTACGCTTGGCTTTCATGATGGTTGCCCCTTTCAGGCAAGATTCTACAAGTGATTCTGGTTAGGCCGTTCGTGGTTAAGTAGTGACTTGGCGCGGGGTTATCGTGCTTAGCCAATACTTATTCCAATGAGCGTTCAAGTTGAGACCAACTATTGATAAGAAGTGATACTGCAACAGATACAACACTATAAGTTAGTCTCATCTTGATTGCGAACTAGAATTAGTTGTTCCATCAGAGCTTGTCGAACCATGAATGGCCCGACAAGGGCGAACGGGCACTAGAAAATACATCGTGTTGATGCTCACAAGAGATCAAGCACCGCCCAGCCAGCGCCGGATTTCGGCATAAGGCACCACATCAAATTCGCTGCGCCGTTGCGCCTCGCTGCCGCCGTAGATCAAGGCCGCACCCGCAACACGCTGCCCCAACCCGCGCCGGATATTCGCAATGGAACGCATGGCATCGCCGGGCACCGTCTGGGCGGACTTGATCTCCGCCAGCGTCATCGCCGCGCCGTATTCCAGCACCAGATCGGCCTCGTTGCCCGCGCTGTCCCGGTAAAAATGCAGATCGGGATGCTCGCCCGCATTGTGGAATGTTTTCAGCACTTCGAGCACCGCCAGATTCTCGAACAACAGGCCGCGCAGGGGATGGGCGGCTAGATGTTCGCGCTGTTTGACCCCCACCAGCCAGGCGGCCAAGCCGACATCGTAAAAATACAGCTTGGGCGATTTGATGAGACGTTTGCCGATAATGGCAAACCAGGGCGGCAAACGAAACACGATAAAGGACGCCTCCAGCAGCGTGATCCACTCGCGCGCGGTGTGCCCGGACACGCCCACATCCGCCGCCAGGCTTTGCAGATTGAGCACCTGCCCGACACGCCCCGCCGCCAACCGCACAAAGCGCTCGAACTCGACGATGTGGCGCAACTGCACGACCTCGCGCAAGTCGCGCTGGACATACGTTTCAAAATAATCCCCGAGCGCCATGGCGGGATCGAGCCCGTCCGCGTGTATGCGCGGGTAACCCCCGCGATGCAGCAAATCGTCGGTATCGAGTGGCGAAACTGCGGACAATTCGGCGATGGAAAGCGGCAACAAGCGTAGGGTGGGCACGTTATTGTGCCCACGCGTACTGTGCACACGTAGGTTTGGCGGATTCATTATCGCGTGGGCACGATGAGGCCGCGCCCACCCTACCGTGCTACCGGTCAAGATGTAACGCCCGGCAACCCCGTGCCTGTCCACATCAACCTGAACCCACGACAGCAAATCAGGAACACGCTGCACCTCGTCAATCACCGCGCCGTCCGGAAACTGCGCCAGAAAGCCCCGGGGGTCGGTGCGGGCGAACTCCCGCACATCCGGCCTCTCCAGGTTGGCATAAGGCTTGCCCGGAAACGCCATGCGGCAAAGCGTCGTCTTCCCGGACTGCCGCGGGCCGGTGACCGTCACCACCGGCATCTGCCGGGCGCGGGCTTGCAGGACGGGAAGAAGATGTCGTTCAAACATGATGGGGCGATTCTTGCATAAATGAAGCAGAACTTCAATATTGCAAACAAAGCAGCAGACTCACCACATCAAAAGGCGAAGGTCAGCCGGATTTTTATCTCGCACCAGGTTATTTTGAAAAGGGCTTCTGACGAAGGTGTTGATGCAAGCCGCAAGAGCTTCAGATTATCGCGTTGACGGACAAGTTACTTCCCGCTTTGTGTACGGTTCAGCAGTTTGACGAACTCAACGGCGAGTCGTTTGTTTTCGGGGGTGAGTTGTTGGAATCCACGGCGAAAGAGGAGGGCTGCATTCGAATTAGCCTCGTCGCCGTTCTTTAGTTTTACTTTGTTCTTTGTGGTCTTTGGCTGTTGGGTGGCGGCATGGGCATACAAATCCGCTACTGTCATACCAAGTGCCGCAGCGATTTTCTCTACCAGTTCAAGGGCAGGTTGTTGCTGGCATCTTTCGATGCGCGACAGGTTGCCAGCATTTGTCCCGGCTTCCAGCGCCACATCTTCCTGGGTTGCCCCACGCTCTAAGCGCAGTTGCTTGATTGCTTCACCGATTTTCATGCGGTGATTTTGTTTTCCTCTTGCGTATGGCGCAAACCGTATCCGCAAGTAGTTCGTGTTAATATTTGCGCATCCGCAAATTTAAGTTGCTATTCATTGCGTTTAGCCGACTGCAAAAATACGAATGCCGTTTCTCGACTGGGTCAATAAAAATCAGGCGCAGGAAGCCTCGCGCGAGATTTCTTACCATCTGCTCAAGCAGGAAGCTGTGTATGGCGACAACGCGGAAAACCTGCTGATTCAAGGCGATAACCTGCTGGCGCTCAAGGCGTTGATCCCGTTCTACGCCGGACGGGTTAAGTGCATTTTCATCGACCCTCCTTACAACACGCAAAGCGCCTTCACGCAGTACGACGACAAGTTGGAACACAGCCAGTGGTTGTCTATGATGTACCCGCGTCTGGTGCTGCTGCGTGACTTGCTGGTGGAAGACGGCAGCATCTGGGTAACGATAGACGACAACGAAGCGCATTACTTAAGTGGGGTATTCACGTAATTACGGTAGAACCATCCGCCACGGGTGGATTGGGACGGAAATGTCGAGAGAAGACGGCGCTTTGTTACGAAGATTAGATGGCACAGCGAACTCCTGCTTCAGTTTTTTAGGTTTTGGATT
>JACRPU010000126.1 GCA_016223025.1 Nitrosomonadales bacterium | reverse complement strand
TGGCCATCGGAAAATCCTCCCGTTTTCTAGCAAGGGGGCAAACCGGATTCTGCCATATACCATATGGCTTGCAGAGGTGCTCATGCTAAATTTCACCCACACTCTTTCACGAAGACCCCGCAAAACCAACCGTGTTCTCGGTCGAATAACAGAGCGACCGCAACGGGTGCAGCCTCCACCATTCCACGCAGCACACCAATCTCATTCCTGACCCGGCACGGGCAAGGCAGTAACCTTTTGTGCTGATCCCCACCCTGCCAAGAAATAAAAAGCGGCGAGTCGCTGAAAAAGATCGTGGCTTGATCTTGCCGGTTTGAGGTCGCACATCAATGGTAAAACCGGCACGCCAGAATGGGCATTGATTCAGATTAAAGCATCAACCACTGTTTGCATCAGTAGCTCAGCCGCTTTCAGAGCACGGTTTCCTCGTTGGATATATGGTTTGGGCAACTGGCTTTGGCGCGGGCCGCTTCTTCAAGCAGGCCTTTCTGTTTATATACCGCCGAAAGGATGCAATATGCCTCAGTGTCTGGGGGAGTTTGCTCCAATGCCGTCCGCAATGCAGTCTCCGCTCCGGGAATCTGCCCGTTGAGCAGCAAAGCTTGGCCGAGCTTTTTAAAAGCGGCGCCACGCTCTGATTCCGGAATGCGCTGCGATTCGGTCGCGGCGCGCAAATGAACTGCCGCATCTTTATGGCGGAGTATATCGAACAGATACAATCCCGCGTTGTAGCGCACGAGCGCATCGCCGGGAAAATTCCCGGCGAGAACCCGCCATTCATCCCCAAGGATTTCCTGTATTTTTCGCCAAACGAACAACATGGCAGGATCCCACTTGGCCTGGGTCGGCGGCTGGTTGAGCGCGCGGCACAGGTTCACGAGAAGATCCATCGCTTCATGGGGCTTGCCGGTCGCCGCCGAGCTGTCATGCACTATCTGGTCTGTCCGTATCAGTCTGATTATGGCATTTCTGATTTCGGGAGAAGTTATGCGGTTTGCAATCTCGCTTGCTTCTCTATGCAAGCCGTTGGATACTTTATTTATAATCGTATAAAAAGCTGGCGTATAGTGCCAGGGGTACGCACGCAAATCGGCGCCGACCATGGCGCCCGCATCGCGCCAATCCCGCGTTCTCTCCGCGCTCTGGAAGCCCCATGCCAACGCGATGACGAGCAGTAACGCCGAACGTGGAAAGCGGCTCAATCGCCACGACAGGGCGGCCAGCAACAATACGGCCATCCAAACCGCAAGGAACAAAAAGCGGTCCGAAACGAGCGAGGGCGGCCTATAGGGAACCAGTTGCAGGGATGGCATGCAGAGCAGTAAAAAGAAAGCTATGGCAAACCATTCAAGGGAACGTTTGCGCAATAGCATTAAGGTGCCCCACCCCGATGCGGCCAGAATCGCCGTCCCCAGGGCAACCATGGCCGGAAGCCAAGGATCTTCCAGCACCGGGTAGAAGTAATGGCGGCTTTCCGGGCTGATGGAAAGGCGGGCCAGCCACCCCAGCACAGCCAATGCGCGAGTAACTGCCTCTGCCCCAATATGGAAGGGCATTCTCTGCGTGGTAATCGCCGCAAAAGTTATGGCGACGCACGCCGCCAGCAACAAACTGGCAATGGCCCACCATAACGTGGGACGATGCCTGTTCCCGCCCGGCGCATCGCGCCAGATCATTACCCAGAGTACGGCAACGGCTGCCGCAACGGCAACAGCCGTGGCCTTCGAGTACATCGCCGCCAGCAACACAACCAGGGTTGCCGCAGCATAAGGCGCAGAAAGCCCATGCGCCCGTCTGGCTCTCAAGGCCAGCCATAACGCAAGCAGCGAGAGCAAGCCAGAAAGCACATCCTTGCGCCCGGCGACACACACCACCGCTTCGGCGTGAGCCGGATGCAGCGCAAACAAAGAGGTGGCTACGGCAGCCACCCACGGAGCGTTTGCCGCATCCGCAGGGCGGAAATACCGCCATATATCCAGCGTGATCCCATATACAAACGGCAGGCAAAGCAGATACAAAAAGATGTTGTGCAAGCGGAACGCGGCAGGGTTATGGCCGAACAGCGTCATGTCCATCCAGTAGGAGAAGTCGCGTACCGGAAGAAACTCTGCCGCGCGATTGTATGGCTCGACCAGGAGGAGCCATAGTTCGGTCCAGCGCAGCCCCGCCAGCCTGGCGTTATTGGTGATGTACATTATGTCATCAGAAATAAACGGGTAACCGAGCGCCTGCATGTAAACAGCGGCGGTGGCAACCGTGCTGGCCAACAATAGCGCAAGGGGAGCAAGCTGCCTCATGCGGTCACGGGGTGGAAGCAGGTTCATTTCCTTGTGCATAATCAAAAACCGGCCACTCCGGTTATCCCGGATTGCTTTCTTCATCGCGGTCGTTCAGCAAATGCGAAATGCGCGTGTTCGCCACCGCCAGCCGCTTCACCAGCATGCGCAGAAAAGCCTCGCTGAACTGGTAGCGGCACCCGGTTGATGCCTGCTCCAGCACGTTGGGCTTGATTTCGATCAGGGTGGTCTCGTCCTTGGCCACCACATCCGTGGTGCGCAGAAAGCCCCGCTCGGAAATATGCGCCATTTCACCGAAACAATCGCCCTTGCGCAGCACGCTCAGCAACCTTCCCTGCTTGAGCACCTTGACCGCGCCGCTCGCCAGGATGAAAAATTCCTGCCCCGCTTCGCCCTCGCCGATGATGCGCTCGTTCCCGCGCACCTTGCGCCATTCGCTGATATGCAGCACTTCCCATAGCTCGACGTCGCTGAATTTCCTGAAGAACTCCAGTTCGCGCAGGGTGTTGAATTTTTCCGTGACGAAAATTTCCGTTTGCGGCGCAACGTTGCGGCTGAAAAAAGTCACCAGGTCGCGGGCGAACTCGTCCCAGGTCTGGTAGCGCTGTTGCAGGTTTTTGCACATCGCGCGCATCACGATGGCGTCCAGCGCCGGCGAGATTTCCGGGCGGAAGGTGCTGGCGGGCGGCGGCTCCATGTTCATGATCTGGTAAATCATGCTGTAGTTGTTGCGCGCGTCGAACGGCAGTTTGCCGGTCAGCATCTTGTACATGGAAACGCCGAGCGAATAGATGTCGGTCTGGTGGGTCAGCGTCTGTTCCCTGATCTGCTCCGGCGACATGTAGGCGGGCGACCCCACGCCGCTCACCTGCGTGGTCTGCTGGCTTTCGATGACCGCCGCGCCGAAGTCGGAAATCTTGATGTCGCTCTCGCCGTGCAGCAGGATATTGGCGGGCTTGATGTCGCGGTGGATGACTCCCTGGTATTGCGCGTATTCCAGGGCCTTGCAGCACTTGTAGACGATCTCCGCAACCGTGCTCAACGGCAGCAGGTGATCCACTTCGGCGTAGCGTTCGAGGGTTTCGCCCTCCACGAACTCCATCACCATGTAATTCACTTCGCCGTCCATCACGGCATCGAAAACTTTCACGATGTGCGGGTGCGACAGCTTGCCGGCCAGCGACGCCTCGGTCAGGAACAGCTTCCGGTAAGCCTTGGTGCGGGTGCTGTCGCGCAGGGCGGCCTGGTTGAACAGCTTGATCGCGACATGCTGGTCGGAGAACGGATCGAGCGCGAGATACACCGTGCTGGTCGCGCCGCTGCCCAGTTCCCGGATGATTTCGTACTTGCCGATTTTTTCCATTGATTTATGTGATGGCTGCCGGTTACAGCCATTTTGCTGGTTTGCCATCACGCTGTCCAGAAGCGCGGCACGCGCATGGGAACCGCCGCGTAAAGCGGTTATCATACGCGCCATGAAAAAATTGCTGCTTATTGCGCTGCTGGCGTCGCCGTTGCCGTGCGGCGCGGAGGGGCTGCCCGACCTCGGCGATGTTTCGCAGGCGGCGATCTCGCCGCAGCAGGAACGCCGGATCGGCGAGCAGAGCATGTTCGAGATACGCGCCGACAGGAGCTATCTCGACGATGCGGAAATCGGCGACTACCTCAACCAGCTCGGCTACCAACTGGTCGCCAGCAGCAGCGAGCCGGGGCAGGAATTCGAGTTCTTCGCCATCGCCGACAACGCCATCAACGCCTTCGCGCTGCCAGGCGGCTTCATCGGGGTAAACACCGGGCTGATACTCGCCGCGCAAAGCGAATCCGAGCTCGCCTCGGTGCTGAGCCACGAAATCGCCCACGTCACGCAGCACCATCTGGCGCGCATGGTGGCCGGCCAGAAACTGGATTCGCTGGCCGCGATGGCCGCCATCGCGGCGGCCATCCTGGCCGCGCGCAGCAACCCGGAAGCCTCGCAGGCCGCCATTGCCGGAATGCAGGCAGGCGCCATCCAGCGGCAACTGAACTTTACCCGCACGCACGAGCAGGAGGCGGACCGCCTCGGCCTCGACACGCTGCAAAAAGCCGGGCTTGACCCGCACGCCATGCCGTCCTTCCTGAAACGCCTGCAAAGCGCCACGCGCCTGCTGGAGGGCAATGCGCCCACCTATCTGCGCACCCATCCGATTACCGGGGAGCGCGTCGCGGACATCGCCAACCGACTGCAGCACGCCCCTTACCGGCTGGTGCCGGACAGCCTCAGCTTTCATCTGGTGCGCGCCAAGATTCACGCCACCCGGAAGACGCCGCAGGAAGCGCTCGCCTTTTTTACCAACGCGCTGGGATCGCGGAAATACGGCAACCAGGCCGCGCAACGCTACGGGCTGGTGCTGGCCCTGCTGCGCAACGACCAGCCCGCGCGTGCCGCGCAGGAATTTGCCCCTCTGCAAAAGCAGGCCGCCAAAAATCCGATGATAGCGGCACTGGCTGGCCAGCTCGGGCGCACGGACAGGAACGACAAGGGCGCCATCGGGTTTTACCGCACCGCCACGCAGAATTTTCCCCAGCACCGCGCGCTGACTTACGACTATGCGGAAATGCTGCTGCAAGCCCGCAAGCATGAAGATGCGCTCAAGCTGCTCAACGAGCAAATCATCAGCCACCCCAGCGATCCGCGCCTGTACGAATTGCAGGCACGCACCTATGCGGCATCGGGCAAGCGCCTGGAAGAGCACCGCGCGCTCGCCTACAACTATGCCCTGCGCGGCAACCTGCACGGCGCGATCGAACAACTGGAGCTGGCGAAACAGGCCGGAGGGAGCTTCTACCAGATATCCGCGATAGAAAGCGATTTACGGGAGTTGAGAGAGATGGCGGGAGCGCACGGGAAATAGGGAACCGCTATTTTTCCCCAAATGCTTCCAGCTTGTCGCACGCGATACGGCGCCCCGCCTTGCAGACTGCCGCGAGGTCGGCGCGCGCAGAATCTAGGTTCCCCATCATCATGTATGCCACGCCTCTGGAAAAACGCGCATGATCGTAACCGCTATCCAGTTCCAGCGCGCTGCCAAAACTTGAAACCGCATCCGTATACTTGCTTTCCTGAATATAAGCTGCGCCCAGCCCCTGGTAGAGATACTTCTGCCCCGAACGAGGCGACAGTGAAAGTGCCAGGCGATAATCCTGTATTGCCTGCTGGGGGCGTTTAACATTCAAGAAAGATATTGCCCGATTTTCATAAATACGCCATACCCCAGGCAAGCCATGCTTCTGTTCAACCAGTATTGCCGCATCATGCCACAGCAACAAAGAGTCAGAAAAAGTGGTCAGGCGGTTTACGCTGCCCATGCCCAAGACAAGAATCATGAGCAACATGACCGGCATTGCAATGCCTGCCTTGATTCTGCCCAGCAACAGCGGCAAGGCAATAAAAATCCCCATCATCCACAGATAGCTGCGGTACAGCACAAACGATTCCTGAATCCTGACCGTGGAAAATTCGGTGAAGAACAGCAGCCACGGGAACAACAGGGCAAAACCCGCCACACCCATCGCCCCGCGCCGGAACAGCAGCCAGACCGCGGTCATGCCGTAGCCGGCAAACGCCAATGCCGCCAACCCGAAAACAGAAAGAAAACCGGTGGCGAAAGGTTCGCGCATATCCACCGACATCCAGGCCGGGTTGGGCAACAACCATAACCCGACATATTTGAAAAACAGGGCGCACTGCGTCAGGGCGCTGAGCGGGTAGGCATGTTCGACTTCGATTTTTTCCAGCATTCCCCGCGCATTGAACTCGTACACATTCCCGATTATGCCCAGCTTCTGGAACACCACCAGCAATGCGATTGACAGGCAAGCCAGATAAATCCAGCGCAGCCGCCAGAACAAACTTGCCGATACCCCGGATAACAACACCGTCAGAGCCAGCATGACGGCTGGCAGCATGATGGCGTGCTCTTTCGACAGCACGGCCAGCCCGTAAAACAGGACGCTCGCCCACAACCAGGCGCCGCGATTGCCGGTCAACCCGCGCATGTAAGCCAGCAACGCCAGCAGGCTGAACAGCGCGGCCATGACGATGGTGCGCTGAATCAGATAGCCCGCGCCATAGACCGCCACCGGATGCAGCACAAACAAGCTTGCCGAGCAGAAGGCAAGCTGCCGTGCCTCTTTCCCGCCGCAACCGGAAATTGGCACCAGTTGATACAAACGCAGCAACAGAAAAAATAATGCCAAGCCAACACTGGCGTGCAACATGAGCGCCTCCAGCCGCAGCCAGAACAGATTCCCGTCCGCCGCGCCCACCGTCCATGCCATGGTGGCATAAGGCAGCCAGCGTATTTGCAGCGGAGAGAACGCGCCTAATCTGTTGACATCATCCGAACCGGGTGCAAACAAATTCGTGTCGTCAAACACGAGGGGATTGAATAAAAATGGCCCATACACTACCGCAACAAGTGCGGTCAGCAGCAAAACAAAATTCCGGTTTCCGGCAATGATTTTTTTCATGGCGCAAAAAAACCCGGCAAACAATCTTGCCGGGTTTTTGGTAACAACACGCTCAGCTTAGTTCTTCACGTAGCCTAGAGTCACGCACTGGCCACCGTAGACCCAATCCAGACGATTCGCCGTAGTATTGCTTGTTGGAGTAAGGGTGCAGGTGTCTGCGGTGGTAATTCCCTTGAAATTATTCGGGGTTGCTGTAATCGTGCCATCCGCCACGGCGACAGAACCCAGCGCACCAGTCGTGTTGCCGGAAACCGACTGAGGAACACCGCTGACATTGGAATCACAACCTGATGTGCTGTTGTTGTTGTCGGCCCAGCAATCCTCCACACCCAACTTGTGCGGCGCCATCGCCGCAGTCACTTCGGTGTAGGCCGCCTTCCGGATGTAATTCTGGTAGGCCGGAATCGCCACCGCAGCCAGAATGCCGATGATCGCGACCACGATCATCAGTTCGATCAGGGTAAAACCTTTTTGTGTTTGTTTCATGTTGAATCTCCTTAAATCAGGGTTTGAACACTACACACGGAGTGTGCGGCAGTTCAGCAGCAGTATCCGTGCCACGCTGCTTGCCTTGACCAAGCCCAAGTAATCTTGCCGGTTTCAGCGATGCGCGGGGTAAGGCGATCCCCGCTTGTTACCCGCTTTCGTCACCCGATGTGACGACTTTCGTCAGTTGCTTGCGCTTCTCGAAAGTGAAGGCATCAGAGAGTAGCAGCTAACAAGTAATTTATGATAAGGTGATACCTGCCTATACCGGATTGGAGAGCGCCATGACTGCCACAGCCACTCGCCCTATAGCAATCAAGATTGACCAGGAAACTCGGGAGCGCGTAAAACGCCTGGCCGAAGCGCGCCACCGAACCTCGCACTGGGTGATGCGGGAGGCTATCAGCCAGTATGTTGAGCGCGAGGAAAAGCGCGAAGCATTCCGGCAGAATGCTATCAATGCCTGGAACGAGTATCGGGAAACCGGCTTGCATGTAACCGGAGATGAAGTGATTGCATGGCTTGATACATGGGGCGAGGAAAACGAGAAGGCCGCGCCTGTATGCCACGGGTGAAATTTGCGCCCGCCGCGCTGGATGACTTGAAGCGGTTGCGAGAATTTTTGCGCCACAAAAATCCGGCAGCGGCGAAACGGGCTGCCGCCGCCATCACCAAAGCTGTCCGGTTGCTGGAGCAACATCCGCAGATCGGCAGGCCAACCGAAGACACAGACATCGAGTACCGCGAGTTGCCGGTTGACTTTGGCGACAGCGGCTATGTCGCCCTGTACCGTTACGAAGGCAACCTGGTGACCGTCCTGTCATTGCGGCACCAGAAGGAAGTCGGGTACGGGAACCTGTAGGCGCACGGAAGGCCAGGGTTTATCCTGAATTCTTTCACTGTCGAAATTCCTGCCTGACTCGCACAGCCCGACCGTGGCCGGGAGATTTTGCGGAATGCGAGGGGCCGTTACCCTCCCGGCTGGCCCGGCTGATAGCCGGGAATCCTGTTTTCATCCACAACATCAATCTGCTCGGGATCCAGAAACTGCCGGGCATAGGTCAGATACACCTTTTCGCGCACGAAAACGTCGAACAGGTCGGGGTCAATATGGCCGTTGAGCTTGAAATTGCCGAGTATGGCGAGTGACTCGGTGAGGGTTTTGCCTTTTTTGTATGGCCTGTCCTTGGCGGTAAGCGCCTCGAAAATGTCGGCGATACCCATCATGCGCGCCTGCGCCGACATCTGCTCGCGCGTCAGCCCGCGCGGGTAGCCCTTGCCGTCCATGCGCTCGTGGTGGCCGCCGGCGAATTCCGGCACATTCTTGAAATGCTTGGGCCAGGGCAGAGATTCCAGCATCTTGATGGTGACATCAATGTGGTGGTTGATGATCTGGCGCTCCGCCATGGTAAGCGTGCCGAAGGGGATGGTGAGGTTTTCCGTCTCGTCCGCGCTGAGGAAGTCGCGCACTTCGCCCGCCTCATTGCGCCACTGGTAGGAGGCGATGCCGCGCACGCGCGCCTGGTCCGCTTCCCCCATCTTTTCCGAGCCGATGTTGCAGCGCCGCAGAAATTCGCGGTCATCGTCCAGTTGCCGGATGCGTGCTTCGAGATCTTCGGCGCTCGTGTTCCCCTTGAGCATCGCGATCTCGGCATCGCGCTTGAGCACTTCGAACCGGGTATCCAGCAGATGGATGCGGTCCAGCAAAGTATGCAGTTTGGTGGATTTGTCCACCACGTGTACCGGTGTGGTGATCTTGCCGCAATCGTGCAGCAGCGCCGCTATCTTGAGCTCGTGCTTCTCCATGTCGCTCATGGCAAAACCGTGCAGCGGCGATCCCGACCCGGCGCGGCAGGATGCCTCGGCCAGCATCATGGTCAGTATCGGCACGCGCGCGCAGTGGCCGCCGGTATAGGGTGATTTGTCGTCAATCGCGGTGTTGATGAGGCTGATGAAGGACTCGAACAGGTCTTCCAGTTGCTGGATCAGGCGGCGGTTGGTGAGCGCGATGGCGGCCTGCGAGGCGAGCGATTCCAGCAGATGCTCGTCGTCCCGGGTGAATGCGACGATCTCCCCGGTTTTCCGGTTCAGGGCATTGATGAGCTGCAGCACGCCGATGATTTCGTTTTCGTGGTTCTTCATCGGCACCGCCAGGAACGATGTGGAGCGGTAGCCGGTCTTCTTGTCGAAATTCTTGGTGCCGGAGAAATCGAAGCCTTCGGCGGTATAGGCGTCGGCGATGTTCACCGTCTTGTCGTGCAGCGCCACATAGGCCACCACCATCGAGATGTTGGGCCTGCCGTTCTTGTCTATCATGTGAACGGGATAGAACGGGATGGGTTCGCCGGTGGTGCCGCCCATCGCGATGCCGAGCGAATCGGTGCGCATGATCTCGAACCGGAGCATCTGCTGTTCCGGCTCCACCAGATAGAGCGTCCCCGCGTCCGCGCTGGTGATGCGCTTGGCGGCAACCAGGATGGTTTCCAGGAGGTGGTTGATGTCGCGCTCGCTGGACAGCGCGATGCCGATGGCGTTCAGTTCCTCCAGGCGCTGCAGCAGTTCGTCATGTTGTGCCATCTCTCGCCCCGCGCTCTATTTGATGCAAACCGCGCGCACCTGATGAATGTCGGTGATGCCGGACAGCACTTTCTCGATGCCGTCCTGTTTCAGCGTGCGCATCCCTTCTTCCAGCGCGATCGCGAACAGTTCCGCGACGCGCGCATGCTCCTGGATGGCCTTCTTGACCGGATCGGTGCCGATCAGCAGTTCGTGCAATCCGACCCGCCCGCGGTAGCCGGTGCCCGAGCACTTGTCGCAGCCGACTTTCTCATACAGCGTGATTTGCCCATCTTTCCCGAAAAGCCGCATCCACTCGGCATACTGCGCCTTGGCTGCGGCATTCGGGTCTTTCTTCCAGGTTTCGGTGCTTTTCAGCTCTTCCGCATACTCGGCGAGCAGCGCCTTGATCTCCTCCTGGGTCGCGATGTGCGGCTTCTTGCAGTCCTTGCACAGGCGCTTGGCCAGGCGTTGCGCCAGGATGCCCAGCAGGGCATCGGCGAAATTGAACGGATCCATGCCCATATCCAGCAGGCGGATGATGGATTCCGGCGCGCTGTTGGTGTGCAGCGTGGCGAACACCAGGTGGCCGGTGAGCGAGGCCTCGATGCCGGTGGACACGGTTTCCTTGTCGCGCATTTCGCCCACCATGATCACGTCCGGGTCGGCGCGCAGGAAAGCGCGCATGATGGTGGCAAAATCCAGCCCGGCCTTTTTGTTGATCTGCACCTGGCGCAATCCCCTCTGGGTGATTTCCACCGGGTCTTCCGCCGTCCAGATTTTGGTGTCGGGGTTGTTGATGTGCTTCAGGATCGAATGCAGCGTGGTGGTTTTGCCGGAGCCGGTAGGCCCGCACACGAAGAACAGCCCGTAAGGCTTGCTCACCGTTTTTTTGACCAGTTCCAGGTTGCGCGCCGAAAAACCCATGTTGTCGAGCGGGATCGGATCACCGGAAGCGAGGATACGCATCACCACGTCTTCCACCCCGCCCTGCGAGGGGATGGTGGCGACGCGCAGTTCGATGTCCAGCGGGCCATATTTCTTGAACTTGATCTTGCCGTCCTGCGGCTTGCGCTTCTCGGAAATATCCAGGTCGCACATGATCTTGAGGCGCGTCACCAGAGCGTTGCGGTAAGTGGCGGGCACTTCGATGTAATTCAGCAGCGAACCGTCCTTGCGCAGGCGGATGCCGGTTTTGCCCTTGCCGGGCAAGGGTTCGATGTGGATATCGGATGCCCCCATCCTGTAGGCGTCCACGATGATCTTGTTGACCAGTTTGACCAGTTCGTTGTCTGCGGCGGCGCTGACATCTTCCTGGCTGACGATACCGGATTCTTCCTCTTCCCCGCCGAGCGAGGTGAGCAGGTCGTCCATGGAGCCGGTATCCGCCTCGAAACCGCCGGTGAGGTCGCCCGCTCCGCCGCCGCTGTAAAACAGATCGAGCGCGGCCTTGAATTCGCGTTGCGGGCAGACCTTGTAGACCAGCCGGCTCTTGGGGAAGATGTTGTTGACCACGCGCGAGGTCATGATCCGCTCTGGGTCGGTGGTGAGGATCACCAGCCCTTCCTGGGTCTCTTCTATCGGCACCCAATGGCTGCTCTCGACGTATTCGCGCTTCAGGTTCCGGAGCAAGTCGGCGGGTTTGATGCGGTCGGGTTTGTGCGCTTCGTAGGGCACGCCAAAGAAGGTGGAAAGCGCCTTGCCCAGCGCGGGCAGCGTGACCTGAAACTCGTCTATCAGCACGTCTTCGATATCCGCGCCCTTGCGCCGGGCGGTGCGCGTGGCAAGCTCGAATTCGGCGGCGGATATGACCGCATCCGCCACCAGGTTGTCGTATTTTGTCTTGACCAGAGAGGACTGCTGGCGCTGGCGCAACGCCACCGCCAGAGTCTGCGCCAGCTCCTGCACGCCCTCTTCCACGATCTGCGGAAATGGCTGGTCGGCTTTGTTGTTGATGACCTGGATGACGCCGATCAGCTCGTTGTTGCCCGCCTCGACGATGGGCGCCACCAGCATCTGCTTGGTGCGGTAGCCGGTGCGCCGGTCCACGTCCTGCAGAAAGCGCAACTGCGCGCCGTATGAGGCCAGTTCCTTCCCGTCGTACACGTCCTTCAGGTTGAGCATTTTCTTGTTCAGCGCGGCGTAGCCGGCAATGCTCTGCTCGGCGATGGGCAGCTTGAGGTCTTTGAACGAATTCAGGCCGGTCTTGACCTTGGAAACCAGTGAAACCTTGTCCTCGCCCACCACATAGACGGTAAGGCGGTCGGCGTTGAACAGGTTGCAGATGTCCTTGCTGACATCCAGCATGATCTCGTCAATATTGCTGGTGGCGTGGATCTTGTTGATGACATGGTTGAGGTTCTTGGTGAATTCGAGCCGAATTTCCATGTCGCCGGTGCCCGCTCTGCGCTCCATATTGGTTGCTGGTGCGTTATCCATCCACTGCTCCTTGAAATGCCTGCGGGCGCCGGTTCATCAGCTCCCCGCTCCCGCGAGTTGTCCCTGCTGCGGCCTGGGCGTTTTCCACAACCCGCCATCCAGCACGTAAACATCGTACCCGGCCTGCGCCAGGATAAAGGCGGCAGCCGAACTGCGCCGCCCGCTCTGGCAGTAGGCTATGTAAGTATTGTTTTTGTCGAGCGCCCCGATCGCGTTGCGGACATCGTTCAGCGGTATGTTGATCGCGCCCGGTATTTTGTCGTAGCGGTATTCCGACGGGTGGCGCGTATCTATCCATATCGCGCCCTGCGCCACCTTTTGCCTGGCGTCCTCAAAACCCAGGCGATGCAGCAGCGGCTCCTGCATCAGCTCGAAAAAATCATTCCGCTTCAGGCGCAGCAGCATGCCGTTGGTTTTCATCGTCACCGTGGCGTTGCGTTTGGCGCCGGAAACCAGCGCCTCCTCGCCGAACACGTCGCCCGCCTTGAGATCTGCCAGCAGCATGTTGACGCCGCCCACCAGGCGTGTAACCTGGGCGCGCCCGCTTTCGATCATGTAGTAATAATCGCCTTCATCTCCCTCGCGGATGATGGCGTCGTTGGCCCACACCGCGACTGCCTCGATGCGTTCGAGCAACCGCCCGATGTTTGCCGGCGGCAGGTGGGCCAACGGCCCGTTCTTGAGATACTCCGCGCTGAACATACCCGAACTCAGCCAGCGCGAAACGCCGGCGGCGGCATCCGGTGTTGCGCCGCTCTCCGCAGCCTGCCCGGAACTGTCATGCGGCGAAAACTGATCCCAGGTCGCGATCATATCGAGCACGTCATCATCAATGCGCAGCAGCTGGACATCGCTCAGCGCGGTAGCGGCGACGATCTCGGGCTGGCGTTTGCCCAGCGGGTGTTTGGCCCATTCGGAATTGGCGCGAACCAGCACGCGGTTGCCATCCTGATACACCAGTTCGAGTTCGCCCAGCAGCAGATACACGGACTGGCCGTGCAAACCGTGCCCCGCAAACGGATCCTGGCCACGGGAAACCGTCTCCAGGCGGCAGTAGTCGAGCAATTCGCGCAGACGGGCCGGGCCAAACGCCGAAATCGGCTTCAGCGCCGCCAGCATCCTGATGTCCAGCATACCGCTCGTCATGACGTTTATCCCGGAAATCCTAACGGGCATGGCGAGTAGCCACCCCTGATTATGAAACTCACCATGCCCGTTCCCTCACTCTACTCTCTCCCAGAGGGAGAGAGGGCGAAGCCCTCGCTGCGCGAGTTTCACGTTAAAACTCGAACACCTGCCCGTTCAGCAGCATCCGCGGGGAAAACCCGCGCACGCACTCGCCGATTTCCCGCATGGTCAACTCGACCTCTCCCGGCTTCAGGTGGGTGATGTAAATTTCCGGGTTGAGATTGAGCTTCAACAGCTCCTCGGCCAGCATGCTGGGGCAAAAATGCTTGGAGCGCATAGCCAGGTCTTTTTCCGCATTGGAAAAGGCGGTTTCGATGATGAGGTAACGCAGGTTGCCAATGCGGTTGACCACCTCCCACAACGCACCGTTGGTCGTAGTGTCGCCGCTGAATACCAGGCTGGCCGCTCCGCTGTCAATGTGGAATCCCACCGCCGGCACCACGTGGTTGGCCGGCAGCACGGTGATTCCCGGCCCGTGTTTTTTCAGATCCACGGTCTGCCCCACCTGTATCGTGCTGTAGCGCATGAAGGGGCGTTGCGCGTCGGGAATCCGGGTGAAATCCGGCCAGATCTTCCAGTTGAATATGTGCTGCCTGATGATCTCCAGCGTCGCCTCGGTGGCATGAACGGTTAACGGCTTGTCGCGCATGAAGCCCGCGCTGTCCACCAGCAGCGGGATACAGGCAATGTGATCGAGGTGAGAATGGGTGACGAACACGTGGTCTATCATGCTCAGTTCGGTCAGGCTGAGCTCGCCCACGCCGGTGCCGGCATCAATCAGCACATCGTGGTCCAGAAGCATGGATGTGGTGCGCGAATTCCCTCCGATGCCGCCGCTGCAACCGAGTATCCTGAGTTTCATGATTAGCTATCCCAACCGGTTACGGGGCTGCCGGCTATTTTGTTTGAAAGACAAACACGCCATCCCACTCTGCGCCCGGCGGGTTCCCGCGGAAATATGCGACCCGCTCGGCGTAGATCCGGTATAGCGCGCATCCCGGCGCCATGCGCTGCAAATTATACAACTGCAATTCCGCCTGATCCCAATCCTGCTTGCGGTAGAGTTTCAGCACCTGATGAAAAAGCTTCAGTTCATCCAGCGCCGCCTTGTCCACCTGGCCGTTCAGGCCGAGCGGCTCGTAAATCGCGACGGGTTTGTCCTTGCCTTTCACTCGCACCAGATCCAGTTCGCGGTAGGCAAAATCCGCTACGGCGTTTTTGGTGTTTTCGCCCACGATGACACCGGCGCCGTATTGCTTGGTGATGCCTTCCAGGCGCGACGCGAGATTGACCGCATCGCCCATGACGGTATAGGCCACGCGCACTTCCGAACCCATGTTGCCCACGCTCACGCGACCGGTATTGATGCCGACGCCGATGTGGATTTCCGGCCAGCCGCGCTCCTTGAACTGCGGTTGCAGTTCCCGCAGCTTCTGCTGCATCTCGATACCCGCCAGGATCGCGTGCTTCGCGTGCTCCGCATCATGCAGCGGGGCGCCCCAGAACGCCATGATGCAGTCGCCCATATATTTGTCAATGGTGCCCCGGTGCTTGTATACCACGCGCGATAAGGGGGTGAGGAACTCGTTCATCAGCAGGGTGAGCTCCCTGGCGTCCAGCTTCTCGGAAATGGTGGTAAAACCGCGCACGTCCGAAAACAGGATGGTCATCTCGCGGCTGTCGCCTTCCATCGAAACCTGCTCGGGATTCTTGCTCATCTCGTCAACCAGCTCGCTCGGCACATATTGGCCGAACAGGCCGGTAATCTGCCGCTTGGTGCGCGCTTCGACAAAATAGCCGTAGGACATGTCCAGCGCGAACAGGCACAGTATCATCACCACGCCGCCCGCCAGGGGCAAGGCCAGGCCGGCAAAATGCCAGATCATCAGGTTGCCCGCCAGCGTGCCCGCCAGCGCAGCGATGGCGAGCAGCGTCGCTTTCACCGGCGTCAGCAGAGGCAATATCACGCTCAGCGCCACGCCGGTGACCAGCAGCAGCACCACTTCGGCGCCCAGCACGTAGGGCGGCTTCTGCTTGAGATTCTGGTTGAGGATGCCATCAACCATGTTGGCGTGGATTTCCACCCCCGGATATACCGCTGCGACCGGCGTGGAGCGCATATCCATCAAGCCCGGCGCAGACGTGCCGATCAGGACGATCTTGTTCTGTAATTCGGCCTGCGGGATGCGGTCGTGCAGCACGTCGGCAGCGGAAATGTAGCGGAAGCTGCCGCGCCCGCCGCGATACGGCACCAGCGTGCTCACATCACGGTCCACCGGAATTCTGAGAGCGCCCTGCGCGGTCGCCACATCGAGCCATTCCAGGCCGGCGTAATTGGCGCTTTTGCTGGTCGCATAGCCGGGAGCCAGCTTCGCGTCGCCGAGCAGGGTGCGCACCACGGCGAGAGACAGGGATTCATAATAGGCGCCGTTATATTCCGCGATCATCGGCACGCGCCTCACTTCGCCGTCCGGGTCCACCAGCGGGTTGAAATGCCCCGCGCCTGCCGCGCTCTGCTGGAGTTCGGGCAGGTTGCCGCCGTAGCCATCCCATCGGACAAACCCGATCGGCCGCCCCTTGAAGGTGCCGGGCTGAAACACCGCGCCGGGCAACGCCCCGGAAACATTTTTTTCGGCGCCACTTGCGCTGTTGGTGAAGTAATACCCCAACACCACCTTGCGGTTTTTGATTTTGCCGGCAAACAGGTTGTCGTAGTCCAGTTGCGGCTTGATTTGCGCCAGGACGGAGTGGAATTGCGGCACCTCCCTGAGCTGGTTGCGCCCAAGTTCCTGCAATACCTTGAACCCGGAGCTTTCGTCCTTTTCCGCAAACACCACGTCAAAACCTGCTACCGCGACGCCGTAGCCGTCAAACAGCTTGTCCATCAGCAGCGCCAGGCGATCGCGGCTCCACGGCCAGCGGCCCTCTTCTTTCAGGCTCTTTTCATCAATATCGAGGATGACGATGCGGCTGTCCGCTTTTTGCGACATGGTCAGCCGCAGGCGGTAATCGTAGAGGATGTCATCCAGTCGCTGGATGAATCCGATCTGGTAGAATTTTGCTGCGCTGCCCAGGAATACCAGCACCAGCGCCAGACCAAGCCCGATCAGCAGTGCATGTCGTTTCACCCTGTTTCCCCCGGCCTGTTATCGGGCTGGGCATCCCGGCAATATGCGGGCGGCTCCATTTTATTCTTTGAAGTAGAACTCCATCTTGATTCCGGCCAGCTCGATGATGTCATGGTCATTCAACTGGTGCGGTTGTTCGTCCAGCGTCTTGCCATTGAGTGCCGGATAGGCAGCCCCTTCCACATGGGTGATGAAGTAACCGTGCGGGCGGCGCGTCAAAACTGCCACCTGAACCCCCGGCTTGCCCAGGGTGATCAGGTTTTTCACCAGATCGAGCTCCTTGCCGATATTCGGTCCATTGAGTATCTGCACTGCGGCCAGGGCTGCCGCCGCCGGTTGGGCTGGCGTTGCGGGCGCGGCAGGCGCTGAAGGCGCGAAGGGAGCGGCGTGGGCGGGCGCTTGCACGGGCGGATGCGCCGCCGCTTGCGGTTTTGCGGTCTCAAACTTTCCGGTTCTTTCGTAAGACTGCAAAACGGGAGGAAGGTTGGCCTGGGTTTTCATCGCCGCTTCCATGCCGGGAACCTTGCCCAGGGGCGCGGCGGCCTGGGGTGCGCCGCCCGGTTGCATCTTGATCGGCGCGCGCAGCACCATGGTTTTCTCGAAATCATCGGCGGCGGCGGCCTGCTGTCCCTGCTGGTCGTTCATGTATTTCAGTTTGTACTTGCCGATTTCAACCACGTCGCTGTTCTGCAGAAAGTGCTTCTTGATCTGCGCGCCATTCACCATCACACCGTTGGTGCTGTCCAGGTCTTCCAGGAACGAGTCATTGAGGATGGTCAGTATCGCCGCGTGCTCGCCGCTGACGGCAAGGTTATCAATTACGATATCGTTGTGCGGTTTGCGCCCGATGGTCATGCGCTCCTTGTTCAGGGTATATTCCTTCAGCACCGCGCCATCCATGCTGAGTATCAGTTTTGCCGCCATATCGTCAGTCCCCGTAACTTAATGCTTGAACCAGGACGATAGCTTTGCCAGCCAGCCACGCGGCGCAGCAAAGTCACCGTTCACCTTGACCAGTATCACGGACACGTTGTCGCGCCCGCCGTTATCGTTGGCCATCTCGATCAGCCGGGTCGCCGCCAGCGGCAGGTTGGCCCGCAGCATTTGCAATGCGGTGCCGATGTCATCGTCTTCCACCATGTCGTTCAGCCCGTCCGAACACAGCAGGTAGATATCCCCGGTTTGCACCGGGTGGGTGTGGAGCTCCGGCTCCACTTCGGCATCAATGCCGACCGCGCGCGTCACCAGGTTCTTGTTTTTGGACAGGCGCGCGTCTTCCTTGCTGATCATGCCGCCATCAATCTGCTCCTGCAACAGCGAATGGTCCCGCGTGATGGTCTCGAAAGTTTCGCCGCGCAACCGGTACATGCGCGAATCGCCCACATGCGCCACCGCCAGCCGGTTGTCGTAGAACAGCCCGGCCACGATCGTGGTGCCCATGCCGGAATATTGCGGCTGGCTCACCGCCGCGCTGTAAATCGAGGCATTGGCCTTCCGCACGTTTTCGCGGAGCAGCGCCACGCCGATTTCCTCGCCGCTCTCGTTCTTGTCCTCCGGGCGCAAACTTTCCAGGCGGTGCTTGATCTCGGTGGACAGCACGGAAACCGCGATACCGCTGGCCACCTCGCCGGCATTATAGCCACCCATGCCGTCGGCCAGCACCACCAGGCCGCAGGAAGCGTCGTAAATCACGCTGTCTTCGTTGTGAGATCGAACCATGCCGGAACTGGTCTGGCTGACTATTTCGATCGCTTCCTGTACGTTCATACTCACCCCTGCATGCTCCCCTTCACTGCAAACCGGCCGCGCACTGGCGGATTGCTCCGGCCATTTCCTGGCCGCTCTGATACCGTTCCGCGACATTTTTCGCCAGCGCCTTGTTGATGATTTCCACCACGCAGGGCGGCACATCCGGCCTGACGCTCAATATGCCGGTGTGCGGTTCGTTGGCGATGCGGAACATGAGCTGCGCCATCGAATCGCCTTCAAACGGTAGCTTACCACACACCATTTGATACAGGCTCGCTCCCAGCGAGAACAAATCTGACATCCCTTCAATTTTGGCCCCGGCCAGTTGCTCCGGCGACATGTAGGACGGTGTGCCCAGCACCATGCCGGTCTTGGTCTTGGAAGAATCGGTGATGCGCGCGATGCCGAAGTCGGTCACTTTCACCGTGTCGCTCTCCGGGTCATACATGATGTTGGCCGGCTTGATGTCGCGATGCACCACGCGCAGGGTGTGCGCGTAACCCAGCGCATCCGCCACGCGCGCCACGATGCCCAGCACCTTGTCCAGCGGCAGCAGGTTGTCCTGCTTGGTGTAAGGCACCAGATCCTTGCCTTTGAGGAACTCCATCGCGATGTAGGCCAGATCATGCTCTTCGCCCGCATCGTAGATGGCCACGATATTGGGGTGGTTCAACCGTCCGGCGGACTCGGCCTCGCGGAAAAAACGCGCCTTGACGTCCGCCAGTTCATCCTCGTCAAACTCCTGCGACAAGGCCATGGTCTTGATCGCCACCACACGACCGATTTTGGGATCCTTGCCGAGATACACCACCCCCATCGCGCCCTTGCCCAGTTCCTTCTCGATCTCATAGCGCCCCAGCATCGGCTTGGATACGCCGGCCTGGCCCAGCACCATCGTGCTGGCGTTTCCCTTGGCGGAAGCGCCGCCGAGTATCAGCGTCTCCGACATCGCCTTGGACTGTGCCATACGCGCTTCCAGATCGCGGAACTTCGGGTTGTATTCCGCCATGTACTTGAACACCGACTCCGCCTTGTTGAACTGGCGCTTGCGCTCGAAATCCAGCCCCAGGTTGTACAGCACCTCCATCAAACTGTCGTCAACCGGCACCTTGCGGAATTTGTCGAAAGCCATATCCAGTTGCCCCTGCCCCTGGAACGCCAGCCCCAGCATGCGGTTGCTTTCCGCCGAATCCGCATCGGACCTGAGCTTACCTTTTTCCGTGACCAGAAAACGCTTGGTGGTCAGCAAAAGATGCCCCACCAGCAGCAGCGTGGCGGGCAGCATCAGTTGCAGCCACAGCGCCTGCGTGACCATCAGCAGGAAATGGGCGGCCAGCAACGCCACGAAAATCGCAGCGGTAATCGCCGCGCCGATGCCGGCTTTCAGTCGCGGCAACAGCACGATGAGGTACAGCGCTACCGCCAGAAACACACCTGCTTGCGCCCAGACGCCCCATCCCGGCGCAACGAAAAAATCCTGTTTGAGGATGCTGGAAACCGAGTGCGCCAACGTCACCACCGGGGCCATGCCGGCGGATACGGGGGTCACCTGGGCGGCGCCGACGCCGGCTGCGGTGGCACCGATCAGCACGATCCTGTCGCGATATTTTTCCGCCGGAATCTTGCCGGTCAGCACATCGTAGAACGAGTCCACCGGAAAGGCGGGCTTGCCGTCGCGGTCACCATAAAAATAGGTATGCATGCGCAGTTCGGGATCGGTTGCAATGTTCAGGTTGCCGACCCTGACGCCTTGCCCCAGCGTAACCCGGATATCCCTGGGCTCAAGATTCAGGCTTTTTGCCGCCAGCATCAGCGACAGCGAAGGGTAATACTGGTCAAAATAGCCCACCACCAGCGGCTCGGTGCGGATGCCGCCATCCACGTCGGGCGTGGAGTTAAGGTGGCCGATGGCGAGGGCGCGCGAGCCCAGCGCAGGAATCGGCACCTGCACCCCGGCAGAGGGTATGGGCAGCGCACCATCCGCTCCCCCCTGGATATTGGCCAGGCCGTTCTTCGCCACATAATCCGGCAGCGGTTTATCCGGCTTGCCCTGCGGCTCGCCCAGCTCGAAGAACATGGCGAGCAGCGCATCGTTGGCTTTCGCCATGCTGTCGCTGAACTTCTGGTCGTTGTCGAGGCGTTGCGCCGCTTCCTGCACCAGCGCGTTCAATTGCGCGAGCTCGGCTTGGTGTGCGGGGTCGGGAAGGTTTTTGAGAGCGGAGGTTTCGAGCAGCGCACCGATCCTGGCGATGTACTCCAGGCCGGCATCCACCTGCGGCTCGAAAAAGAACGCCGTATTGCCCACCACCTTGGCATGTCCTGCAGCCAGCAGGTCCAGCATTCTGGCCTGTATCTCGCGCGGCCACGGCCAGCGCCCCAGATTGGCGATGCTCTGGTCGTCTATCGCAATTACCGCGACTTTATCGCTGGGAGCACGGGTGGAAGCGCGCACACCAAGATCATAGGCCTTGCGCTCCAGGCTCTGCATCAGATCGCTGGTGGCACTGAACAGAAGCAGCAACGCCACCAGCAATCCGACGAACCAATCTGCTTTCCAGAACTTGTTTTTCATTATATTTCGTGGCCTGAATTTTGGTTGCCGCATGCTTGCCGGGCGAATAGTAAAACAATTTGCGCAATCAAACCATAACCCTTTTAATTTATTACAACTGAAGTTTAGACACACGCCGCTGCCTGCCGCCCTGATTTTTTCATGGCAGCGCGGCACGACAAACACAAACAACTACGATCCGACACCGACAAACGCGATGCCGCACATCTCAACACCGCAAACGCTGATCCTGGCCGGGAAAAGGCATCGCGCAATTCCCCGACTTCGGGTCGCAGGCATCCCGCACGCGAAGCCCGATAAATTGGATGCGCATCCACTGGCCGAAAAGTCCCGCCGTGATAATCGCGCCCTTGCGCCAAGGCGCGATCTCCATCAACGGGAAGGGTTCCCACAACTTCAGAGCGAGCAATTGCGTCAAGGCATACGCCGTGGAACGAATATGCATCCACAACTCCAGCGCCGCCTTCGATTGCTGCCACAAGTTCGTCACGCCCCACCATCTCTTCAAGTTGTGGAACAGCGGCTCGATCCCCCAGCG
>JACRPU010000014.1 GCA_016223025.1 Nitrosomonadales bacterium | reverse complement strand
CCAGTTAATTTTCTTCGAGCGGCTGTTTCGATCTTGTTCCCATGTAGCCACTTCGGCCTTCATGTCATTCATGTTGTCTATTCGGCGCCCAAGGCATTGCCCCTTTAACACGCTGAGTTCAATCTCCGCCATATTCAACCAGCTCCCGTGCTTGGGCGTGTAATGGATATCGAGTCGCTCCGCCAGGCGCCTGGCCTCCTTGGGGTCGAAGGCCTCGTATATTCGCTACAAATGCCGCGCTCCCTTCCGGCGGGATTTTCCAGTACTTGCTGAGGTGAGGTTTAAGCTCGTTTTTTTTAGAACCCGCTGTACGGTCATATGCGACACGGATTCCGATATTTTAAGTTCAACAACCTTGTCGGCAAGCAGCCTGACCGTCCATCTGGCACGGCCTGGCTCGGTGAGCGTTACCCGGTATCTCGGTGACATGGCGAACTCCTTTGGTTAAGGGTTTCGCCAGTATGTCACAGGGCACTATAATACGAAAGTAATAATGTTACATTGTACTAGCGTTTCTTTGGCACGAACAAATCGGTAATGCTGCCTTCGGCAACCTCCGCCGCGAAGCCGACAGTTTCGGACAAGGTCGGGTGCGGGTGGATGGCCAGCGCCAGATCCTCCATGTCCGCGCCCATTTCCAGCGCCAGCACCGTTTCCGCGATCAACTCGCCGGCGTTGCAGCCGACGATGCCAGCACCGAGGATACGGCGCGTCTGCGGGTCGAACAACAGCTTGGTAAGACCTTCCGCGCGTCCCATTGAAAGCGCGCGGCCGCTCGCCGCCCACGGGAAGCTGGCTTTTTCACAGGCGATGCCTTGCGCCTTGGCTTGCGTTTCGGTCAGCCCCATCCAGGCGATTTCCGGGTCAGTGTAGGCAACCGAGGGGATAGTGAGCGCATCGAAGCCGGAGTTGTGTCCGGCGATAACTTCCGCCGCAACTTTGCCTTCGTGCGCCGCTTTATGCGCCAGCATCGGCTCTCCGGCGATGTCGCCGATGGCGAAGATGTGCGGCACATTCGTGCGCTGCTGCTTGTCTGCGGTGAGGAAGCCGCGCTCGCTGATTGCCACGCCCGCCGCTTCCGCGCCGATCTCCCGGCCATTCGTGCGGCGGCCTGCGGCGAGCAACACGCGGTCGTAGAGTTGCGGGGCGGGCGCGTTGCCGCCTTCAAAGGTGACCTCCAACCCATCCCGGCGCGCCTCGATGTTGGTTACTCTTGTTTTCAGGTACACCGCTTCATAGCGTTTCTCGATGCGCTTTGCCAGTGGGCGCACGAGGTCGCGATCCGCGCCGGGGATCAGGCCGTCGGCCAGTTCAACCACGGAAATTTTCGATCCGAGCGCGTCATACACCGCGGCCATTTCGAGGCCGATGATGCCGCCGCCGATGATAAGCATGCGCTTCGGCACATCGCGCAACTCCAGCGCGCCGGTGGAATCCATCAGGCGCGGGTCGTCGCAGGTGAAGCCGGGAATGCGCGCCACACTGGAGCCCGCCGCGATGATGGCATGATCGAAAGTGAGGGTTCTTGCGCCTTCGGCGGTCTGTACGGAGAGGCTGTTTGCCGAAGTGAATTTCGCCGCACCCTGCACCACCTGCACCCCGCGATGCTTGGCCAGTGCGGCCAGCCCGCCGGTCAGTTTGGCAACTATGCTTTCTTTCCAGGCGCGAATCCTGGCGAGGTCAATTTCCGGCTTCGTGAAGGTCGCTCCCTGATGCGAGGCTTCCTCCGCTTCGGTAATGACTTTGGCAAGATGCAGCAGCGCCTTGGAGGGGATGCAGCCGACGTTGAGGCACACGCCGCCCAGCGCGGCCTGTTTTTCGATCAGCACCACCTGCTTGCCCAGATCGGCGGCGCGGAACGCGGCGGTGTAGCCACCGGGACCCGCGCCCAGCACCACCACTTCGGCGTGCAGGTCGGCCTCGGTCACATTCACCGGAATATGCACCTCTACCGTAGGAGCGGATGTCGTTGCAGGTTGGGCAGTTGGTGCACCGACGACTCCCACCTTTGCAAAAGGGGGGCCGGGGGGGATTTGCGCGCTGTTTTCCAGCAGCAGGATCACGCTGCCCTCGCTGACTTTGTCGCCGACTTTGACCGTGATCTCTTTCACCACGCCCGCAACAGGTGCAGGCACATCCATGGCGGCCTTGTCGGTTTCCAGCGTTATCAGCGATTGCTCCACCGCCACCGCATCGCCCGGCTTTACCAGCACATCGATGATGGCGACCTCCATGAAGTCGCCGATGTCCGGCACTATGACTTCGATTATCCGGCTCATGGTTTTCTCCAGATGCTTGGATTCGTCGTTCACGCCCCACGCCTTCGCGGGGGCAGGCTCTGCGCGGGAATGGCAGGTTCAGGTTCTGATCTGCCCGCTGCCTAGCACGATGAATTTCTGCGAAGTCAGCCCTTCCAGCCCGACCGGGCCGCGCGCGTGGATCTTGTCGGTGGAAATGCCGATTTCCGCGCCGAGGCCGTATTCGAACCCGTCGGCAAAGCGCGTGGAAGCGTTCACCATCACCGAGCTGGAATCCACCTCGCGCAGGAAGCGCATGGCCTTGCTGTAATTCTCCGTGACGATGGTATCGGTGTGCTGCGAGCCGTAGGTATTGATGTGCGCGATGGCCTCGTCCAGCCCTGCCACCACGCGCACGCTGAGGATGGGCGCAAGATACTCGGTGCGCCAGTCTTCCTCGGTGGCCGCTTTCATTTCCGCGACCAGCTTGCGCGAAGCTTCGTCGCCGCGTAGCTCCACGCCCTTGTCGAGATAGATTCTGCACAGCGGCGGCAGCACCTTCGCCGCCACGCTTTGCGCGACCAGCAGCGTTTCCATCGCGTTGCATACGCCGTAGCGCTGGGTCTTGGCGTTGTCCGCGATGTGGATGGCTTTTCCCAGGTCGGCCTCGTCGTCTATATAGACATGGCAGATGCCATCCAGATGCTTGATGACCGGAATGCGCGCCTCTTCCGCAATGCGCGCGATCAGGCTCTTGCCGCCGCGCGGCACGATCACGTCCACATATTCCCGCATGGTGATGAGCTCGCCCACGGCGGCGCGGTCGGGCGTGGCGATCACCTGCACCGCCGTTTCCGGCAATCCGGCGGCGCGCAGCCCGGTATGGACGCAGGCGGCAATGGCCTGGTTGGAATGGATGGCTTCCGATCCGCCGCGCAGGATGGCGGCGTTGCCGGATTTCAGGCACAACCCGGCAGCGTCCGCAGTCACGTTGGGGCGCGACTCGTAAATGATGCCGATCACGCCCAGCGGTACACGCATCCTGCCGACCCGGATGCCGGAAGGGCGGTATTTCAGGTCGCTTATTTCGCCGATGGGGTCGGGCAGTTGCGCGATCTGCCGCAAGCCTTCCGCCATGCTGCGGATGGTCTTTTCGGTGAGGGTGAGGCGGTCAACGGATGCGCTGTCCAGGCCATTGGCGCGCGCGGTGGCGACATCCCTAGCGTTTTCCGCAATGAGCCATCCGGCGCTATCCGCAATCGCCTGCGCAATGAATTCCAGCGTGCGGTTTTTGGCGTTCGTTCCGGCCTGCGCCATGACGCGCGAAGCGGCGCGCGCCTGCTGCCCGGTTTGCTGCATGTATGCTTTGATGTTTTCCATGACATTTTCCGCGTTGCGTGTGGCGCGCATTTTATCACCACGATGCGGCTTCATGGATCGGGACTCAACGCTCCGATTTATCCTAACGCACATGGCGCAGGCCAACCCGAATGATGAATCGTCTTGAAGAATCGTCTGCGCCGGGTGCGTTTCCCTCACATCCCGCGACACGTTACTGGCGGAGCCAGCCGCTTGCGGGAGCGGGTGTGAGGCGGTCATTCCCGCCCCGGAGGCTTCGCCACGCCGTGTCATGACCGCCACCCCCGTTCCCCCTCTGGGTGAGACAACTGGCCATTCGACTGGGCTGCAAGAAGCCGCAGCCAAGTTGCCGGTTATCCCGGAAGGAGAGGGGTGCGGTATGCCCTCGCCGCGCGAGGTTCACGTTAAGTCGGACAAGCCGGAACCAAAAACGGGAAGGCTTGTAGATCAGTGGGCGTGCCAAAGATTTCCCCGGATTCCATTGCATTTCATCCGGGTTACACACTGAAGCCCGACATTCGTAAATCTGCTCAAAAAATGTGAAGAGTTGGCTCGTAAGAGGCTGATATGTATTGACCTGTCAAATCTTACCAGCATAAATTTTATTGTGCGCGCCCTCAATCATGCCGCGCGCTTGAACCGGTACACCGCCATGCTGCCGAGCAGGTTGGGCAGCAGATGCACTTCGCTGCCGCCGGTCATTACGCGGCGGTCGAGAATTTGCAGGCTAAGGTCGGCGCAGAAGCTCTCGAAATCATGCAGCGTGCACAGGTGGACGTTTGGGGTGTCGTACCACTGGTAGGGCAATTCATCCGACACCGGCATGTGGCCGCGAATCACGTTGAGGCGCGCCTTCCAGTGGCCGAAATTGGGGAAGCTGACGACGCCCTCGCGCCCGACGCGCAGCATTTCCTGCACCAGCGGCTCGGTGTGGCGCGTGGCCTGCAATGTCTGCGACAGCAGGACGTAATCGAAGGCGTCGCTCTCGAAGCCGGACAGCCCGGATTCCAGGTCGCCATGAATCACGTTTATGCCGTTCTGGATGCACGCCACGATGTTGAGATCGTCAATCTCCACGCCGTAGCCGCGCACCTTGCGCGTATCCTGCAAATAGCGCAGCAGGCTGCCATCGCCGCAGCCCAGGTCCAGCACCGAAGCGCCCGGCGGTATCCATGCCGCGATGGCGGCGAAGTCCGGGCGGGCGGCGGCAAGAGAGAAATGGTCGTGCGCGCTCATTCCGAAAACTCGCTTGCGATACGTTCAAGATAGGCGTGCATCACTTCGTGGTAATGCGTGTGCTGCATCAGGAACGAATCGTGCCCGTGCGTCGAGGTGATCTCGCAGTAGCTCACGTTCAGGTGGTTGTGCAGCAGCGATTTGACGAGGGTGCGCGAACGTTCCGGGGAAAAGCGCCAGTCGGTGGTGAACGACAGCACCAGGAAGTTCGCGCGGGCAACGGCAAACGCTTTGTCCAGATCGTCTCCGCATTTGCGCGCGGGGTCGAAATAATCCAGCGCCTTGGTCATCAGCAGATAGGTGTTGGCGTCGAAATACGCGGCGAACTTGTCGCCCTGATAGCGCAGGTAAGACTCGATTTCGAACTCGATGCCGTAGCCGTAATTTGGCTTGCCGGAGAGCAGCTCGCGCCCGAACTTGTCCGCCATCACGTCATCGGAAAGATAGGTGATATGGCCCAGCATGCGCGCCAGGCGCAACCCGCGCACGGGCACCGCACTGTGCTCATAATAATTGCCACCGTGGAAATCCGGGTCGGTCAGGATCGCGTTGCGCGCCACGTCGTTGAAGGCGATGTTCTCCGCCGTCAGGCGCGGCGCGGTGGCAATCGCCAGCACGTGGCGCACGCGATCGGGGAACGACAGCGACCATTGCAGCGCCTGCATGGCGCCGAGGCTGCCCCCCGTCACTGCGGCAAACTGCCGGATGCCCAGCATGTCGGCCAGGCGCGCCTGCGATTCCACCCAGTCTTCCACCGTCACCACCGGAAAGCTTGCGCCATACGGCTTGCCGGTTTCCGGGTCGGGGCTGGAAGGGCCGGTGGAGCCGTGGCAGCCGCCCAGGTTGTTCAGCCCCACGACAAAAAACTTACGGGTATCAATGGGCTTGCCGGGGCCGATCATGTTGTCCCACCAGCCCACATTTTTCGGGTCGTCGGCATAATAGCCGGCCACATGATGGTGGCCGGACAGCGCGTGGCAGACCAGGATCGCGTTGGACTTGCCCGCATTCAGCGTGCCGTAGGTTTCGTACACCAGATCGTAGCGCGGCAGCACCGCGCCGCTCTGGAACGTGAGCGGGGTGTCGAAGTGCGCGCGCTGCGCGCTGACGATGCCGATGCTGTTTGATGTGTTCAAAATGAATATCTTGAAAAAATGGTTTTGCGGAAGCGGAAAAGCAAAACCCGTCCAGCTTGCGCCAAAACGGGTTGAACGCTTTAGCTGGTATGTTTTACGTGCCCCGCAAGCTGAGAATCAAATCGGCACGATGCGAAGTTTCCGGATTTTCTCGGCCCCTGTCAATCGCAATCGCAACGGCAATCGCAACGGCGAACCTGCCCCCAAATTGCCCCGCAGGCCGCACACGGCGCTTGACGGTAAAACGCCGGATGGGTTCTACTACGGCAACCCGCCCGCTCTGCCCAAAGCAGGGCAGGCATTAACCGCAAGTGAACGGTGATCGTTTTTTCGTATTGACATCCCGATGCTGAAATTCCATGTCGTCATTCCGGCACGTTTCGCCTCCACCCGGCTGCCCGGCAAGGCGCTGTTGCCGATTGCCGGCAAACCCATGGTGGTGAGGGTTGCCGAGCAGGCGGCGAAGAGCGGCGCGCAGCAGGTCTGGATCGCCACCGACCACCACGCCATTGCCGCGGCAGCCCATGAGCACGGCTTCAAGTCCTGCCTCACCCATGCGCATCATGCCAGCGGCACCGACCGCATCGCCGAGGTCGTCGAACAGCACGATTGGGCGGACGACACCATCGTGGTCAACGCGCAGGGCGACGAGCCGCTCATTCCGCCCGAACTGCTCCGCGCCGTCGCGCTGCACCTCCACGATCATCCGGAATGCGCCGTGGCCACCGCCTGCCACCCCATCCGCGATGCGGAGATGCTGCGCAATCCCAACATCGTCAAGGCGGTGCTGGACAAACAGGGCAACGCGCTGTATTTCAGCCGCGCACCGATTCCCTGGCCGCGCGATGCGTTTGCGCAACCCCCCGCAAGCCGGAAATGGGGGGAAGGCGGAATATTGCCGGAAAATTTCACGGCGCTGCGCCACATCGGCATTTACGCCTACCGCGCCGGATTCCTGCGCATCTTCCGCCGGCTCGCGCCCGCCGCCATGGAACAAATCGAGGCGCTGGAGCAATTGCGCGCGCTGTGGCACGGTTACAAAATCGGCGTGACCATCACACAAGATGCTCCGCACGCCGGAGTGGATACTGAGCATGACTTGCACGTTGTCCGCAAGCAATTTGACGCGGCGTATAATCCGGCTACCCATCAACCCTAGCACTCTGTTAGCCATAGCGATCACAGAGTAAAAACAAACGGTCGGCCCCGGGAATTGGATCACCTTTTTTGGTGTGCCATGAAAACGTGCAACACCGCTGATTTCTCTGTGTACTCTGTGTTCTCTGATGTAACCGCCAGCTATTATTTCGACTAAGCTGGCAAAAGACGCCAGCCAAATCGCCGGTTATGTGGCTTGAATTGAGGTTTTTAGTCAAAGGAGCTAACCATGAAACTTATTCTGCTCGGCCCGCCCGGCGCCGGTAAAGGCACCCAGGCAACCTTCATCAAGGAAAATTTTACCATCCCGCAGATTTCCACCGGCGACATGCTGCGCGCCGCAGTCAAGGCGGGCACGCCGCTGGGCGTTGCCGCCAGGCAGGTGATGGACGCGGGAAAACTGGTGTCGGACGACATCATCATCGGCCTGGTGAAAGAGCGCATCAAGGAAGCGGACTGCGCCAACGGCTTCCTGTTCGACGGTTTCCCGCGCACCATCCCGCAAGCCCAGGCAATGAAGGACGCCAACATTGACATTGATTTCGTGGTGGAAATCGAGGTCCCGGACAGCGACATCATCCAGCGCATGAGCGGGCGCCGCGCCCACCTCGCCTCCGGGCGCACTTACCATGTCGTATTCAATCCCCCCAAGGTTCCCGGCAAGGATGACGTGACCGGCGAAGATCTGGTGCAGCGCCCGGATGACAAGGAAGACACCGTGATAAAACGCCTCGAGGTTTATCACGAGCAAACCAAACCGCTGGTGCAGTATTACTCCGCCTGGGCGAAATCCGGCGATGCGCGCGCGCCGCGCTATGCCAACATTCCTGGCACCGGCAGCGTGGACGCCATCCGCGACCGGATATTCGGCGCGCTGGCGGTGCGGTGAGATGGCCAGCGCTTCTCCTCCTCATGGCCCCCAAGGGAAATCCGTGCTCACGCTCGACGACGCCAGGCGCGTCGCCGCCGCCGCCGAAGCCGAGGCGCTGCGCAACGAGTGGCGGGTGGTCATCGCGGTGGTGGATGATGGCGGCCACCTGCTCTATCTGCAACGCGGCCACGACACCCAGTTCGGCAGCGTGGAAACCGCCATTTGCAAGGCTCATGCGGCGGTTGCCTTCCAGCGTCCGACCAAGGCCTCGGAAGACGCCGTGCTGAGCGGTCGCCTGATCCACCTCGCCCTGCCGGGCGTGATCCCCGCCGAAGGCGGCGTGCCGCTGCTGCGCGACGGGCGGGTCATCGGCGGGCTGGGCATCAGCGGCGTGCGCTCGTTCCAGGACGGCCAAATCGCGCAAGCCGGTGCGGGCGCGCTCTGATTCCGGCCCGCCGCATGGGCTGGGGTCCGCTGTAGGACACCTCTAAAAATCCAAACTCCGTCGCGATACTGCGTTGCTCAAGAAATTTTAACGCTTACATATCAAACATATGCGGCGCGCTACAATTTCTCTCGCGCCTTGTCTCGCTTATAACCAGCCACTTGGCTACCGTCTTTTGGTAGCCTAGTGGAATGGCTAGTTGTTTCATCAGGATTTTGAATTTTTAGAGGCGCCCTGTAGCAGGTCAGACCGGGTTATCCAGATCGAAGAACCGGTGTTCCACGCCGAATCGCGCGGCAAGGTGCTCGCCCAGCGCCCGCACGCCGCAGCGTTCGGTGGCATGGTGCCCCGCCGCGATGAAAGCCACGCCGGTTTCATTTGCCACATGCACATTCTGCTCGGAGATTTCGCCGGTCAGGAATGCATCCACGCCCAGCCCGGCAGCCGCCTCGAAATAGCCCTGCGCCGCGCCGCTGCACCATGCGATGCGCCGGATAATGCGCTCGCCATCGCCGATCACTTGCGGCGCGCGTTGCAGGGCAACCGCGATGCGCGCGGAAAACTGCGCCAGCGTTTGCGCCGGCGCCAGTTCGCCGTAACAGGCAATGCCCTGCTCGCCGAACCTTCCCCGCTCCACCATGCCGAGGCACTTGCCGAGCTGCGCGTTGTTGCCGACTTCGGCATGGGCATCCAGCGGCAAATGGTAGGCCAGCAGGCTGACATCGTGCCGCAACAGATGGGCCAGCCGGTGCTTCCGGATGCCGGTGATGGCGGCATCTTCACCGCGCCAGAAGTAACCGTGATGCACCAGGATAGCGTCCGCTCCCCACGCGGTGGCCGCATCCAGCAAGCGTTGCGAGGCGGTGACGCCGCTGGCGATTTTCCGCACTTCCGCCCGGCCTTCCACCTGCACCCCGTTCGGGCAGTAGTCGCTAAACCGCCCGGCATCGAGCAGGCTTCCGATATAATCCCGCAATTCATTCAGCAACATGCCGGCTCCGCCGCTTAATTCACGGCTTCATCATATCATGCGCAAGTACTGGCTTTTGTTCTCGCAGGCCGCCACCATCGGGCTGGCCGCGCTGTTTGTCATCCACACGCTGAAGCCGTCGCTGCTGCCGACCGCCGCGCGCAGCGGCGTGGTGACGCTGCACGAGAACACGCCGGACAGCGGCAGCAGAATGCAGGTGGCCGGCTTCAGCATGGCGGCAAAGAAAGTCATGCCCGCAGTGGTGAACATTTTTACCAGCAGCACGGTGAGAATCCCCAACCACCCGTTCATGAACGACCCGAATTTCCGCTTCTTTTTCGGCGATCCGTTCGAGGACGGCACCGCGCAAAAAAGTTCCGGCCTGGGTTCCGGCGTCATCGTCAGCCATGACGGCTACATTCTCACCAACCATCACGTGATCGAGGCCGCCGACCAGATCGAGGTGGCGCTGGCCGACGGGCGCAAGGCCAGGGCGCGCGTTATCGGCTCCGATCCCGAAACCGACCTGGCCGTCATCAAGGTTGACCTGCCCGGCGACATGCCCGCCATAACCTTTGCCGGCGCCGATCAGGCGCATGTGGGCGACATCGTGCTCGCCATCGGCAACCCGTTCGATGTCGGTCAGACCGTGACCATGGGCATCATCAGCGCGCTGAAGCGCAACCATCTCGGCCTGAACACGTTCGAGAATTTCATCCAGACCGATGCCGCCATCAACCCCGGCAACTCCGGCGGCGCGCTGGTGGATGTAAACGGCAATCTGATCGGCATTAACAGCGCGATCTATTCGCCCAACGGCGGCTCGCTCGGCATCGGTTTTGCCATTCCCATCAGCACGGCGAAAATCGTCATGGAGCAGATCATCCAGAACGGCTCGGTGACGCGCGGCTGGATAGGCGTCGCGGTGCAGGAGCTCACGCCGGAACTGGCCGAATCGTTCAAGCTCGGCAGCGCGCAGGGCGTGCTGATTTCCGAAGTGGTGCGCGGCAGCCCGGCGGACAAGGCGGGCGTAAGGGCGGGCGACATTCTTACCGCAGTGGACAACAGGCCGCTGGCCGATTCGAGCACCATGCTGGAAATCATTGCCGGCCTGCCGCCCGGCAAGATCGCCCTGCTCAAGCTCCTGCGCAACCAGAGCGAAGTGGTGGTTCAGGTGAAGGTTGGCAAGCGGCCGAGACCGAGGGTTCAGGAGTAAATAAACTGCTTCGCGCGCCCTGCGCCTATTTTTAACGTGAAACTCGCGCAGCGAGGGCCTCGTCCCCTCTCCCCTTGGGGGAGGGTAGGGTGGGGGAAACGGGCATGGCGAGTTTCATAATCAGGGGTGGCTACTCGCCATGCCCGTTTGAAGTACCCTTGAGAAAAATTCGCTCGTGGCGAATTTTTGCAAGCTCTCAGAAGTCTCCGCGCATGCCCAGCGAAAAGAACTTCCGGGTCGTTTTTTCATAGGGCCCATTTGCGGGCGTGTTGCCGGTGATTTCGTAACCGCCCTCCGCTTCCAGGTTCAACCGGTCTTTCGCCTGATAAGAGACCTTGAGTATGGGCGTGGTTATGGTTTGCTTTCCGCCCGGGTTGTCGTTCTGCCGGTACAGGCGCAACGATGCGTCCAACATCCACTTCTCGCGCAGCACCGAGTGGTTGGAAAGCAGCAGGGATTGCCCTTTCAGCAACTGGCTCGCGTTGACGCTCGCGCCGAGCACCGACACATCGCGGGCGGAAAAGAGGCTGCTGCCTATCAGTTGCGCGGTCAGCGCCCATTCGCTGCCGGTTCCGGGCGTGGCGGCCACCGCTCCCTCCAGCAGCGGGTTCGTTCCGCTGGCCGGCATTCCCGTGACATTCGATACCTTGATGTCGCTGCCCAGCATCCAGTTTTCCCTGATCTGGCGGGAAACGCCGGCTTGCGCCAGGTTGGCGGTGCCCGTGCGCGCTTTTGCCAGCGCCTTCAAGCCGGCCTCTGTCCATCCGGCTTGCAGCAAGGTAGTAACAGATGATGCGGGCGCGCCGTTCAGCGCGTTGCGGGTGCTGATGGATGGCGTCTTCCGGTGATCCACCAGGAAGTTGTAGGTCGTCCCGTTTTCTCCGCTTACCGTTCCCTGCAACAGGGCCATGTTCACCACGGAGAAGGAAAAATCGTAGTCCAGCGTGGCAAAGACATTCCTGCTCGCGTCGAAATACCGCATGTCCGCACCCGCCGCCTTGCGGTCGCCGATGCCGTCTATCGTCTGGTTGATGAGATAGAGCGATCCGCCCCAGCTTTCATTGAAGGTGCCCATGTCCAGGCTGGCGCCGTAAAAAACCGGTTTGGAGCCGGCAGAGAAATCAACGAGGCGCCCGCCCGCCGCGTTGGCGTGCCATTTCGGCATGAACCCGTATCCGGCCACTGCGCCGTCGAACCGCCCCAGTATGCCGCCGCCGGTCGCGGATTGTCGCCCGACGCGACCGGAGTAGTGATGCACCTTGTTTTTGAAATCGAAATAGGCGGAGTTCAGTTTGTTCGCGCTGGCCTGGCCAGCCAGAAAATTCTTGCTGTAGGTATCCTGGAAGACCAGGCGGCTGTCAATCTCATCGCTGCGGGAACGCATGCCCGCGTTGACGCTGGTCAGCAGCAGCGACTGGTCAACCAGCGTGAGCGTGGATGGGGTCGGCACGCCGCCTATCACCGTGGTGGTGTCGGTGCGGCTTGCGCCGTGGTAATAATACGCGGACACGCTGCCGTACTTCACGGTTTGCGGCCCCGCTTTCACGCCGGCGCCCTCCGGTTTTGCGGCGGCAGGGGGGGGCGGAACGGCGGACAGTTTGGCCAGCCGCTCCCTGACCCGCGCCACGCCTTCGCCGCCGGGATACGCTTTCAGATATGACTCATATTCCAGCTTCGCCTTGAACTTCTGGCCGGCGCGTTCCCTGGCAACACCGACCCATTCCTGCGCATCCTGCGTGTACCGGTTGTCTGGCAGCAACAGCAGTTTGTTGAAAGCCTCGATCGCCGCACCATAATCATTGGTTTGCAACGCTTCGCGCCCTTTCGCCATCAGCGCGCCCGCCTGTTTGTCCGCTTCTTCCACCCGATCCGGAGGCAAGGCAACGGCGGGCTCCGGTTCGCCCGCAACGGGAGGAAGCGCGGTTTTCCCGGCTGCTTCCTCTTTCCGCGCGGCAGGAACCGGTGCAACGGTGACCGCCGCAGATTCCTGCGCTGGCCGGACGGAGGGCAGCCTGGCGAGGCGCTCTTTAACCCGCGCCACGCCGACCCCTGTCGTGTAGCGCTTCAGGTATTGCTCGTATGCCGCTTTTGCCTGCTCCGGCCGGTTTGCGCCCTCGCTGGCGACGCCCAGCCACTCCTGCGCATCTTGCGTGTATTTGTTGGGCGGCAACTGCAACAGCGCGCCGAATTTTTCTGCTGCCGCAGCATAATCGAACAGCAACAATGCATCGCGCCCTTTCACCGTCAAGGCCGTTGCCTGGCCATCGTGCTCCGCGGCCCGGCTTGCCGATGGGGAAGCGGCGGGCGCGCTTTCCGGGCCCGGCGATTCCTCGGGAGCGCCCTCGATTTCCGGCAGTTCTGGCAGCGCGGCGGGCGACGCTTGCTGCTGGATGATAATCAGAATGCTGCGGTTGTTCTTGCCGCCGCGCACGCTGAATTCAACGGGGCGCATGAACTGGACGACCAGCTTGGGTTGGGTATTCCGGTCGCGGGTCGTAACGGTAAAACCCGGTATCAAATCCGAAGGGGGGGATTTGTGTGTTTCATAGTCCTGCCACTGATCGCGGGAACCAGTGTCGGCCAATATGTTGTAGTAAATTTCCAGTTGCTTCCCTTTTCGTGCGGGGAAGTGCCGCAAATACTGCACCGGCCCCGCCAGCCTGATCGTGGCAACGACCTTGCCCTTCTCGGTATGCAGAACAATATCGTCGAGCATCTCGGCTGATGCCTGGCCGGAAAAAATACCCGCCAACGCCAGCAGTGCAAAAAACGCGCAAAACATTTTCAATTTTTTCATTCCAAAACCCTGATAAGCCGGACAAGCCGGAAACCTTCTCAAAAAATGTGACGAGCTGGCTCATAAGCGACAAAAATTCGCAATAATTCACCCGCACAAAACTCAGTCCCATGCCCCATACGCGCTACCCTTTGTGCCTTTCGGCCTGTGGCAGCCGGATGACGAACAATCTCTGGCCGTTGAGGCCCCCTCATGGCTCTTTTTCTGCATGTTGCCCGCGTAAGCTGCGCCGGAAAGATGGCAGGTAACACAGTAGACCGGCCCTCCGCCCTGGGCGCCGTTATGGTTCATCTTCTCGCTGGACCACGTTGACGTGCCGATGTGGCAGGCATTGCAATCCAGGGAACCGGTAATTGCCGTAGGGATGTGGTTGCCCGGTTTGGCGGGTGCAGCGATGCCGTTGTGGCAGTTCGCGCAGCCGGTAGTGATACCGGTGTGGCTGAACGCCGCGCCGAGGAAACTGGTGGTGCTCTTGTGGCAGCTCTCGCACGCCGCCGCAGTCTGCACGTGGCTCGCGGGCTTTCCCGCTGCGGTCGCGTTGTTGTGGCAGCCAGCGCAGCCGGTAGTGGCTCCGGTATGCCTGAATGTCGCCACCTGAAAGCTGGCTGTGCTGGAATGGCAGCTTTCACAGGGAAGGTTTGTTTGAATGTGGTTGGCGGGTTTGGGCGATGCTTTGGCGCGGCTGCCAACCGTGTGGCACCCCGCGCACGCTTTCGGAGTACCCTTGAAGACGCCTCCCATGTGGCATGTCTCGCAAGCTGCTGCCGTATGAGCGCCCGTTAGCGGAAAACCGGTTTTCAAGTGATTGAAACTGGAAGCGGCATGTCTTGCCTGCGCCGACACAACCGGAGCGGCAACCGCATTCGAGAAGGCGGATATCACAAACACCGCCATAGTCATGGACACCACAAAGCCGCACAGGGCTCCAATATCGCCGGACAAATTTCGTTTCATACCTGCCTCCACACCCGTTTTGCGAACAGCCAATGGAACCGGTTACCGCCGCATTTATGGCGGAGCCGGAAATGCTTCCCGTTCCACGTCGGAGGCAATCTATAGGAATCGCGCAGGCCTCTCAAACCCGCTGGTTGATATGAAAATTGCCGGAACGAGCGTGAAGAAAAATCGGATGAACGGGGAAATCGCGGGAGTGGGCGGTTTTTTGCACATCTCGCAAAAAAAGGGGGAGCGGGGATGCCATGCGCGCCGGATATAAATCCCCCGATCCCCCTTTGCAAAAGGGGAGGCGACCAGGCCTTGTACCTGTACCAAAGTACAGTAGACACCGTTGCGGAGCCCTGCTAGGCTGCGCGCTACTCCCCAATTAACACAATCAGGAGGATTACCCCGTGACCAAACGCACCCCATCATCCACCGCCTGCGCCGCGCTCGTGCTGCTGGGCATCGGCATAACTCCCTTGGCGTATGCCCAGAGCTATACCTTCACCGACCTGGGCACCTTGGGCGGGCATAGCAGCTACGCCTACGCCATCAACAATGCTGGCCAGGTCGCAGGGTATTCCTTGACCGCAGGCAATACTGCCGCTCATGCCACCCTGTGGAACGGCACTACCGCGACCGACCTCGGCACCCTGGGTGGACTTTCCAGCTCCGCCTATGCCATCAACAACACCGGCCAGATCGCAGGGCGATCCCTTACCGCTGGCAATACCTATCATGCCACCCTCTGGGATGGCGGCACTATGACCGACCTCGGCACCTTGGGCGGGAATAGCAGCCAAGCCCTCGCCATCAACGATGCTGGCCAAACCGCAGGCTGGTCCACCACCGGTCTTGGTGGCGGCACACACGCCACCCTCTGGAACGGCGGCACCATTACCGACCTCGGCACCTTGGGGCATAGCAGCTATAGCAGCCAAGCCCTCGCCACTAACAATGTCGGACAAACCGCAGGCTGGTCCCACACTGGCGCCGTTGTTGCCAATGTTGCCATGGAGCACGCCACACTCTGGAATGGCACCGCTATCACCGATCTCGGCACCTTGGGCGGAAATCGCAGCCAGGCCCTTGCCATCAATAACAATGGCCAAATCGCAGGGTGGGCTCAGACCGTTGCCGCCGCTACTCACGCCACCCTTTGGAATGGCACCACCATGACCGATCTTGGCACACTGGGTGGGCTTCATAGCGAAGCCCTTGCCATCAACAACGCTGGCCTGATCGCAGGGCGGTCCCTTACCGCTGGCAATACTGCCTATCATGCCACCCTGTGGAATGGCACCGCCACAATTGACCTCAACAGTTTGCTGGATGCTGGCACCATCAGTGCAGGCTGGGTGCTGCTTACAGCGAATGACATCAACGATAACGGGTGGATTGTAGGGAATGCCCGCAACAAAGCCGGCCAAACTCACGCTTTCCTGCTATGGGATACGGCTCCCCCTATCGCTGCCGTCCCCGAACCCGAAACCTGGGCCATGCTGCTGGCTGGTTTGGGCTTGCTCGGTTTTACGGGCCGACGCAGAAAGGGATAAGCAGGCAAGCCGCGCAGCGGCTGCCCGCAAAAAACTTCATCGCGCAATCACAGGTTCATGTTCGATGCAAAACGGGAGCTCAGGCTCCCGTTTGTGTTGCACAGACCAGGGAGGAAGGATTGCGGTTCCGCCGCCTGATTTATGGCCGCTCGCCCGCGGCTTCCGCATTACGCGCGTTCGTTTTCTGGAGTGCGGGAGCTCGCTCCCGCTTTATAAAGCAGCGGCTTGCCGCGCACTCCCAACCGGTGGGTTCGGGATGAATAGCCAGGAATTATTTCCGGCCCTCGGCGCTATTGCAGCACCCGACCGACCGCCCTGATGTTTTTCCATGCGACCGCATCGTGGCAGCGCTCGCACTGGCGCCCGAAGGTGCCGTCATGGACATCGTCCTTGTCGTGGCAGCCGCCACAGGTGGCAGGCAGGCTGAATTTTTTGCTTTCCGGCTTCCGGTGGCAATCGTAACAGCCGGCTTTCCTGTGGCCGTCTTCCAGCTTGAAGCTGGTCTTGTCGTGATCGAAATCCCAGACCTTCCAGTCGCGCGCGTTGTGGCAGCTTTCGCACTGCGGCCCCAAACGGCGCTTGTGGGCATCCTGTTTTTCGTGGCATGACCAGCAATCCGATTTGGCGTCCTTGAATGTGGGTGCGGCATGGCACTTCCTGCATTCGACCGGAGCGTGCTTGCCGGTTAACGGGAAACGCGATTGCCGGTGATCGAATTTTGCCTTGGTCCATGACCGCTCATCGTGGCAGGACTCGCACTTCCTGCCTTCCTGCCCCTTGTGCTTGTCGTCTTTCTGGTGGCAGGCAATACAACTGGATTGCAGCTTTTCCTTGTAGGCGTCCCCCTTGTGGCAGGCGGTGCATTTCGCGTCGCGGTGCTTCCACAGCAGCGGGTACCTGGTCTTCCTGTCATGATCGAACAGGGTTTCCTTCCAGCCCTTTTCGGCGTGACAGGATTCGCATTTCGTCCCGAAATTGCCCTTGTGTACCTTGTCGTCATCCTTCCTGTGGCACGACGCGCAGGTCGTTTGCAGCTTTTCCTTGTAGGCGTCCCCCTTGTGGCAGGCGGTGCATTTCGCGTCGCGGTGCTTCCACAGCAGCGGGTACCTGGTCTTCCTGTCATGGTCGAACAGGATTTCCTTCCATCCCTTCTCTGCGTGGCAGGATTCGCATTTCGGCCCGAAATTGCCCTTGTGTGCCTTGTCGTCATCCTTCTTGTGGCAGGAACTGCATTGCTTCGGCGCGCTCTTGTATTTTTCCGTCACATGGCAGCTTTTGCACTTCACATCCGCGTGCTTGCCGGATAAAGGGTAGTCGGTCTTGTTATGGTCGAAGCTGGTTGTCTTCCAGTCTTTCTCGGTATGGCACCTGGCGCAGTCGGCGCCCAGTTCGCCCTTGTGTTTATCATCCTTTTTGTGGCAACTGTTACAGGAGGCAGGGGCTTCGCGGTATTTTTTCCCGGAAACGTGGCAATCCTTGCACTTCACTTTTTCATCCGCATGTTTGCCCTTCAACAAAAAATCGGCTTGCTCATGGTCAAACCTGTCCGCATCGAATAACACGATGCCGGTTTCGCGCCCCTTGTGTTCGGTGTGGCACTCCCGGCACTCTTTTTCTTTTTTCCGGAGGCCGTGGTAGCCGCGTTTCTCGGCCAGGTCTTTCTTCACTTCCTTGTGGCAGTCACCGCAAAGGCCGGACTGGGCGGCCTTATCGAACCGCTTGTGGCATTTGGCGCAATCGCTCTCGTACCTGGCGTGCCCCCGGATCACCTTGCCCGGCGACAGCAAGTCATTTACCGAACCGGCATGGGACGGCATGGCGCCGGCAAATAAAAAAACTGCCAGCGCGGCAATACAACCGGGCAGGAAAAGAAAATTCCGGGCGAACATCAGTACATATGCACCGCAATCACATGCCAGATAGCGCTGAACACCATCATGTAAACCAGCGGGATATGAAAGACGTGCCACAGCGAGAAAAACCGTTCATAGGTATGGAACTGGGCAACGTCACGGGTAGCCACGAGATACGATTGGATGAGCCTCGCGTACTCGTTATACAGCCCGTCCAGGCGCTTCATTTGCGGCTCGTTCCATTTTCCTTCGCGCGCCTTTGCGTACATGGCAAGACGCAGATCTCTTGCCAGCGACCCGGACAGGCGCCGGGCATTCCATCCGGCCAACATGAAATTCCATACGCCAAACCGGCCGCTTTCTGGCACACCCGCCGCATGGGCGGATTGAAACCGTTCCAGGCTTTGCTGGATTTCCGGGGCAAAGCCGAACAGGGATTTGACCTCGCCGGACGGCGCCATTGCGGCTTGCATCTCTTTCAGCGAGGCTTGCCTTCCGTAGAGGCCATGATGAATCTTGGTATAAAAAAACCGCCCGAACACGCCGCTGCCCGCCACCAGCAGCATGCACACCAGCGCGACCCCCGCATTGACCGAGCCGATACGAAATGCGGCGTGAAACAATATCAGCGACGGCCCCAGAATGCCCAGCACCATGTGCCACTTGAACCACTTGGGCAGGATGCTCAACCCCTTCATGAAACCTGCCCGCTTGCGCAGCGGATACAGCAGCAGGGCCAGCATCATCAGGCCGCCGGCCAGCCCCAGGTTGTAACCTATCTCGTCGCCGGGCTTGTATAGTTTCTGGAGCGATGCGGCATATCCGACCGCCAGCAGCAAGCTGACCGCCAGCAGAAACGTCGGCCATCCCCCGGCCTGGAGCTGCGACCCCGGCTTGCGCCTTTCCGCCAATGGCAGGTTTTGTGTTTGCGCGTTCATCTGCTTCCCGAACAATAAAAAATCCGGCTCGCATTGAACCAGCAAGCGGTGCGGCACGGCAATGCCATTTGTCGGCAATTCCATTTCCGACAGCCGTTTATCGGCGGCCCCGCTCCCCGCTGCGCCGCTTGTCGGAATGCCGCTTTGCCCGGTTGCGGGCGAACATACAATCCGCGCCATGTTGAACTCTGAAATTTCCGGTTTCGCCATTTATCTGCTGCCGTTCGCGGCCATACTGTTTTTCTATTTCCGGAGCCGCAGCAGAAAGGAATCTCTTTCCGCCGCGCAGTTCAAGGAAGCCACGGAAGCGGGCCTGACCGAACCCTCGTCGCTCCATCCGGCAATTGACCCGGCCAAGTGCCTCGGCTCGGGGGCGTGCGTCATCGCCTGCCCGGAAGGGGCGATCGGGCTTATCAAGGGCAAGGCGCGCCTGATCAACCCCACCGTCTGCATCGGGCACGGCGCCTGCATGGCGTCCTGCCCGCACGGCGCCATCACCCTCGTGTTCGGCACCGAGAAGCGCGGCATGGACATCCCGTATGTCAAACCGGATTTCGAGACCAGCGTGCCGGGGATTTTCATCGCGGGAGAACTGGGCGGCATGGGCCTGATCCGCAAGGCCGCAACGCAGGGCAGCCAGGCCATGGAGGCCATCGGCAGGCTCAAGGGCAGCGCCAACCCGCTCGATGTCGTCATCGTCGGCGCGGGCCCCGCCGGGTTGTCCGCAGGCCTGGGCGCGATGGAGAAAAAGCTGCGCCATGTCATCCTGGAGCAGGAAAGCTCGCTCGGCGGCGCCATTTTCCAATACCCGCGCAACAAGATTGCCATGACCGCTCCGGTCAAGCTCCCCCTCATCGGCGAAGTCAAAATGAAAGAGATCAGCAAGGAGGATCTGCTCGCGTTCTGGAGCGGCGCCCTGAAAAAAACCGGCATGAAAATCCATCTCGGCGAGCGCATGGAGAGCATTACCCGCACCGACAGCGGCTTTATCGTCAAGACCGCGAAACAATCTTACGAAACGCGCGCGGTGCTGCTCGCCATCGGCAGGCGCGGCACCCCGCGCAAGCTCGGGGTGCCGGGCGAAGAGCTGCCGAAAGTGGTTTACAACCTGATAGACCCGGAGCAGTACCGCAACCTGCACGTCCTGGTGGTAGGCGGCGGCGACAGCGCGCTGGAAGCGGCCATCGCCATCGCCGGCCAGCCGGGCACCACGGTTGCCATCTCCTACCGGAGCGATGCGTTCGGGCGGGGAAAACAAAAGAACCGCGATCGGCTGCAAGCGCTGGAGGCGCAAGGCAGGATAAAAATACTACTCAAATCAAACGTAAAACACATCGAGCGCGACAAGGTTCACCTGGAACAGAACGGGCAAGCCATCGAGCTGGCCAATGACGGAATCATCGTTTGCGCCGGCGGGGTATTGCCCACGCCTTTCCTCAAAGAGATCGGGGTGATGGTGGAAACCAAGTTCGGCACGGCGTAGGCCGTACCGGAAACAGGCAACATCGAGACTACTCGCGCCCCTTGATTTCCAGCGCACGCCGGTATAGCTCGTTCTTCCCCGCGCCACTTATCTCCGCCGCGAGATGCACCGCCTGTTTGAGCGGCAATTCTTTCAGCAGAAGCGCCAGGATGCGCGCGGTTTCTTCGGCCAGCTCTTCATGCCGCGCGGTCTCGCCGGAGACCAGCAGCACGAATTCGCCGCGCCGGTTGTCGGGGTCGCTGTTCAGCCAGTCTGTAGCTTCGGCCAGCGCGCAACGGTGGATGTGTTCGAACATTTTGGTGAGCTCGCGCGCGAGGGCGATCTGGCGCTCTCCGCCGAAAATCTCCCGCAAATCGGAAACGCATTCGAGGATGCGGTGCGGCGCTTCGTAAAACACCAGCGTGTACGGCAGCGCCGCGAGCGCCTGCAATTCGCGGCGCCGCGCCGACGGCTTGCCGGGCAGGAAGCCGTAGAACAAAAAATGCGGGGCGGGCAACCCGGATGCGGATAGCGCCGCCACTGCGGCATTTGCGCCGGGAACCGGAATAACCCGATGCCCCGCCGCGCGCACCGCTTCCACCACCAGCGCGCCGGGATCGCTGATCGCCGGTGTGCCCGCATCGCTTACCATCGCTACCGGCAGCCCTTGTGCGAGCAGGGCAACGATTTTCTCGGCAGCGTCGCGCTCGTTATGCCGGTGCAGCGCCAGCAGCCGGTTTGCGGCGAGACCGTAATGGTTCAACAGGTGCAGGGTGTTGCGCGTGTCTTCGGCGGCAACCGCCCCGGCAGACGCCAATACATCCAGCGCGCGCAGGCTGATGTCACGCAAATTCCCAATCGGGGTGGCAACTACATATAATGCGCACTCCAATTGCTGTTTCTGCTCTCTATGCAACCCATCTTCTCCCGGCTCTTTGTGTTGGCGGCACTATACGTGAGCGGACCGGCTTGTGCCACCGATGAAGCGCCCGCCGCCGCAGAGAAACCGGAGCCGCATATCGCGCTGCTGCTGCCGCTCAAATCGGCAGTATTTGGGCGCGCGGCGGGGATCGTGCAGCAAGGTTTCATGGCCGCAGCAAACAACCAGCCGCTGCCGCTGCCGGTCATAGCGTATGAGGCCGACGACGAAAGCAAGGACATCACCGCGCTTTATCCGAAAGCCATCGCGAACGGCGCTGTCGCAGTGGCCGGGCCGCTGACGCGCGATGGCGTGGCGGCGCTGGCAGCCGATCCCGAAATCTCCGTGCCGACCCTGGCGCTCAACATCGGCGAAGCGAGGGGCGCGGACAGGCTGTATTTCTTCGGCCTGTCCGCGGAAGCGGAAGCTCGCCAGATCGCGCAACTCGCTGCGGCGGCAAACTTGCGCGGCGCGACCATCGTCAGGACCGGCGCGCCCCTGTCCGCGCGCCTATCCCAGGCGTTTGCCGGGGAATGGAAGGCGCTGGGGGGAGACATCCTGTCGGAAATTGTTTACCGCAACAACCCCGAAGCGCTGGCCGATCTCCCCGATACGCCGGGCAATATGGTGTTCCTTGCAGCCGATACCGAAAAAGCCCGGCTGATTCACCCCTACCTGGATATCGCGATACCGGTTTACGCCACCTCGCAATTATTCAACGGCAACACCGATACGCTGACCAACTATGACCTCAACAACACCCGTTTCGTGGATATGCCGTGGCTGTTGCAGCCGGAACACCCCGCCGTGATGGTTTACCCGCGCCCCGACCAGTCGCTGGAGCCCGATATGGAGCGGCTGTACGCGCTCGGAATAGATGCGTTCCGCCTGCTGCACATCATGCTCGACAACGCCTACCGCACCGAGCTGCCGCTGGACGGCGTGACCGGCCAGATCAGCCTGAACAGCAACCACCAGTTCCAGCGCAAAGCCATTCCGGCGCAGATCAAACAGGGGCGGGGCCTACCGCTCGATCCCCGGCCATGAGCGCGCGCGTCGCAAGCGGCGCGCGCGCCGAGCAACTGGCGGCGCAGTTTCTGCAACAGCGCGGGCTCAAGCTGCTGCAACAGAATTACCGCTGCCGCTTTGGCGAGATAGACCTGATCTTGCAGGACGGCGATACGCTGGTGTTCGCCGAAGTGCGCCTGCGCAGCCGGGGCGATTTCGGAGGCGCCGCAGCCAGCATCGGCGCGGCCAAACAGGGGAAACTGGTGCGCTCCGCCCAGCATTACCTGGCCGCGCTGGCGCGCATCCCGCCCTGCCGCTTCGACGCGGTGCTGCTGCCGGCGTTGGACGGCTCCGGCATCGAGTGGGTAAGGGATGCTTTTGGCGGCTGATTTCGGGTAATATCGCGCCTTGGAACAACGACACGGCAGGCAAACAAATTGATGAATCTGGCAGACAGAATCCGCAATAACTTCGACGACAGCGCACAAACCAAGCTTCAGGTAAAAGACACCCTGGCTCAACCGATTGCCGATGCCGCCCAGTCTCTGGTGGCGTGCCTGATGAACGACGGCAAGATCCTGTGTTGCGGGAACGGGGGGTCGGCTGCCGACTCGCAGCATTTTGCCGCCGAACTGATCAACCGCTTCGAGGTCGAGCGCCCGGCCCTGGCCGCCATCGCGCTGACCACCGACAGCTCGGTGCTGACTTCCATCGCCAACGATTACGATTACAGCCAGGTGTTTTCCCGGCAGGTGCGCGGGCTCGGGATGGCGGGCGACGTGCTGATCGCCATTTCCACCAGCGGCAACTCGATCAATGTGGTGGAAGCCGTCCATGCCGCCCACGAGCGCGACATGCGCGTCATCGCGCTCACCGGCCACGAAGGCGGCGCGATAGGCGAAATACTGGAGGCGGGCGATTTCCATATCTGCGTCAATGCGGGCCGGACATCGCGGATTCAGGAAGTGCATCTGCTGGCCTTGCATTGCCTGTGCGATGCGATAGACCATTTACTGCTGGGAGGCGAATAATGCGTTACCTTGCCTGTTTGTTGCTTGCTGCCGCGCTTGGCGCGTTGCAGGGATGTTTTCCCGTTGTCGCCACCGGGGTGGGCACCGGCGCGCTGATGGCGGGGGATCGCCGCACGACCGGCGCGTTCATCGAAGACGAGAGCATCGAAAACAAGGCCGTCAGCCAGATCAGCGCCAAATACAAAAACGCCACGCACATCAATGTCACCAGCTTCAACCGCCACGTGCTCATCACCGGCGAGGTGCCGAGCGAGGAAACCCGGTCAGAAGTGGGGAAAATAGCCGCCGGCGTACAGAACGTAAAGGCGATCAACAACGAGCTGGTCATATCCGGCACCACCGGCATCACCTCGCGCAGCAGCGATAGCATCATCACCGCCGACGTGAAGCTGCGCTTTCTCAACAACAAGGCATTCCAGGCCGATCACATCAAGGTCATCACCGAAAACGGCACGGTGTTCCTGATGGGCCTGGTTTACCGCAAGGAAGCGGAAGCCGCAACCGAGATTGCCAGCACGACAGGCGGCGTGCTGCGAGTGGTGAAGGTGTTCGAATACCTCGACTGATTGCGGCTCGGACCGGAACCGGAATCAACCCCGCATGACCACACCGCCGGACTTCGAGCAAAAAATCTGCACCCGCTCGGATTTTGCGGCGCTTGCTGCCGCGCTGCCGCGCCCCCTGGTCTTCACCAACGGTTGTTTCGATGTGCTGCACCGCGGCCATGTCACCTATCTGGCGCAGGCGCGCGCCTTGGGCGCGGCGCTGGTGGTGGGCGTGAACAGCGATGCCTCGGTAAAGCGCCTCGGCAAAGGCGGCGACCGCCCGGTAAATTCGGAAGAAAACCGCATGGCCGTGCTGGCCGCGCTCGAATCGGTCAGCCTGGTTGTGCCCTTTGACGAGGATACTCCCCTGGCCCTCATTCTCGCCTGCCGCCCGGACGTGCTGGCAAAGGGCGGCGACTGGAAGCCGGACGCCATTGTCGGCGCAACCGAGGTACAATCATGGGGCGGCACGGTACGCAGCATCCCGTTCCTGCATGAATGTTCCACCACCGCACTGCTCAACAAAATTCGCTCGCTATAACTTATGCCCAATCCGACAGAAATTACTTTGCACCAGCAATCCAGACAACTTGAAATCGCTTTCGATGACGGCGCGCGCTACCGCCTGCCTTACGAGTTCCTGCGCGTGCATTCACCCTCCGCCGAAGTGCGCGGGCACGGCGCGGGGCAGGAAACCCTGCAAGTCGGCAAGAAAGACGTGGAGGTGCTCGACATCGAGCCGACCGGCAGTTACGCCATCAAGGTAGTTTTCGACGACGGTCACGACAGCGGCCTGTACACCTGGGAATACCTGCGCGAGCTGGGCCGGAATCAGAATGCAATGTGGCAGGATTACCTCGATCAACTGGAAGCCGCTGGCGCGAGCCGCGAGCCCGGCGATGCGCCTCCTGTCGCCACCTGTTCCTCTGGCGGATGCGGACATTAAAGGGCGCCTCTAAAAATTCAAAGTTCTAAGCAAGACAAGGCGCGAGCAAAAAATTGCGACGCGGCATATGTGTGATATGTGAGGAGTAATTTTTTGTGAGCAACGCAGTATTGCGACGAAATTTGGATTTTTAGAGGCGCCCTAAAGCGATGACCGGCACTACCCATTTCGGTTTCGAGACCGTCCCGGAAGAAGAAAAAGCCCGGCGCGTGGCGGAAGTATTCAATTCCGTCGCCGGGAAATACGACGTGATGAACGATCTCATGTCGCTCGGCCTGCACCGGCTGTGGAAGCACTTCGCCATCCAGATCAGCGGCGTGCGCACAGGGGAGCGCGTGCTGGACGTGGCGGGAGGCTCGGCCGATCTGTCGCGCCAGTTCGCCAGGCGCGCCGGCAGCAGCGGCCAGGTGTGGCTCACCGACATCAACAATGCCATGCTGCGCGTCGGGCGCAACCGCATGCTGGACGACGGCATGGTCATGCCCGTGGCGCAATGCGACGCGGAATGCCTGCCTTTTCCCGCGAACTATTTCGACTGCGTCAGCATCGCCTTCGGCCTGCGCAACGTCACCCGCAAGGAGGCCGCGCTGCGCGAAATGCAGCGCGTGCTCAAACCCGGCGGACGGCTGCTGGTGCTGGAGTTTTCCAGAGTGTGGAAACCGCTGGAGCCGATCTACGACGCCTATTCATTCAAGCTGCTGCCGAAGATGGGCGAGCTGGTCGCCGGTGATGCGGACAGCTATCGCTATCTCGCGGAATCCATCCGCATGCACCCTTCGCAGGAAGAACTCAAGCAGATGATGGAGCAGGCGGGCCTGTCGCTGGTGGAATACTTCAACCTCGCCGCAGGCGTGGTGGCGCTGCACCGGGGGTATAAGCTGTAAGCAAGTCCCGCAGGGATTAGAGATGCGCGACGAAATTTGAATGGGGCGAAGGGAAAGCCGCCGTAAACCTGCGCAAGCACGGCGTGTCCTTTGAAGAGGCATCCACCGCACAAGGAAACCGGATTGTCGCCAAACTCTCCTCGCATCCCGGCAAGCGATCCGTTTATTCGTCAGAATAACTTGAGTTTTTGAGGTACCCATAAGTTCATCCGTGGCTGGCAACATAAATGAAAAACCCGGTATGGGTGTTCGATCTCGACAACACCCTGCACAACGCGACTGCGCATATCTTCCCGCATATCAACCGCAGCATGACAGCCTATTTGCAGCAGCACCTGCGGCTGGGCGAGGCGGAGGCAAACGGGCTGCGCGTGCATTACTGGCAGCGCTACGGCGCGACCCTGAGCGGGATGATGCGGCACCATGCTACCGACCCGGATCATTTCCTGTGGCATACGCACCAGTTTCCGCGGTTGCCGCAGATGATATTGCGCGAGCCGCGCCTGCGCCACGCGCTGAAGAAATTGCCTGGCAGAAAACTGGTGTTTTCCAATGCGCCGCTGCATTACGCGCGAGCCGTGCTGAAACTGCTGCGCGTGGATGATTTGTTCGATGGCGTCTTCGCGATCGAACACGCGCGCTACCGGCCCAAACCGCAATTGGCCGGATTCGTGCATCTGTTGCGCAAATACCGCCTGGATCCGGCGCGTTGCATAATGGTAGAGGACAGCGCGGAAAACCTGCTGACCGCCAAGCGGCTCGGAATGAGAACGGTATGGGTGAGTTCCGCGACACGTTTACCGGCTTGCGCGGACGTGAAGGTTGCCAGCGCGATGCAGTTGCCGCGCGCATTGTCGCGGTTGATTTGAAAAGGGGATGCCATGCCAGCCAGACCGGGTGAACGCAAGCTGCAAATTCTGCAAACCGTTGCCGGAATGCTGGAGCAACCGAAAGGAGAGAAGATCACCACCGCCGCGCTGGCGGCGAAACTGGATATTTCGGAAGCGGCCCTGTACCGCCATTTCGCCAGCAAGGCCCAGATGTTCGAGGGGCTGATCGAGTTCATCGAACAGACGGTGTTCGGGCTGGCGAACAAGATCACTGCCGAGGAAGCCGGCGGGTTAAAGCAGGCCGAAAGCGTCGTCGCCATGCTGCTGGGCTTCGCGCAGAAGAATCGCGGCATGACGCGCGTGCTGACTGGCGACGCGCTGGTGAACGAGGACGAACGCCTGCAAGCGCGCATCAACCAGTTCCTGGATCGCGTCGAGGCCACGCTAAAACAGGCGCTGCGCATCGCCGTGACCCAGGGTGAACTGGACGCCGGAACGGACTCGGGCGCGCTGGCCAACCTGCTGCTGTGCTATGTGATCGGCCGCTGGCAACTGTTCGGCAAGAGCGGCTACGCGCGCGACCCGCTGGCACAGTGGGCAGAGCAATCGGCAATCTTGCTGCACAAGTGAGTTGTCAAGGGTGCCTCTGAAAATTCAAAGCGCCAGGCAGGACAAGGCACGAGCAATAAATTGCGACGCGGCATATGCGCGATAGGTGAGGAGTAAATTTTTGTGAGCAACGCCGTATTGCGGCGAAGTGTGGCAAGCGGGCAACCCGCGAAGCGGGTGCTCGCAAATTTGGATTTTTAGAGGCGCCCTCAACCCGGCTTCGGTATTTTTTTGAAGCACCCTAAAGTTTCCGCAAACACAGCCGATAACCAAACCGATGCGTGTTCCTTGGCACCGGGTTCCTGCCTGAAACCGCGTAGAGACGCACCTTTCCCGTCACGCGGAAGGGCGTTGTTGTTCGTGTAAGGAAAATTCCTACAAAGAAATCGGAAAACTTCCGATTTCTTTCTTTTCGTTCGCGCAGCAAGATACAACCGCTGGGAAAAACAGCGTTGTTAACTTGCGAGGGGACGAGCCATGAATTCAGCGCAATTGCATGAAGAAATCAGGGAAGCCAATCTGTCTTATATGTTGCTGGCGAAGCAGATGATTCAGGAGGACAAGGCGGCATCCCTGTTCCGCCTCGGCATCAACGAGGAAATGGCCGAGCTCATCGCCGGGTTAAGCCCCGCCCAGTTGCTCAAGATGGCATCCTCCAACCTGCTGCTATGCCGCTTCCGCTTCGACGAGAAACTGCTGCTCAACATGGTCACCGATTACAGCAAGGACCGGATGATGTCGCAGGCGCACACCGCCATCCTCATGGCGGGCAGCCCGGTGGAAGTGCTTGCGGTCTGAGTTCGAATCGCCCCCGGGAAGCGGTCGCCATGCGCAATAAAAGCGTAGTCACGGAAGCGTACCAAATCCGGCTTGCCGCAGAGCTGATCGAACTGGGGGCGCGGTTGCAATTATTGCAGGAGGAAACGGCCCTGAGCCGCGAGCGCCTGCTCAGGCTCTATAAGGAAATCAAAGGCGTTTCGCCGTCCAAGGGCATGCTGCCCTACTCGACGGATTGGTTCATGAGCTGGTCGCCCAATATTCATTCTTCGCTGTTCATGGGCATTTACCGGTTTCTGGTGAAAAATGCCGGCCTGTCCGGTGTCGAAGCGCTGATCAAGGGCTATCGCCTGTACCTCGAGCAAATTGACGTCAGCGGAAACGAACCCGTGCTGAGCATCACGCGGGCATGGTTCCTGGTGCGCTTCTGCAACGCAAAAATGCTGCAACTGGCCGACTGCACGGAATGCGGCGGACAGTTTGTCGTACACACCAACGAGCTGTATGACAACTATATTTGCGGCATTTGCCGCCCGCCTTCCCGCGCAGGCAAAACAAAAAACAGAAACTTCCCGCCGGTATCGGAAATGGGCAACCCCGCGAATCAAATCATCACGAATTCCGCCGTCACGCGAACCCCGCGTTGCCGCTAACGGGCATGGCGAGTTTCATAATCAGGGGTGGCTACTCGCCATGCCCGTTCCCTCACTCTACTCTCTCCCAGAGGGAGAGAGGGCGAAGCCCTCGCCGCGCGAGTTTCACGTTAAAGTTTTTCCCTTCCCTGCCGCTATCGCCTTACGTGCTGTCACGCATGCAGTCACGGCGAGGTCCGTTCGTGAGCTCGCCAAACCTGGCGGCACACGCAATCTCAAGCCGCAAGGGAGCCGTTCATGCTGGTAATAATCGGGTACGTGCTGGTCAGCGCCTCTGTGTTTGGCGGCTTTGTGCTCGCGGGCGGGCACCTGGCGGCGCTGTTCCAGCCGGTCGAGCTGCTGATGATCGGCGGCGCTGCCGTTGGCGCTTTCTTCGTGGGGAACAGCGGCAAGACCATCAAGGCCACCCTCAAGGCGCTGCCCTCGGTGCTGAAAGGCGCCAAATACTCCAAGGACAACTACATGGAGCTCATGGCGCTGCTCTATGAACTGCTGGGAAAAATCCGCAAGGAAGGCCTGATGTCCATCGAGGGCGACGTCGAGAAGCCGGAAGAAAGCCCGGTCTTCGCCAAATACCCGAAAGTGCTGGCTGACCACCATGTGGTCGAGTTCATGACCGATTACCTGCGCATCATGGTGAGCGGCAATCTCAATGCGATGGAAATCGAGAACCTGATGGACGTGGAAATCGAAACCCACCATCACGAGGCGCTGGTGCCGGCGCACGTGGTCGCCAAGCTGGGCGACGCCATGCCGGCCTTCGGCATCGTCGCGGCGGTGATGGGCGTGGTGCATACCATGGAATCGGTCGGCATCCCGCCCGCCGAGCTGGGGATACTGATCGCGCACGCGCTGGTGGGCACTTTCCTCGGTATCCTGCTGGCTTATGGTTTCGTCGGCCCGCTGGCGACCCTGCTGGAGCAAAAGGCGGAAGAGTCCAGCAAGATGTTCCAGACCGTCAAAGTCACCTTGCTCGCCAACCTGAACGGCTACGCTCCGGCAATGGCGGTCGAGTTCGGCCGCAAGGCGCTGTACTCTTCCGAGCGTCCCGGCTTCCTCGAACTGGAAGAACACGTCAAGCAGAAACGTTGATTTTTGCGGCATCATGGCAAACGACGAAAAACGGCCAATCGTAATCAAGCGCATCAAAAAGGTGGCGGGCGGGCACCATGGCGGCGCGTGGAAAATCGCCTACGCCGATTTCGTCACCGCGATGATGGCGTTTTTCCTGCTGATGTGGCTGCTTGGCTCGACCGCCAAGGGCGACCTGCAGGGCATTTCGGAATATTTCAAAACCCCGCTCAAGGTCGCGCTGGCGGGCGGATCGGGCAGCGGCGACAGCTCCAGCGTCATCAAGGGCGGCGGCAAAGACCTGACGCGCAGCGAAGGCCAGGTGAAGCAGGGAGACCTGCCGACCCAGAAGAAAATCGTCAACCTCAAGGCGGCACAGGAAGAATTCCTGCGCCAGGAACTCATCAAGCTCAAGGAACTGAAGCTCAACATCGAAAAAGCCATAGACGCTAATGCCAAGCTGGCGCCGTTCCGGAAACAGATTCTGCTGGACATCACCAGCGAGGGGTTGCGCATCCAGATCGTGGACGAGCTGAACCGCCCCATGTTCCAGACCGGGCGCGCGGAACTCGAACCCCACACCAGGGATATCCTGCACGAAATCGGCCAGACGCTGAACAATGTGCCCAACAAGGTGAGCCTGTCCGGGCACACCGACGCGCAGGCCTATTCCTCCGGCGGGAAAGGCTACAGCAACTGGGAGCTGTCGGCGGATCGCGCCAATGCCTCGCGCCGCGAGCTCATTTCGGGCGGCATGGACGAAGACAAGATCGTGCGCGTGGTGGGTCTGTCCTCAGCCGTGCTGTACGACAGGAACGACCCCCTCAATCCCGTCAACCGGCGCATCAGCATCATCGTGATGAACAAAAAAGCGGAAGAATCCGCGCGCAACGACGGCGGCACGGTTGAAGTACACACCGAAGGCGATAACGCCGTGCAGCCGATCATCAGCGGCGTGGCGGCGCTGCCGCCAGTGGCGAAGCGTTAACGTGAAACTCGCGCAGCGATTCGTTTGCCCCCTCGCCCGCTGCACCCGCAAGGGGTACGCCGTGGTTGTAAGGGGCTGAAGCCCCAACAACACACGCAGGCGGGAGGGTTGGGGTAAGGGGAACGGGCATGGCGAGTTTCATAATCAGGGGCGGCTACTCGCCATGCCCGTTAGCTCCAAACCGCACTGTAGGGCTTTGCCCTACATCCCCCATAGGGCTTTGCCCTACACGCTAAAGTTTCTCTCCACGCTGCCGTTACCGGGTGACAAACAGGTGACAAACAGCCACCGGAAAGCAGGTTTGTCGGCGGAAGCCGGAAATTATCCAGACACAATAAATGGGTGCCTCTAAAAATTCAAAATCCTAAGCCAGGCAAGGCGTGAAAAAATTTTAGCGCGCCGCATATGTTCGATACTGAAGTTTAGACACTCGCAGCCTTTACACGAAACCGCATGCATCCGGACCGCACGAAAAAAATATTTTCAAAATATGCAAAAAAAGCTTGACATGAAATCAGATTTGCGGGGTCGCCGCGTTGCCCGCTCGGTGTTGT
>JACRPU010000121.1 GCA_016223025.1 Nitrosomonadales bacterium | reverse complement strand
TCTGTTACCAGCCAGAGGCTGGACAGAATTTGCACTAAGGGGCTGAAGCCCCAACAACACACGCAGGCTGGTTATCCCGGAGGGAGAGAGGGCAGAGGCCCTCGCTACGCGAGTTTCACGTAAATGGATTATCCGGGTTGAAGCAACTTTTTTTCTTAACAATTTTTTCTTAACAATCAACGGAGGAGAAGCGCCATGAGATTCAATAAAACCACGCTGGCCTGTTCAATTGCGGCAGCACTGGCGGCAATATCCGGAACCGCCGCCGCTTCCGGCTTTGCGCTGATCGAGCAGAGCGCCAGCGGCTTAGGCAACGCCTATGCCGGCGGCGCGGCGAGCGCCGAGGATGCCAGCACCATCTTTTTCAATCCGGCCGGGATGTCGCGGTTGCAAGGAAAGCAGATCGCGGTGGCAGCGCATATTATTACTCCGTCGGCGAAGTTTTCTGATACTGCCTCGACCATCCCTACAGGCCCTGGTTTTATTGCCGCTCCAATCGGAAAGAACGCTGGTAGCACAGCTATTGTGCCTAGCGCCTATTTTTCGTGGGCGATTGATCCGCAATTGAGTGCCGGTGTTGGATTGGGCGCCCCCTTTGGGCTGAAGACTGAATATGATGCCAACTGGATGGGGCGTTTTCACGCTATCAAGTCAGAGATTAAAACTGTCAACATTAACCCAAGTGTAGCCTACAAGATTAATGAAACAGTATCGTTAGGGGTTGGAGTTAATTGGCAGAAATTTGATGCAGAACTGACAAAAGCGATTAATTATAAATATATCGCTGTCCTCGCAGGAGCGGGGGGGCTTGTGGCAGATGGCACTGAAGGAAGTCACAACATCACAGCCAGTGACAGTGCTTGGGGATACAACTTTGGGGCAATCTTTGCTATTAACCCGATTATGACTGTTGGCATAGCTTATCGGTCCGCGATGAGTTACAACTTGTCTGGTTCAGTAGCTTACGCTAATCGTCCTGCAATCATGGACACAATAATTGCCGGAGGCGGAGTGGCTGGCACAGCTCTTTCGCAGCAAGTTGGGGATGGCTCGATTACGGCTGATATAAAATTACCAGCAACAACTTCTATTGCACTGAAGTATCAACCAAATTCTCGATGGGATATTTTGATTGATGCAACTCAGACTCAATGGAGTTCCATACAGTCTCTTGATATTAACCGGAGTAGCGGGCTGGCTGCCGGACTTCCTCTAGAGAGCGTGCCATTTCAATGGCGTAATACATGGCGTGTCGCGGTGGGTGCAAACCATCACTACAACGAGCAATGGATGGCCCGCATTGGGTTGGCTTATGACCAGACACCAACCTCTGATACATATCGTATAGCTCGCCTTCCTGATAGCGACCGTACTTGGTTGTCATTGGGTGGACAATACAAACCCAATAAGGAGAGTGCAATTGACTTCAGCTACGCACATCTGTTCATGAAAGATGCTGCTCTCAATATGAATGTGCCTGTGCTGAGTGCTGCCCAGGCAGCCGGGCGTGGTGCGCTCATCGGCAACTACAGTAATAAGGTGGACATCCTGAGCATTCAGTACACGCACAGCTTCTAAAGCAGTGTGTCTGGAGGGGGAGGCGCTGCCTCCCCTTTTTCATTGGAGAGTGTGATGAGCGAAAATTTTTACATACGCAAGGTTGCAGTTCTCGGCGCGGGAGTGATGGGCGCGCAAATCGCCGCGCACCTGGTCAACGCCAATGTGGAAACGCTGCTGTTCGAGCTGCCCGCGAAGGAAGGCGACCCCAGCGGCAACGTGAACAAGGCGCTGGAAGGCTTGAAAAAGCTCGATCCCGCGCCGCTCGCCAACCCCGCCAGGCTCACCTGCATCCAGCCCGCCAACTACGAACAGCACCTGGAAAAACTGCGCGAGTGCGACCTGATAATCGAGGCCATCGCCGAGCGCATGGACTGGAAATCCGCCCTGTATAAAAGAGTTGCGCCTTACCTCGGCGAGCGCGCCATTTTTGCCAGCAACACCTCCGGCCTCTCCATCAACCGGCTCGCACAGGCATTTCCTGAGGCATTGCGCCACCGCTTCTGCGGCATCCACTTCTTCAACCCGCCGCGCTACATGCACCTGGTCGAACTGATCCCCTGCGCCGACACCGAAGCGCCGCTGCTCGATCAACTGGAGACCTTTCTCGTCTCCACGCTGGGCAAGGGTGTGGTGCGCGCCAAGGATACGCCCAACTTCATCGCCAACCGCGTCGGCGTGTTCTCCATGCTGGCCACCAAGCACCACGCGGCAGCATTCAATCTCGGATTCGACACCGTGGACGCGCTCACCGGGCGCTATCTCGGACGCCCCAAGAGCGCCACCTTTCGCACGCTGGATGTGGTCGGTCTCGACGTGTTCGCGCACGTGGTCAACACCATGCGCGAGAACCTGACCGAAGACCCGTGGCACAAGCATTTCGAGCTGCCGGGCTGGTTTTCCTACCTCGTTGACCAGGGCGCGCTGGGGCAGAAAACCAAACGCGGCATCTACCAGAAAATCGGCAAGGATATCCATGTGCTCGACCTGCACACCAAAGAGTATCGCCTCTCCGACGCCAGGGTGGATGACGGTGTGAAGGACATTCTGCGCGAGCGCGACTGGGCGAAGAAGCTCGCCGGGCTGCGCAACAACCCGCATCCGCAGGCGCAATTTTTGTGGGCGACATTCCGCGACGTGTTTCATTATTGCGCGCTGCAACTGGAGCGCATCGCCGACAACGCGCGCGACCTCGACCTCGCCGTGCGCTGGGGCTTCGGTTGGGACAGCGGCCCGTTCGAAATCTGGCAGGCAGCAGGCTGGCAGCAGGTGGCAGGCTGGATTGCCGCCGACATCGCGGCGGGCAAGGCCATGGCCGGCGCCCCGCTGCCCGCCTGGGCCGCCGACCCCGGCCGCACCGGTGTGCATACTGCAGCGGGTTCCTATGCGCCTCTAGGCGATAACTACCAACCCCGCTCCACCTTGCTTGTCTACCGCCGCCAACCCTTTCCCGACCGGCTGCTGGGCGAACCCGTGCAATACGGCGAAACCATATTCGAGACTGCCGACGTGCGCATGTGGCACACCGGCGACGACATCGCCATCCTCAGCTTCAAGACCAAGATGCACGCCATCAGCAACGAAGTGCTGGGCGGTATCCTGCGTGCCGTGGACGAGGCCGAGGCGCATTGGAGTGCATTGGTTCTCTGGCAGATGGAAGCGCCGTTCTCCGCCGGGGCGCATCTGCTGCAACTGATGCAGGGCGTGCAGGAAAGCAGCGAAGCGCCGCCCGCCGGATTGTTCGACAAACTCAAGGGCGCGGCACAGCGCGTGAAATATACCGTCGCGGGCGGTGGCGGGCTGGGCGAGGTACTCAACGCTGCAACCGGCCACGTGCCGCACGTGGAAGACGTGGTCGCCAAATTCCAGCAGGTATCGCAGCGCCTGAGATACGCGCAGGTGCCCACCATCGCGGCGGTGTATGGCCTGGCGCTCGGCGGCGGCTGCGAATTTTCCATCCACTGCACGCGGATTGTTGCCAGTCTGGAAACCTACATCGGCCTGGTCGAAGTCGGCGTCGGCGTACTGCCCGCTGGCGGCGGCTGCAAGGAAATGGCGCTACGCGCAGCACAAGAGGCTAGAGGCGGAGACATCTTCCCTCACCTCAAGCGCTACTTCCAGCAGATCGCCATGGGCGAAGTCGCCAAGAGCGCCGAACTCGCGCGCGACATGGGCTACCTCAAGCCGTCTGACCGCATCGTGCTCAACCAGCATGAACTGCTGCACGTCGCCAGGGAAGAAGCCCGCGCGCTCACTGCCACCGCCTACCGCCCGCCGTTGCAGCCGCGCCAGATACCCGTGGCCGGACGCACCGGCATCGCCACTCTCAAGGCCGCGATGGTCAACCTGCTCGAAGGCGGCTTCATCTCCGAGCACGACTACAACATCGGCTGCCGCATCGCCGAAACCCTATGCGGCGGCGATGTGGATGCGGGCAGCCTGGTGGACGAACAATGGCTGCTCGATCTGGAGCGGCATCACTTTATGGAATTGCTGGCGACGGACAAGACCAGGGCGCGGGTGGAGTACATGCTGAAGAATGGGAAGCCGTTGCGGAATTGATGGGAGCCACCGCTCTTGTAAAGCGGAATGTTACATGATAAGGTTTGACCATGATAAAAAGCTTTCGGCACAAGGGCGTTCAGCGGTTCTTTGAAACCGGAAGCAAAGCCGGCATCCAGTCCCAGCATGAACGAAGGCTGCGCTTGCTGTTATCTCGTCTGGACGATGCCACTACAGCCAAAGACATGGACGCGCCGGGGTGGAAACTGCACCGGCTCAAGGGTGAATTGAAGAATCACTGGTCAGTCTGGGTGGATGGGAATTGGCGGCTCACTTTCACTTTTGAGGGCAAGGATGCGGTGCTGGTGGATTACCAGGACTATCACTAGATGTCAGGAGGCAACGATGGCTCGAATGTTTAACCCACCTCACCCGGGAGAGGTATTGCGGGAATTTCTGCCGGAAGACATGACGCTGGAAGAAGTGGCGCAGCGTCTGGGTGTTTCGCGCGTTCACCTGTCCCGCGTACTCAACGGCCACTCTGCGATCACTGCCGAAATGGCGATGCGCCTGGGCCTGTTGACAGGCACGACTCCCGAATCCTGGCTTGCAGGCCAGATGAAATGGGACTTGTGGCAAGTCTCACAGAAACCTTTGCCACCTGTGCAGCCGCTGAGGAAGGTTGCATAGGCATAGCTGTTTCGGCAAGGCCGCGATGGTCAACCTGCTCGAAGGCGGCTTCATCTCCGAGCACGACTACAACATCGGCTGCCGCATCGCCGAAACCCTATGCGGCGGCGATGTGGATGCGGGCAGCCTGGTGGACGAACAATGGCTGCTCGACCTTGAGCGCAAGAATTTCATGGAATTGCTCGCGACAGACAAGACCAGGGCGAGGGTGGAATATATGTTGAAAAATGGGAAGCCTTTGCGGAATTAGATGGATGGAACCAGGGTTTTGTTGAAATCTTGTTGAATAAGTAGTACTTTCGCAATTCGCGAAATGCGAAACCAGACACTGGAGTTACCTCATGCGCCGTCCTGTCAACCGCCAGCCCGTACTTAAGGCACAGGATTTCTACCTGCTGCTGGTGCTGCTCGCCCGGCGCGGCGAAGTCCTGACCTATCCCGAACTGGCCGCTTTTGCCGGGCTTTCGATATCGGAAGTGCATGGCGCCCTGAAACGTGCAGAGCAGTCGCGCCTGCTGGCGTTTGTTGATAAGCAGCCGCACATCATTGCTCCCGCTTTCAAGGAATTCTTGCTGCATGGCGCGCGTTACGCTTTCCCCGCCATCAGGGGCGGCATGGTAGGTGGCGTGCCTACGGCGTATGCGGCGGTTCCGCTGAATGCGCTGATCGCGCCTTCGTCCGATCCTGTCCCAGTATGGCCGCATGCGGAAGGCAGCGCGCGCGGCATCGCCTTGGTGCCGCTTTACCCGAGCGCGCCTGCGGCGGCGCTGCGCAATCCGGTGCTGTACGAAAACCTTGCGCTGTTCGATGCGCTACGCATGGGTAATGCACGCGAGCGCAATCTTGCCGAGAAACTGTTCAAGGAACGGTTGTGAATCCGCAAGACCCCAATGTCGAGATGCTGCAAGCCGTGGCGCAGGCATTGGGCGAATTGTGCGATGAACTGGTATTCGTCGGCGGTTGCGCGGCAGGCTTGCTGTGCACTTCGCCGCATGCCCCGCCGCCGCGCATCACTTACGACGTGGACGTGGTTGCCGAAGTGACGGCGCTGTCGGCTTATCACGCGCTGGAAGAAAAAGTCGCGTCTCGCGGATTTACGCGCGACATGTCACCGGATGCGCCGATCTGCCGCTGGCGTCTGGGCGAAATGGAAGTGGACCTGATGCCGTCCGACGAGCGCATCCTCGGTTTCTCCAACCGCTGGTATCCGCTGGCGATTGCGAGCGCATCGGAATTTGTCCTGCCGGGCGGCAGGACGATACGCCTGATTTCCGCACCGGCCTTCTTGGCGACCAAACTGGAAGCCTTTGCGACGCGCGGCCGGGGCGACCTGATGTCCAGCCACGACTTCGAGGACATCGTCAACGTGCTGGAAGGCCGTCCCGGCATCGAAGCGGAAGTTACCGCCATCGGCGGCGAATTGTCGGATTATCTGGCGGCTCGCTTCAGGGAGATCGCGGGTCATCCCGATTTTGAAAATACGTTGCCGGGCCTGGTGACGTATGACGAACTTCATGAAGACCGGATACGCCGCGTGCGGGAACGGATTAACTTGATTGCTGCGAGGAGTGTTAAGTGAATACCGCGGATTCAATTTTGAAGTGCAACGCCTTACTTAGAAAGGCGTACCACGGTTTGATTTGATATTCGTATAACAACATGACGACTCCGCTTATCCCACAAGACGATTTCAACGAAATCACGCAACTGATTCATGCCGCGGGGCAGCGTGAGGTGCAGGCGGTGAATACTGCATTGATCGAGTTGTATTGGCAGGTGGGGCAGTTCATCAGCCGCAAGATCGAGCAGATGATGTGGAGTGATGAAATTGTCGCGCCACTGGTGCGACAATTGCCGTGGGTTCATTACAGCATGTGAAAAGTGTCAGCAGTGCTGTCACACCTCTTCCGAGGTGTCCAAAAGGGCCGCATCGCATTCTTCATTCTTGAATTGAGAACGAGAGCAATAAGTCACGGCATTGAAGGCATAACAGAATGAGCCCAGACGACCGCTATGATGTTTCAGGCTTGAGCGAGACGCAGTTCGAGCCCGGTTCGGATGGGCTGGTGTTGAAGAATCTGCTTGGTATTACCTCATCTGCTGAAATGGATGAGGTCGAGGCCAATGTCTTGGTGGTGGCGGTGGATTATCTGGTGAGGATGTACGATGAGGAGCACCGTTTTACGGCAAACGATATTTGCGAGTTTCATCGTGTGTGGCTGAGAGGCATTTACGCCTGGGCGGGGGAATATCGTCAAGTGAATGTGAGCAAGGGTGATTTCATGTTTGCGGCTGCCGGGCGTGTCCCGGCGTTACTGTCTGAATATGAAAGAGATGTGTTGTCGCATTGCACTCCGTGCAAGTTCGCAACTCGGGTAGAAGTGGTGCACGCTTTGGCCGAGGCGCATGTGGAGTTGGTGTTGATCCATCCCTTCAGGGAAGGAAACGGTAGAGTCTCGCGGGTATTGTCCACGTTGATGGCATTGCAGGCCGGGTTGCCGTTGCTCGATTTCAGCCTGATCGCGGGGGAGGGGAAAGAGAGCTACTTCGCGGCGGTCAGAGCGGGGCTGGACAGAAACTATCGGCCGATGGAGCGAATCTTCGCTCAAATTATCGAACGGAACGTTGCGGAGTCTTGACGGGTGCGCTTTCCTGATTGAGCGTTTTGGCGATGGATGCGACTGCGGCACCGGTTTCTATGGCGGTGGAACTGGATACGTTAGTCACCAGAGCCTTCCGGTATTGCTCCGGGGCGCGCAGGTAAGGGTTGGTCTGGATAAGCGTTTTCTTTCGCATGGCGCAATGATAGCAACTCATGAGCGCTTACACCACCATGAATGCCATTGTGGTCAGCATCGCAATAGTTTTACGTGAATCTCGCGCAGCGAGGGCTTCGCCCTCTCTCCCTCTGGGAGAGAGTAGAGTGAGGGAACGGGCATGGCGAGTTTCATAATCAGGGGTGGCTACTCGCCATGCCCGTTAGTTTTGAGGGAAATAGGGGACGTGCCACGTTATTGTTAACGCATGAGTAAAGATATTAAAAAACCGGATGAGCAAAGCCAGCATGTGCAAGCTAAAGAGCTTGTCGCGCCCTCTCAGACGGGCGAAAATGGAATCGCACGGGAGAATCACCATGACATCCAGGCAACTGCAACAACTCGATCAACGCCTGAGCCAGTGGCGGGCAAGCCACGCGGACACAGTGCAGGTGCGGGCGGCGTATCGCCAGCAGGTGTTGCGCTTCACGCTGAGTTCGATGGCGCTGGAGAACGAGCCGGTGAATCCGCAGCGGCTGGCGCAACTGCTGAATCAACCCGTCCGCTAGATGCCACGCGCGAACTGGCGACGGCTGCCGGTGCGCTTAGCTACACCGAGGTGTCTGAACGCATCGCGGTGAATATCGCGCATTGCCTCGATGCCTTGCTGGAAAAATCTCCCGATGACATCTGCATCACGCCTGAATGGATTGGTGGCATTCACCGCGGTATCGCAGGGGGATTGTTCCCGGATTGGGCGGGACGTTTTCGCAGCGCCGATGTTCAGGTGGGGACGCATCTGCCGCCGCCCGGCCACGAGCTCGCCATCCACATCAGGAATTTCTGCCTTGACCTTGACGAGCGTCTGCGTCACTTGCAGGGTGCAGTTGACATTGCCACATTGCTGGCGTGGGTGGATTGGCGCTTCCAGTGGATACATCCGTACAAGGATTTCAACGGCAGAACCGGGCGCATCCTGCTTGTCGCACTGTGCTACAAGCTTGCTTTGCCGCCGATGAATCCTGCTGCTGACGATTCCGGCAAGCAGGCTTATTTCGAGGCGTTGCGTGCTGCCGATACGGGTGATCTCGACCCGTTGACGGAGTTGTGGCTGGTCCGGTTGGCGAATATTGATTGAAATGCGAAGGGGCAAAGTGAGCAAGCAAACCCGGGAAGCCCGCATCGTCGCCGCGACGTTCATGCCGGTGGGAATTCATCGCTGAGTTGAGGCCTCATCGTTCTACCCCAGCATCGCCTTCAGCTTCGCCAGCTTGTTCATCCCTTCTTCCTTGCTGATCGCTGGCGCGCTGCCTGCCACTGTCACGCCCGAATAAACCACTTCGTTCTGCGGCAGTTCGGCGATGAAGCGGCTGGGTTCGCAGGCCGCCCATTCCTTGCCGCGACGGCGTTTGGTGCAGTAGCTGATTTGCAGCGAGCGCTGGGCGCGGGTGATGCCGACGTACATCAGGCGGCGTTCTTCTTCGATCTGTTCCGGGGCTTCGCTGCGTTCGTGCGGCAGGATGCCTTCTTCCACGCCGGACAGGAACACGTGGCCGAACTCCAGCCCCTTGGCGGCGTGCAGGGTGGAGAGCGATACGGCGTCGGTTTCCTGTTCGCGCGATTCGAGCAGGTTCAGCAGGGCGATGGTCTGGGTCATGGCGATCAGGGTTTTTTCATCGGCCTCGGATTTGCGGTTGATCCAGCCGACGAAGTCCTGCACGTTGCTCCATTTGGTTTCGGCCTGGCGCGGCTCGTGGCTGTCGAACAACCAGGCTTCGTAGTCAATGGCGGCGAGCAGGGCGCCCATCACTTCCTGGCACGGCTCTTTTTCGGCGCGCGCGGTCATGCGGTTGATGAAGTTGCAGAAGGTGATCAGGTCTTCGTGCTGGCGCGGCTGTAACTGGTGCGCCATGGTGCTTTCGAACGCGGCCTCGAACAGGCTGACGTTGCGCGTGGCGGCGTAGGCGGCAAGCTTTTCCAGCGTGGTGTTGCCGATGCCCCGCTTGGGCGTAGTGATGGCGCGGATGAAGGCGGGGTCGTCGTCCGGGTTGGCGATCAGGCGCAGGTAGGCGACGAGGTCCCTGATCTCGGCCCGGTCGAAGAACGATGTGCCGCCGCTGACGGTGTAAGGAATGTTCTGCGTGCGCAATTGTTCCTCGAAGATGCGCGACAGGTGGTTGCTGCGGTAGAGGATGGCGTAGTCGGAGAACTTCGTGCCGCACTCGAATTTGTGCGCTAGGAGGCGCATCACCACTGATTCGGCTTCATTCTCTTCGTTTTTCGCGGCAAACACCCGGATGGGGTCGCCCGGCCCGTGTTCGCTCCAGAGCTTTTTCTCGAACAGCTTGGGGTTGTTCCTGATGAGGAGGTTGGCGCAGGTGAGGATGCGCTGCGAGGAACGATAGTTCTGTTCCAGCTTGATGACGCGCAGGCTGGGATGGTCTTTTTGCAGGTTGCGCAGGTTCGCGGTGCTCGCGCCGCGCCAAGCGTAGATTGCCTGGTCATCGTCGCCCACGACGGTGAGCGTGGCGAGGCCGCCCGCCAGCAGGCGGGTCATCTGGTACTGGCAATCGTTGGTGTCCTGGTATTCGTCTATCAGCAGGTGGCGAAAGCGCCGCTGCCAGCGCTGCAAGGCTTCCGGCTGGGTCAGGAACAGTTCCACCGGCAGGCGGATCAGGTCGTCGAAATCCACCGCCTGGTAGGCGCGCAGCGTTTCCTGGTAGCGCGCATACAGCAGCGCGTGGCGCTGGTCGCTCTCGGTTTCCGCCTGGCTTTTCGCCTGCTGCGGGGTGAGGAAGGCGGATTTCCAGTTGGATATCACGCTTTGCGCGAGGCGGATTTCCTGCTTGTCCGGCAGGCCCAATAACTCGCTGATGATTTTTGCCGTGTCCTCGCTGTCGAAAATCGAGAATTGCTTCTTGTAGCCGAGCAGCGGCGCTTCCTCGCGCAGGATTTGCATGCCGAGCGCGTGGAAGGTGCTGATGGTCATGCCTTTGGCGTCGCGCCCGCTCAGCAATTTGCCGACGCGTTCGCGCATCTCGTTCGCGGCCTTGTTGGTGAAGGTGATGGCGGCGATGCAGCGCGGCGCAAAGCCGCATTGTTCGATCAGGTAGGCCAGCTTGTGGGTGATGACGCGGGTCTTGCCGCTGCCTGCGCCGGCCAGCACCAGCAGGGGGCCATTCAGGTATTTCACCGCTTCGCGTTGTGAGGGGTTGAGTTTGCTTAACATCAGTTCAGGGATGGATGCTTGAAATCGGGATCGAACCAGGCCGGAGGAGTGCATTCGGCATGGCGCATAAAGAGGCGGGCATTATAAACAAATAGTGCGGGAGGAATCGGGCCACTTCGCCAGGCTCAGGGCTGGCTTCGGTATGCCTTGCGAAAATAATTGGGCCGCACCACGGTTTCCTGAGGGACTATAGAAATGAATCGTTCGACTGCATTGCAGTTGCTATCTGAGCATAAGCAGGCATTGGCACAACGCTTTGGCGCAGTGCGCTTGCCTGCACCGATGTGCCAAAACGCATTGCGGTAAGCATCGGCAATGCCTCGATGCCTTGCTGGAACAATCGCCCGGAAAAATTTGCGTTACACCATGAGGGAAAATCTGCGCCCCGCACGGTTTGACGGAAACTATTCCCCGCCGCGCGAAGCGCGCTTGCGCTCGTGTTCCCTGAGGTGGCGCTTGCGGATACGGATGGATTTTGGCGTGATTTCCACCAGCTCGTCGTCGTCAATGAATTCCACCGCCGATTCCAGGGTAAGCTGGATCGGCGGGGTGAGGCGCACCGCTTCGTCGGTGCCTGAAGCGCGCACGTTGGTGAGTTTCTTGCCCTTGATCGGGTTGACCACCAGATCGTTGTCGCGGCTGTGGATGCCGATAACCATGCCTTCGTACAGCTTGTCGCCGGGGCTGACAAACATGCGCCCCCGGTCTTCCAGGTTCCATAGCGCATAGGCCACCGCCTCGCCGTTTTCCTGCGAAACCAGCACGCCGTTGTGGCGGCCCGGCATGTCCGGCCTGACCGGGCCGTAGTCGTCGAACACATGCGAGATCAGCCCGGTGCCGCGCGTCATGGTCATGAAGTCGCCCTGAAACCCGATCAGGCTGCGCGCCGGAATGCGGTATTCCAGGCGCACGCGCCCCCTGCCGTCCGATTGCATATCCTGCAGGTCGCCACGGCGGCGCCCCAACTCCTCCATCACCGCGCCCTGGTTCGTTTCTTCCACGTCCACGGTAAGCAGTTCGTAAGGCTCGCACTTCTCGCCGTCAATTTCGCGGTACACCACGCGCGGCTTGGAAACGGCCAGCTCGAAGCCTTCGCGGCGCATGTTTTCCAGCAGGATGGTCAGGTGCAATTCGCCGCGCCCGGACACCAGGAACGAGTCCGTGTCCGCCGTATCTTCCACGCGCAACGCCACATTGGTCAGCAGTTCCTTGCTCAGGCGTTCGCGGATCTGGCGGCTGGTGACGAACTTGCCTTCCTGCCCGGCCAGCGGGGAGCTGTTTACCTGGAAGGTCATGGTCAGCGTCGGCTCGTCCACCTTGGGCATGGGCAGCGCTTCCGGCTGGCTGACATCGGCCAGCGTGACGCCGATGCCGATGTCCTCGACGCCGTTGATCAGCACGATGTCGCCCGCGCCCGCCTCTTCCATCTGTATGCGCTCGATGCCGCGAAAACCCAGCACCTGGTTGATGCGCGCCTTCTTCGGCGCCTTGTCGCCGTTCAGCACCATTACTTCCTGCGCTGGGCGGACGCGGCCGCGCGTGATGCGCCCCACGCCGATGCGCCCGACGAAACTGGAATAATCCAGCGCGGCAATCTGGAGCTGCAGCGGAGCATCCTGATCGCCGCCCGGTTCCGGGACATGCTGCAAAATGGTATCGAACAGCGGGCGCATGTCCGCGCTCGGCTTCGCCAAATCCAGCGTCGCATAACCGTTCAGCGCGGAGGCATACACCACCGGGAAATCCATTTGCTCGTCGGTCGCGCCGAGTTTGTCGAACAGTTCGAAGGTGTGGTTGACCACCCATTCCGGGCGCGCGCCGGGACGGTCCACCTTGTTGACCACCACGATGGGGCGCAGGCCCAGCGCCAGCGCCTTGCGCGTGACGAAGCGGGTCTGCGGCATCGGGCCTTCCACCGCGTCCACCAGCAGCAGCACGCCATCCACCATGCCCAGCACGCGCTCCACTTCGCCGCCGAAATCGGCGTGCCCCGGCGTATCCACGATGTTGATATGCACGCCCTCGTAATCCACCGCGCAGTTTTTCGCCAGAATGGTGATGCCGCGCTCCCTTTCCAGATCGTTGCTATCCATCACGCGCTCGGCGACGTGCTGGTGCGCGGCAAAAGTGCCGGACTGGGAAAGCAGCTTGTCCACCAGAGTGGTCTTGCCGTGGTCAACGTGGGCGATGATGGCGATGTTGCGGAGGATTCGGGACATGAAGGCTGCTGCCTGGCTGGTAATCAAAGGGCGCGCATTCTAGCACACCCACCAAGCGCAACCTTATGTATTTCCTTACCGAATGGATAATCCGGGTTAAAGTTTCCCGCATTTCTGCCGCTATGAAAAAGGTTGACTAAGGTCAGGTCGGGCGGGTTCTGCTTCAATGCGGACCGCAGGGGTAAAGGGAAGAATGCCATGCACGCGATGTATCCGACAGAGCTCCCGCTGCATTTGTCTGCCGTCGTCCTGTCGCTCGCGGCGGTCGCTTGCGCGCTTTATCTGGTACCGCTCGGCGGCAGGTCAATGGCCTGGCGGCTGCTTTGCGCCGCCTTTGTATTGTTTGCCGCAGAGCGCCTGATAGAGCTGATGGCCCATGCCGGCGTGCTGCCCGATGTGCAACTTCACGAAGTGGTCAGCGATGTCCTGCTGACCGCCATGTCCGCGTGCCTGTTTGGCGGTATCTGCTATATCCGCCATCTCTTTCTGGAGCGCAACGCGGAGCGGCGCAGGCTGGAGCAGCAACTGGATGAATTGCGCCGTTTCCAGCAAGTGACGGTCAGCAGGGAGTTGCGCATGAAAGAACTAAAAGAACTATACGAAGAAAACCGTTCGTTGAAGGCGCAGATCGGGGAGCGGAGAAAATGACCTCCCCGCAGATGGGGGGAGATGCATTTTCCGCTCCGACCGGAGATCGGGCGCAGGCAGCCGTGCCGCGCCGGGAAGAATGCTTCTCGGAGGAAGAGCGCGCCGCGCTGCTGTTCATGCTGGAAGACCTCGAACGCAGCCGGAAACAAATCGAGCAGGCGCACCAGGAGTGGATCGCCGCGATGGACGCCATCCGCGATCCGATCTTCATGCACGACAAGGATTACCGCATCCTGCGCTCCAACCGCGCATATGCCGAACGCGCCGGCATGTCGGTGAAGGAGGTGCTCGGCAAGCTCTACTACGAGGTTTTTCCCAGGCGGGATGGAGCGCTGTCGCATTGCTGCCACTCCATGCGGGAAGAAAAAGAGGAAGAAGAAATCCTGATCGCAAGCGGAGAGTTTTTTGTTTCGCGCTCCTTCCCGGTATATGGCAAGGATGGCGGCTACCTGTATTCGCTGCACGTCATGGAGGACATCACCGAACGCAGGCGCATGCAGCATGCCTTGCAGGAAAACGAGGAAAAGTTCCGCCAGATTTGCGCCACGGCGCAGGATGCCATCCTGATGATGGATAACGTCGGCCGGATCACCTACTGGAACCGTGCGGCAGAAAAAATTTTCGGCTATGCGGCAGAAGAAGCGATAGGGCGGGAACTGCACACCCTGATCGTGCCCGAGCGGTTCAGGAAAGATTTTGCCGAAAAATTCCCGGCCTTTACCGCAACCGGCGAGGGGGCGGTCATCGGCAAGACGGTGGAGCTGGCGGCAATCCGGAAAAACGGGGCGGAGTTCCCGGTTGATCTTTCGGTTTCGGCAGCGCGCCTGGTCGGTCAATGGCACGCGGTCGGATTCATCCGCGACATCACCGAGCACAAGCAGGCGGCGCACGCCTTGCTCAATTTGAACCGCGCGTTCCGCACCTTGAGCGCGGGCAACCACGAGCTGGTTCATGCCGACGATGAAGCGCAACTGTTGCAGGCCATGTGCCGGGTGGTTGTGGAAACCGGCGGATACAGCGCGGCCTGGGTGGGATACAAGCAGCACGACGCGGAAAAGAGCCTCCGCCCGATGGCATACTGCGGTTTCGACGCGGGCTTCGCGGACATCCTGCGGATTACCTGGGCAGACAGCGAGCGCGGGCAGGGGCCGTCCGGCAAGGCGGTGCGCAACGGCATGACGCAGGTGGTGCAGGATGTGGCCGGCGATCCGGCCTGCGCGCCGTGGCATGGCCAGGCCGTGCAACGCGGTTACGCTTCCGCCATTGCCCTGCCGCTGCGCAACGGCAGCGAGGTGTTCGGCAACTTGAGCATTTATGCGGCAGAAGCGGATGCGTTCAACCGCGAGGAAATCACTTTGCTGGAAGAAATGGCCGGCGATCTGGCCTTCGGCATCCGCACGCTGCGCCTGCGCCAGGAACAGCAGCGCGGCGCGGAGCAGGTGCGCAAAGGGCTGGAGGGGACGGTGCAGGCGATTGCCGCCATGGTCGAGTTGCGCGACCCTTACACTGCGGGGCACCAGCGCCGGGTGGCGCAACTGGCCGCCGCCATCGCGGTCGAGTTGGGGCTGCCGGAGGAACGGGTGCGCGGCATCCATCTCGCCGGAACCATCCACGATCTCGGGAAAATCCAGACCCCGGCGGAAATCCTCAGCAAACCGGGGAAGCTGAGCGCCACCGAGTTCAATTTAATCAAGGATCACCCGCAAAACGGTTACGAAATCCTGAAGGGCATCGCGTTTCCCTGGCCGATCGCACAAATGGTGTGGCAGCACCACGAAAAGCTGGACGGCTCCGGCTACCCGCAGGGGTTGAAGGGAGAAGAAATATTGCTGGAAGCGCGCATCCTGAGCGTGGCGGACGTGGTCGAGGCGATGTCGTCGCACCGCCCCTACCGCCCCGGCCTGGGGACGGATGCCGCGATGGCGGAAATCGGCAGGGGGCGCGGCGGGCGTTATGACCCCGATGCCGTGGATGCGTGCGTCCGGTTGTTCCGCGAAAAGGGATACGAGCTTTAGCTGTAGCGTGCCCAACATTGATGCCGAAAAACTTTTGGCCGTGTACCGGTATGACGCCTTCGCTCGTTGTGTACGCTACGCTTTGCCCAGCCTTCTGCGAAAAGATATTTTTTTGGCTCCGGCTCGCCCGGCTTGGAGCACATTTAAACGAGTTGTGTATCGCCCAGATAAAAAATGCGTAACGCCAGACTCTATCGTGCCGTTCAGCCTTACCTTTCCGCCGTGGCGGTCATCGCCACTTCGGCGGCCCTGGTGTTTGCCATCTATTACACGGAGATCGGCCCGCAATGGACCACCTTCCTGGCCGGGCTGCTGGTCGCCTCCATCCTCGCGGAGGCATCCAGGGTATCGCGCTCGGAATGGCTGCTGATGCGCCGCACGGCGCAGCTTGCGGCCACGAAAGACAAGCTCGAACACCTGGTACACCTGCACAGGCAGGATGAGAAAAACATCGCTGCGGCCAGTTCGCGGCTGCATCTGATGGACGAGGCCCTGCCCACCATGATCGCGCTGATTGACGGCGACGGGCGTTGCCGCTACCACAACCAGGCATTCCGGAACTGGCTCCGGTTGAGGCCGGAACAGATCAATGACCGGCCCTTGCGCGAAATACTGGGGAGCAAGGTGTATGCGGAGCTGGCGACCGTCATCCGCCAATCGCTGGATGGGCAAGCGGCGCGGTACGAACGGACACACACCATGCCGAACGGCGCGGTCTATCACTTGTCTCTGGAGCATGTTCCGCAACTGGACGAAAAGGGCAAGGTCGCCGGCTTCTATTGGCTGGCGAACGATCTGACCGGGCGCAGCGATGTCGCCGCTCCCGATTCCGGCTCCGATGCTGCGGCGCAGGGCGGGCAGGCGGAACAGGATTTATTCATTGATTCCCTGTCCGAGCAGGTTACCGGGCGTGAGGGCGCGGGCAAGCGCATCTTTTCGGCAATCGAAAACGGTGAATTCAGCCTGTTCTGCCAGTTGATCGCGCCGCTGGAAAGCGGTTCCGGCGAACCCGATCATTATGAAAGTGGGGTATTCACGTAATTACGGTAGAACCATCCGCCACGGGTGGATTGGGACGGAAATGTCGAGAGAAGACGGCGCTTTGTTACGAAGATTAGATGGCACAGCGAACTCCTGCTTCAGTTGTTTAGGTTTTGGATGGGCCACCAGATCATGAAAGGACATTGGATGCATAGCAACGCACTGTTCGATCAGGCGAAAGAAGAGCATGCCGCGATGGGAGGACTTGCGACGGTTGAACCGGAAGGTAAATTCGTCCAGGTAAGCCTGCAAGTGGTCTTCTTCGCAGGAGCCTTGATGCGTGCC
>JACRPU010000120.1 GCA_016223025.1 Nitrosomonadales bacterium | reverse complement strand
TAATCTTCATTTCGGATGCCCCTTCCTTTGGTGGTTAAGTAATGTTCCACTTTGGCACATCGATGCCGTTCCGGAAAGCGGGCGTCCATTACATTATTCGACTAGGCTGCAAGAAGCCGCAGCCAAGTCGCTGGTTATCCCAAAGGGAGAGAGGGCGAAGCCCTCGCTGCGCGAGTTTCACATTAAAGTTGCGGGCATTGCCGCCGATAATGCAAAACATGGCGTTGAGCTTGGGGGAGGGGCGCTGAGCCTTTCCGTATCATCGTTTGGCAATCACTAATAAGAAAGGCTGGCCCGCATATCATGAAGAACATTTCCATCGCAAAGAAGTTGGTTCTCCTGCTGTCCCTGCCGCTGGCCGGGATGGTTATTTTCTCGGCCATCGGCGCCTGGCAGAGCTACCAGCAATGGAAAAGCCTGGCGCAAACCGAAGTGCTGATGAAGTTCGCCACCACCGTCGGCAACCTCGCGCATTATTTGCAAGTAGAACGGGGCGCCACAGCGGGCTTCGTGGCATCGAAGGGCGAACGGTTTGCCGGGGAACTGCCGGGATACCGTGCCGATACCGACAAGAACCTGGCGCTGCTCAAGGAAGGCATTGGCCGGATAGACATGGCGAACCGGTCCAACGCGTTCCGCGCCCATATCGAGCCGATAACCAGCAAACTGGGCGGCCTCCAGGCCAACCGCGATGCCGCCTCGCAGTTCCGCATCCCCGCACCGGAAGCCGCCGCTTACTATACCGGCGCCATTGCTGCCCTGCTGGAGGCGATACCGGAGATCGCCGAGCAGTCCAACGTGCTCCTCGCCAAACGCATGCAGGCTTACCAGATGTTTCTCGACGCCAAGGAGCATGCCGGGCGGGAACGCGCGCTGATGGTGCCGGTGTTCAACGCCAACAGGATTGAACCGGCGCAGTACCGGATTTTCCTCGATCTGGTCGCCGCGCAAAAAGAGCATCTGGAGATTTTCCTCGATCTTGCCACCGAAGATGAAAAGGCCTTTTACGACACCAAGCTGTCCGGCACGGTGACAGGGGACGTGGAAGCCATACGCAAGGCGGTGAACGACAAGGTGACAGATGCCATGCGCAAGGGGGCGGGAGACAAAGCGGGGGACAGCAAAGCGGCGGGAGACAAGGAATCGGGGGCCGGATTCGGCATCGAGCCGACCAAGTGGTTCGCCGCCGCCACCGCCCGCATCAACGCGATGAAGGAAGTGGAAGACCTGGTCGCCAGGCATATCCTGGAAATTTCTGCCGACGTGGCCGCAAGGGCGCATACCGCGCTGGCGCTCAATCTGATTTTCAGCATCGCGGGCGTTCTGGCGACGGTGCTGCTGGGGGTGTGGATCGTCAGAAGCATCATCGCACCGATACGCGGCCTGCATCAGACCATCCTGCTGGTGCAGGGCAATCACGACCTGACGCAGCGCGTGCAGGTATCCGGCAAGGATGAAATCGCGCAGGCCGGCGAAGCCTTCAACCTGCTGATGGGCAGCTTGCAGGAAATCATCCGGAATGTTTCCGGAAGCGCCGGGCGGGTGCGCCAAAGCGCCGGGCAGGTGGCCGCCACGACCAGGCAGGTGGCCGGCAGTTCGCAGGCCCAGAGCGAGGCCGCCGCCGCCATGGCCGCGACCATGGAAGAAATGACAGTGAGCATAGATCAGGTCGCCGAGCACGCCAGCGAGGCGCACGACAGCTCGCTGCAGAACGGCGAGCTGTCTGCCAAGGGCAGCGAAGTCATCCTGCAGGTGGTGAACGACATGCGGCGCATCGCCGAAACCGTGAACCAGTCGTCCGGCATCATCCAGGACTTGGGCAGGCAGTCCGACGAAATCTACACCATCGTGCAGGTCATCAAGGACATTGCCGACCAGACCAACCTGCTCGCGCTCAATGCCGCCATCGAGGCGGCTCGCGCCGGCGAGCAGGGCCGAGGTTTTGCCGTGGTGGCGGATGAAGTGCGCAAGCTGGCCGAGCGCACCGCGCAGTCCACGCGGGTGATCGCCGAAATCGTCGGCAAGATCCAGGAAGGCACCAGGAGCGCCGTCACCAGCATGGAAACGGGGGTCAGCCAGGTCAACAAAGGCGTGGAACTGGCCGGGCAGGCCGACGGCGCGATCAACCAGATCAGCGCCGGCGCGCAACGGGTAAGCCATGTGGCAAGCGACATCAGCGCCGCCATCAAGGAACAAAGCGTGGCCAGCAGCGACATCGCGCGCAATGTCGAGCGGGTGGCGCAGATGTCGGACGAGAATCACGCCTCCATTCAGGAAGTGGCATCCTCCGCACACAGCCTGGAAAACCTGGCGGAAGAGATGGAGAGCGCGGTGAGAAAGTTCAAGGCGTAGGATGTCCCCTCCCCTTCGGCGGGGGATAACCAACGACTTGGCTGGCGCTCTTTGCCAGCCTAGCAGCCTGTCTGACTTAAAGGAAATCGGCTGCAAATCCGCCTGGCCGATGCATATTTCGCCGCTTTTTTGGTCATTAGAACGACTATTGACCTGCAAAATCGTCAAGTGGGGTAAGCAGGCATTTCGCCGCAAGGCGAAAGCTCGCAAAACCTGCCCTCGCCCACCCGAATTTTAGTTCCGGCATAACCTGAAGGTTAGCCTGCTCTGAAACTTCGTTTTGCGAGCAGCCGCTACGCGGCTTGCCTGCTAAACCCGATGCGCTTCGATTCTTCAAGTCAGACAGGCCGCTAGTCGGATAATGTTTCATCAGGGCAGGGTGGGGGCGAATCACGGGCAATGCGCATGCTTGCAAGTTCACCCACCCCCTGTCCCCCTCCCGTCAATGGAGGTGGCATTTTGGAAACACATCCCGCCAGCCGCTTTTTCCGGGATAATTCGCACTCCTCTTAACCCGGATCAGGCGACCACCCCATGCATACTCTCATCTGCGGCTCCATGGCCTATGACACCATCATGGTGTTCAAGGATCATTTCAGGAAACACATTCTTCCCGAGCAGATCCACATTCTGAACGTCGCTTTCCTCGTACCGGAGATGCGCCGCGAATACGGCGGCTGCGCGGGCAACATCGCTTATAACATGCAGTTGCTCGGCGGCAAGCCGCTGATCATGGCCACCGTTGGCGACGATTTCGGCCCCTATACGGCGCGCCTGGAAAAGCTTGGTCTGCCGCAACAGCACATCCGTCCCGTGCCGGGAACTTTCACCGGGCAGGCGTTCATCACCACCGACCTGGACGACAACCAGATCACGGCTTTCCACCCCGGCGCGATGGGGATGTCCCACCTCAACCATGTCGCGGAAGCGAAGGAAGTTTCGCTTGGCATCGTCTCGCCCGACGGGCGGGAAGGGATGATGCGGCACGCGGAAGAGTTTGCAGAAGCGGGCATCCCGTTCGTGTTCGATCCCGGCCAGGGCATACCGATGTTTTCCGGCAACGACCTGCTCCGGTTTTTCGGGCAGGCCGACTATGTGACCGCAAACGATTACGAGGCAAAACTGCTGCAGGACAAGACCGGCAGGAAGCTGGAAGAAATCGCCGGAATGGTGCGCGCCCTGATCGTCACGCTCGGCCCGGATGGCTCGATGATCTATGCGGGCGGCAAGCAGATCGCCATCCCCACGCCCAAGCCGCCCGCGCTGGTTGACCCGACCGGCTGCGGCGACGCCTATCGCGCCGGATTGTTATATGGCATTCAGCAAGGATGGGATTGGGAGACAACCGGGCGCCTCGCATCGCTGATGGGCTCGCTCAAGATCGCAAGCCGGGGCGGGCAGAACCACAAACCGTCGCACGGCGAACTAACGTATCTTTTCCGGCAGCATTTCGGCTACGCAATCAGTCTGTAACTGTGATCGCGGGCAGCCGTGACCAACTGGGAAGCGGTTGCTGACAGTATCGGCAGGGCCACGCGAACCCCTTTCCGGTTTACGCGCGCCTTTCCCTTGAGCGGCGGCTGCATCAACCAGGCCTGGCGCATTGAAGATCAAAACGGCGCGCGCTACTTCGTCAAGCTCAACGATGCGCGCAAGCTGCCAATGTTTGAAGCGGAATGCGCGGGGCTGGCGGCCATCGCCGCGACTCGCACGGTGCGTGTGCCGCAGCCCGTTACCTGCGGCATGTGCCGCGAACACGCCTACCTGGTGCTGGAGTTTCTCGATTTGAGCGGCAGCGGCAGCGGCAACGAGCGTCTGCTTGGCGAGCAACTCGCCGCGCTGCATCGGACGCAAGCACAGCAATTCGGTTTTCAGCAGGGCAACACCTTGGGCGAAATCCCGCAAAGCAACGTTTGGTCACCCGATTGGATAACCTTCTGGCGCGAGCATCGTCTGGGCTACCAGCTCGACCTCGCGGCGCGTAATGGTTACGGCGGAAAGCTGCAGGAGATGGGGCGCAGGCTGATGGAACGGTTGCCGGAATTCTTCGGTGGCTACCAACCTCTACCCTCGCTGCTGCACGGCGACCTGTGGGGCGGCAACCACGCATATACAACGGATGGCACGCCGGTCGTCTTCGACCCGGCGCCGTATTACGGCGACCGCGAAGCCGACCTCGCCATGACGGAATTGTTCGGCGGCTTCGGCCCGGGGTTCTATGCCGCCTATTGCACCGCGTGGCCGCTGGATGCGGGCTACACGGCTCGCAAGGAGCTATACAACCTCTACCATGTTCTCAACCACGCCAACCTGTTCGGCGGCGGCTATGCACGGCAGGCGGAAGGGATGATGCAGAGGTTGCTGGCGGAGGCAGACTGAAGGGTGCCTCTAGAAATTCAGAGATTGTTGGCATTTACTCACAAACCAGTATTTATGGAAACACAAAACCCCTTCTCCATAAGGGCTTCAGAGCCATTTTTGTTGCACTGGGCGCAATAACCAACGGGCATGGCGCCGTATGTATCTCAAACATTTGGTGATAGGGGTCGGAATAAGCCACCGGCTCACCCCGCCCTCCGAACCGCACGTGCGATTTTGCGAGCTTTCGCCTCACGGCGAAATGCCTGCTTACCCCGCTTCCCGCATACGGCTCTCCAGTCGAGAGTTTCCTCATCGGGATCGGCTCGCTGCAAGCCGGGCTTCATACAGGGCGAATAGCCCCGCTTGCGCGAAGAAGGCATTTGGCCAGCGTTGATGGATGGTTTTGCTGTTGTTGTAGTAATAGCCAAGCTTGTTCTGCTTGCACCGTATCGAACGTAATCGCCTTCGGATGAAGGCGTCCAGTGCGCCAAATATCATCGCCTGCGCATGCTTGAAGCACACAAACCAGCCTTTGAGCATCGGGTTGAGACGAGCCGTCAAATATTCCAAACTCTGCCCACAACTCCTACGCGTTAATGCCTTTACTTTGTCGCGAAACGCCTGCTGGCTTTTGCGCCGTATCATCCTTTGCCCCGCCTCGAACCGGTAGCCGAGGAAGCCGAACCCTTGCCCCCGCTCTTGACAGTTGCCCACATGCGTTTTATCAGGGTGCAGCACCAGCTCATGGGCTTGCACCCATTCCCCGATACGCTCCAGCGCAGCTTGCGCCTCTCCCTGACTCTCGCATAACACGACGAAGTCATCAGCGTAGCGCACCATTTTGTAGCCCGCCATTGCCATTTCTTCGTCGAGGTCGTGTAGATACACGTTGGCCAGCAACGGACTGAGCACCGCGCCTTGCGGTGTGCCCGTTATCGGTGACCAGCGTTCTGCCTGCGCGACAATATCCTGCTTCAGATAACGCCAGATAAGCTGAAGTACCTTGCTGTCCGCTATGCGCCTCTTGTGCCACGGAGAAAAACCTCGACAAGATCAAGGCCGGCGTTTCCGCCGCCAAGATCGCGGGCAAGGATAATATCGGCGTGCGCGTGGGCAAAACGAAGTTTCAGTGGAGGCTAACGCCGGCTTTATCGGCGTTAAGCGCAGCGGCCATAACTAAAATCGTCAACCGGTACAAGGTCGCCAAGCACTTCGAACCCGACATCGGCGATACGGTGTTCTCGTATCGGCGCAAGCCGGACAGCATCGCCGCCGAAGCCGCGCTGGACGGCATCTACATCATCCGCACCTCGGTGCCCGCCACGCAAATGGAGAGTGCGGACTGCGTGCGCAACTACAAGTCGCTGGCCAACGTGGAGCGCGCCTTCCGTTCGCTCAAGACCATCGATCTCAAGGTGCGCCCCATCCATCACCGCCTGGCCGACCGGGTGCGCTCGCACATCTTCCTGTGCATGCTCGCGTACTACGTCGAGTGGCACATGCGTGAAGCCTGGCGCGAGCTGATGTTCGCCGATGCCGACCAGCAGGCCAAGGCCGCACGAGACCCCGTGGCTCCGGCCAAGCGCTCCAAAGCGGCGCTGGACAAAGTCGCCCGCCACACCCTCGACGACGATACTCCAGTGCACAGCTTTGGCACCTTGATGGCCGAGCTTGCCACCATCGTGCGCAACACCTGCCGCACACCGCAGGCCGCAGAAAACGCACCCGCATTCGAGGTCATCACGAGCCCAAACTCGAAACAACAGCGCGCGATGGAACTCCTGCGGCAGATCACGGTGTAGTCAGAAAACGGAAGGCCGCTTTCAAGCAAAGTGCTTGTGGCGTCAGGGTTATCTGCTATTCTCTTATATGCCTCCTAATTCTAGTTCGCAATCAAGATGAGACTAACTTATAGTGTTGTATCTGTTGCAGTATCACTTCTTATCAATAGTTGGTCTCAACTTGAACGCTCATTGGAATAACAAAGCGCCGCATGCCTTATAGGTACGTGCTCTACGCAGGCATTAAGCAAGCGCAACGGCAGCTCATGAAGCATCCGGCGGCGGTTGAAGCGATAACAGAACTCGTTCAAATACTCCTGGAGATATTTACCCGATACGCCATGATACGTGCCCAGCAAGAAAGTTTTGAGGTTGCCGATGGTGATATGCACCCAGGGCAGCCATTCGCCCGCCTTGTCTGCGGGCGTCACGCGCGCCGCGTGGTGCCGGGTTTCTCCCGGCGACGACAGGCTGGCGAGCGCATCGCTCCTGACCAGTTGCGCGGGGTTGAAATGGCGCCCGGCAAAGGCTCCCACTGTTTTCAGGTTAACCTGCGCAACCGCTTCC
>JACRPU010000116.1 GCA_016223025.1 Nitrosomonadales bacterium | reverse complement strand
TCACGAGTCCCAACTCGAAGCAACAGCGTGCGATGGAACTGCTACGGCAGATCAAGGTGTAGACAGAAACTGGAAGGTGGCTTTCAAGCCAACAGCTTGAGAGATATATGAAAACTGCTATTTTTTCACAGGAACTTCAGATTAAGCTCATGCTCATGAAAAGCTATTCTCATCCCGCCTGTTCTCGCGCGCACCGAGTTGCAGAAAACCCGATGGGCGCCGCCGGATTTGGTGTTTCCGGCAGATTTGGCAACCAGTGGCAGAACATTATTGTTGCCACCCTGATGTTTGCTTGGTCTCCCGGAGCAGCCAATGCCGCCGGGGAAAGCAGCCCGGCCTGGAATGAAGAAACCCTGACGGGTGATTGGTCCGGGAAACGGTCCGCTCTTTACAACAAGGGCATAAGCCTGGAATTCGTCCACAAGAGCGACGTACTGGCGGTTCCATCTGGCGGTATCAAACGAGGTACGGCATGGATGGGAAACACCGAAGCCAGGATCAAAATGGACCTGGAAAAACTGATGGAATGGAGCGCCACCAGTGCCTATATTCACTACCATAGCCAGCTCGGCAGCAAATTCAACCGCGATTACGTCGGCAGTTTTATCGGTGTGGATAATATTGAGAACGGTGTCAACACCGGCCAATTTGACCATGCCTGGGTGCAAAAAAGTTTTTCCGATGATCGTCTGTCGGTGCTGTTCGGCCTCTATCCGGTTGACTCGGAGTTCTATATTACCGACACCTCGGGTTTGTTTATCCAGCCGCCTTACGGTCCGGCGAATGAACAGGCCCAGCCTGTCATGGGAGCTTCACAAGCCCCGCCGGTTTTCCCGGTCGGTGCGCTGGCGATCCGCGTGAAATACACATCACCCGGCCAGAACCTTTACCTGCAAGGTGCGTTGACGGATGGTGTGCCTAGTGACCCCAGCAACCCACGAGGTACGCATATCCAGCTTAACAAAGGGGACGGCTCACTTTCCATTGTTGAATTCGGCTATACACCGCAGGAAGGCAGCGAGCCGCCTTTCCCGGCGGAGCATCCGGGCGAGCTGGTCGTGCCCGAAGCCAAAATACATGAGCAGAGCGAAACCTTCAACAAGACCGCCATCGGTTTCTGGCGGTACGCTACGCGTATCGACGACCCCGATCCCGCTGCTGTGGACGCATCAGGCAACCCGTTGCGCCACGTTAGCCAGGGAATTTACTTCCTGGCGGAGCGCACCTTGTTCGTCGAAAAAGACCACCCGGCGCAGGGGCTGTCCGGCTTTGCCCGTTTCGGCACAGCCAGCAAAGACGTTCACCAAGCAGATTGGACGGGAAGCCTTGGTTTGCGCTACCACGGCCTGTTTAATGGGCGCGATGACGACATTGCCGGTATCGCGATCACCTACAACCACGCCAGTGACAAATACCGGCTTCTCAACAATGCCGACAGCAGCCAAACCACCGTGGAAGCGACCTATCGTGCGCAACTTAACCCGTGGTTCGCGCTGTTGCCCACGCTGCAATATTTTCATAACCCAAATATGGATCCCACCCAAAAGAACGCGTGGGTAATAGGCGCACGTGCCGAGATTAACTTCTGATAGGGCTGCCGGATCTGAGAAATCGCAGCGAAGCGGGTAAGCAGGCAAAGCCGCACTGCGGCTGCTCGCAAAATAAATAGCTCATATATCCGCCGGCCCGTCTGCCGCTTGAAGCGGGGCTATACGCACCACCAGCACTTTGTCCACGCGATTCTTATCCATATCCATGACTTCGAAGCGATGGCCCGCCGCTTCGAAATGGTCGGTTACCGCCGGAATACGCCCCAGTGCATACATGACAAAACCGCCCAGGGTATTGAAGACGTTTTCTTCCTCGCCGGACAAATCCTCCTCGTTTTCCAGCACGGATTTCAGGCGTTCAATCGTCACGCTGCCATCTATCAGTAATGAACCATCTTCGCGCATGACAACATCCTGCTCTTCTGGAATATCGGAGGAAGGCAGATCCCCGACAATTGAGGTAAGCACGTCGGTAAGCGTGACCAGACCCTGTAATTCACCATACTCGTCAACTATCAGCGCGCATTGCTGGCGGGATTTGCGGAAGTTTTCCAGCAAGTGCGTGGTGGATACCCCTTCCGGCACATACAGCGGTGGATGCAAAGATTTCTCGATCTCAAGCGGTTTGCCCGTCAGTGCGTCTTTGAGAATATCCGCCATGCGCAATATTCCAACGATGTGATCCACCCCGTCGCGGCAAACCACCAGGCGAGTGTAAGGGCATTCGGCAATCCGGTTGCGAATTTCCGCTTCAGGCTCTGACAAGTCAAGCAGATAAATGTCGGTTCGGTGCGTCATGATCGCCCCGATGCGCTGCTCATCCAGACGAAGCACGTTGGATACGATGGTCTGCTCACTCTCGTGGAACACCCCGGATTCGGAGCCCTGTTCCATCAGAACCTTGATTTCTTCGTCGGTTACCGGTGATTCCTCTCTGTGAGCGGCTCCCATCAGGCGCAGCAAAAAATTGGATGATGCCGAAAGCAACCAGACCAATGGCCCTGCCAGGCGTGCCAGCATGTTCATTGGGGGCGCGATTAACGCAGCGGTTTTCTCCGGCGCCAGCAACCCCAGTTGCTTGGGGACCAACTCTCCCACAACGACGGAAAAATAGGTCAGCCCGACGACCACGACCGTCAACGCGATACCTCTGGCGTGGGGTTCAATCAATGCAAAATTGGCAAGCCAGGCAGTCAGCGGATCGGCCAGGACAGTCTCGCCGATAGCTCCGCTCAAGATGCCGACCGAGGTAATACCGATCTGTATCGTGGAGAGGAAGGTGGCGGGGTCGTTGCTGAGCGCCAGCGCCGATTGCGCGCCGGGGCTATCGTCGTCGGCCAGCTTTTGCAGACGGGCCTTGCGTGAAGAGACTACGGCGATTTCCGACATCGCCAGAACGCCATTGAGAAGAATAAGAAACAGAAGTAATACTATGTCCATTGCAAAGCCGCCCATCGCCGTCAGGCGCGCGACCCTGGGGTTTACGAACCGAGTATTCTATCATTTGCTGGCGGCTCCGGATTCCGCCTCGTTGGTTAGCTTAAGGGCTGCCGGTTCGGGCTATCGGACGGCAAGATAACTCATTGAGGCAGCATTTACACGCTTCCGCACCTTGTGCTCAATTGCCCAAGCGTAGATAATGCCTCCCATCGGGGATAAGGCAGCCTCCCCGCTTCAAGACGCCCTATCGTCCAAGGCCTGCTCTTCAATTGGATATTCCAAGGAGGAGTCATGGACGCATCGCAGCAGCAAATTTCCGGCAACACACAGCCCCCAGAACCGGTAACGCTGGGTCAGGCTTTCTGGTATTGGCTCAAGCTGGGCTTCATCAGCTTCGGCGGGCCGGCAGGGCAAATCGCCATCCTGTATCAGGACTTGGTCGAGCGTAAGCGCTGGGTTTCGGAACAGCGTTTTTTGCACGCCCTCGACTATTGCATGCTGCTCCCGGGCCCGGAAGCGCAACAGCTCGCCACCTATATCGGCTGGCTGATGCACCGCACCTGGGGCGGCATCATCGCTGGGGTGCTGTTCGTGCTGCCTTCTCTGTTCATCCTGACTGCGCTGTCGTGGGTCTATATCGCCTTTGGTGACGTGCCGCTGGTGGCCGGATTGTTTTATGGCATCAAGCCGGCCGTGACCGCCATCGTGGTGCAGGCGGCTCAGCGCATCGGCTCACGGTCGCTCAAGAACAACCTGCTCTGGGCGATAGCGGCGGCTTCGTTTGTTGCGATCTTTGCGCTGAACGTGCCGTTTCCGGCCATCGTCGCCGGTGCGGCATTGGTTGGCTACATGGGCGGGCGCATCGCCCCGGACTGGTTCGAGGCCGGTGGCGGGCATGGGAAAACTCAAAAAACCTTTGGCCCGGCGCTGATAGACGACCACACGCCGGCTCCGGAACATGCGTGCTTTCACTGGTCCGGGCTGGTGCGCGTCGCCATTATTGGGGGCCTGCTATGGCTGCTTCCGATGGCATTGTTGACGGCAAACTACGGATGGAACCACACGCTGACACAGATGGGCTGGTTCTTCACCAAAGCCGCATTGCTTACCTTCGGCGGCGCTTATGCGGTGTTGCCCTACGTCTATCAGGGCGCGGTCGGGTATTACGGATGGCTCACACCGGCACAGATGATTGATGGCCTGGCGCTCGGCGAAACCACGCCGGGGCCGCTCATCATGGTGGTCGCTTTCGTCGGGTTCGTCGGCGGGTATGTAAAGGCGCTGTTCGGGCCGGACATGTTGTTCCTGGCTGGCGCGATGGCTGCGGCATTGGCGACATGGTTCACCTTCCTGCCCTCTTTCATTTTTATTCTTGCCGGCGGCCCGCTGGTGGAGTCCACTCACGGCAATCTCAAGTTCACCGCGCCGCTGACCGCGATCACGGCGGCAGTCGTGGGCGTCATCCTGAATCTGGCCATGTTCTTCGGCTATCACGTGCTCTGGCCGAAAGGTTTTTCCGGTGCGTTCGACTGGGTGTCGGCGCTGGTTGCGCTGGCGGCGGCCATCGCGCTGTTCCGCTTCAAGCGCAACGTCATCGAGGTTATCGCGGCCTGCGCCGTGATCGGCCTTATTCTGAAAACCATCCTGTGAGGTGAAATCATGAAATGGATTACCCGTGAATGCCCCAAGATCGACCGCATCGCCTGCCCCTGGCTGGTATCGCGGTTCGTGGACGAGTCTCCCGAATTTCTCTATGTTCCGGCCAATGATGTGATGCGAATTGCCGCCGAAACCGGCGCCATTCCCTATGACGTGCCCGATGTTGAACTCGGCCACCATGGCGACCGCTGTAGTTTCGATGCCTGCATCGCGAAGTATGCCATCAAGGATGCAGCTCTCGACAAACTCGCGCTGATCGTGCGCGCCGCCGACACCGGCAAGCCTGAACTGGCACGAGAGGCGGCAGGCCTGCTGGCAATCTCCAAGGGGCTGTCGCTCAACTTTACCGATGACCACGAGATGTTGCAGCACGGCATGGTTATCTATGACGCCCTCTATGCCTGGTGCTCCGGCACACCGTCGAAGCAGGCTGCCGGTTTCCCGGGGCTGAAGTGATCCGGCGCTTGCTACTGCCTGTCGGTGTTGATGACCTTGCTCTGCCACTTCTGGTTGGGCGGGCGTTGCGTGCCTTTGCCGATGGTTTTGTTGCGGTGCTGTTGCCCGCCTATCTGCTGGCATTGGGGTTCGGCACACTGGATGTCGGGATTCTCAGCACGGCTACGTTACTGGGGTCTGCGCTTGCCACCCTGGCTATCGGCGCCTGGGGCTATCGGTTTCATCATCGGTTCCTGCTGCTGGGAGCAGCTTTGTTGATGATGCTCACCGGTTTTGCTTTTGCCATGCAGACGGCGTTCTGGCCGCTTCTCCTGATTGCTTTCGTCGGCACACTGAATCCAAGCTCGGGTGATGTCAGCGTTTTCCTGCCCCTGGAACATGCCCGGCTGGCCGAGGCTGGACAAGGCAATGCCCGCACGGCCTTGTTCGCCCGCTACTCACTCCTCGGCGCGCTATTTGCCGCATTGGGAGCACTGGCGGCAGGGATACCGGATTGGCTTGCCGCACAGGGCGGAATATCACATCTGTCCGCTTTCCGGGGCATGTTTGTTCTCTATGGCTGCATCGGTGGCGCGGTGTGGCTGCTCTATCGAAGCCTGCCCAAAACGTCCGCCGAAACGAAGACGCCGCCGACACCGCTCGGCCCCTCACGGGGTATTGTCATAAGGCTCGCGGCCCTGTTTTCGGTAGATGCCTTTGCCGGTGGTCTGGCCATCAACTCGCTGATGGCTCTCTGGCTGTTCCAGCGTTTCGATGTTTCGCTTGCCGCTGCGGGAGTTTTCTTTTTCTGGGCAGGCCTCCTGACGGCGTTTTCGCAGTTGGCAGCACCCTGGGTCGCCCGGCGCATTGGCTTGCTCAACACCATGGTGTTCACCCATATTCCGGCCAATGCCTGTTTGATCCTGGCCGCCATGGCACCCAATATCGAGCTGGCCGTCGTGCTGCTGTTCGTGCGGGCGCTGCTCTCGCAGATGGATGTTCCGACCCGGAGCGCCTTCGTCATGGCTGTCGTCACTCCTGCCGAGCGTGCGGCTGCCGCCAGCTTCACATCGGTGCCGCGCAGCCTTGCCTCGGCGATCAGCCCAACGCTCAGTGGCGCCATGTTTGCCGCCGGTTGGCTGGCGGCGCCCCTGGTGGCCTGCGGGGTTCTGAAGATTGCCTATGATTTGGCACTCTGGCGTGCTTTCCGGCAACATTCAGAAAAAATTTGAGCGAGTGGACTGTTGTGGCTGAGAGTTGGCTACGAAGAGAGTTGACACGAACGGGCGAAGCCGGGTAGGGTGCAAGCCTCATGATGAAGAAAATCTTCCAACACACCTTGCGGCTGCTGCTTGTCGTGCTGATCGGCACCTTCATGTCGCCGAGTTTTGCCTGGCAGATGGTCGACAGCCACAGTGAGCAGGCAGACACCTCCGTGGTTATAAGTGACGCGGGACATCATGAAAGCCACATGCATCACCATCATGATAATGACGGCGATGATGACGATGCCGCGCATGGACAGATAGGCCATTTGTTGAGCCACCTGCCGGTCATCACCCACGAAGCCGCTACGACTCTTCTTCCTGCGACTAATCCGGTCGCATATCCGACACACTACACCATCGCTGCCTGTGTGGATGCCGAGCTGCCCTTCAAACCTCCCAGAAGCCTCCCCCTCATTTAACTCCGCCTGAATGGCGGAAGTTAAACGTGTTTTTGTCTTCCACGGCACCCAGCGTCGTGGTCACGTTTGCTGCGTCTTCAGACGCTACTTGAGGTTTTTATGAGCAAAATAAATCAATGTATCCAGGTATGCACATACGCCATAGCCGCTTTCTGTATTCTTTCGTCTGCCGCTCAGGCGGCTGACCGGCCCGCCAGGTTCGCCGTTCCAAACGGCCAGATACAAGCATTGGGCATCACGACTGCGCCGCTACAGAGTCAAGCCGACCCGGTGCGCGCGAGCTTCCCCGCCCAGGTTGTGGTTCCGCCAAACGCCGAACAGATCATCAGTTCACCTGTGGCCGGCCTGGTATCCCAATTATTGGTCCAGCAGAATCAAGTGGTGCGTAGCGGTGCGCCGCTGGTTCGCATCGCCAGCCCGGAATTCGGCCAACTGCAATTGCAGTTGCTTCAGGCGAATTCTCGCGTCACGCTGGCGCGGCAAGCCGCGCAACGCGAGCAACTACTGTTCGACGAAGGTATCATCCCGCAGCGCCGCGTACAGGAAGCGCAGGCTGGCTTGAAGGAAGGCGAAGCCGCGCTCAAACAAGCCGAGGCGGCACTGCGTCTAAGCGGCATGCCGCCCGCGACGATAGCCGAGATTGCCGCTTCCGGCAATCCGCAGGAAAGCTTGACGCTGGTATCGGCGCAAGCAGGGGTCGTTACCGGGATAGCGGTCAAAAGCGGCCAGCGAGTAGATTCGGCCAGCCCGTTATTGCATGTGGCGCAGACCGATACCCTTTGGCTCGAAATCCAGGTTCCGGTCGCCGATAGCGCCAGTTGGCAACCCGGAGTCAAGCTCAAGGTACAGGGCCGCGACATTGCGGCGCGTATTTTGAGCGCCAGCCCCGGCGTCCTGGCTGGCAGCCAGACGGTGGTGTTGCGCGCGGTAATCGAGGGCAAGACCGGCCAGGTGCGCCCCGGCGAATTTCTTGCGGTCGAGCTGCCCGTCAAGGCTGCGGCGGACGGTTGGGACTTGCCGTTGGCCGCTGTGGCCCACGACGGCAACCAGGCTTATGTGTTCGTCCGCACGGCGGACGGCTTCGAGGCCAGGCCGGTAACGGTCGCGGCCAGCGCCGGTCAGCGGGTGCGGGTGCGGGTGCAGGGTTCGCTCAAGGCGGGCGAACAGGTTGCCGTCAGCAGCGTGGTGACGCTCAAGGGCGTATGGCTTGACGGCAAGGAGAGCAAATAATGCTTGCCCGCCTGGTTCAATTCTCCCTGGCGCAACGCCTGTTTGTCCTGCTGCTGACGTTGCTCGTCGTAGGCGTGGGCGGGTACGCCTACCAGGGTTTGCCGATAGACGCATTCCCGGACGTGGCGAGCACCCAAGTCAAAATCATCATGAAAGCCCCCGGCATGACGCCGGAGGAAATCGAAAACCGTATCGCGGTGCCCATCGAAGTCGAGATGCTCGGCATCCCCAGAACCAAGATCCTGCGCTCGATGACAAAGTACGGTTTGGTCGATGTCACCATAGACTTCGAGGACGGCGTAGATATTTATTGGGCGCGCCAGCAGGTCAGCGAACGGCTGGGCGGGCTTGCCGGGAGCTTGCCCGCCGACATATCGGGCGGCATGGCGCCGATCACCACGCCCCTGGGCGAAATGTACATGTTCACCGTCGAAGCCGAAGGGATGTCCCTAGCGGAGCGGCGCAGCGTGCTCGACTGGGTCATTCGCCCGGCACTGCGCACCGTGCCTGGCGTCGCCGACGTGAATGCGCTGGGCGGTGTCGTTCGCGCCTTCGAAGTCGTGCCGGACCAGGTCAGGATGGCGGCGGGCGGTGTGACGATGGCGCAACTCAGGGAGGCGATCACGGCCAACAACCGCAACGACGGTGCGGGAAGGCTCAACGAAGGCGACGAAGTGCTGCTCGTTCGCGGCGAGGGCAGCATCACCAGCCTGGATGATTTGCGCTCGGTGGTGGTGGTCATGAAAGACGGGATACCCGTTCGTGTGGGCGACTTGGCCGAGGTCAAGATCGGCACGGTTACCCGCTATGGGGTGGTCACACAAAGCGGCCGGAGTGAAGCCGTACAGGGACTGGTGCTCGGACTGGCCGGCGCCAACGCGCAAAAGGTGGTTGAGGGCGTTCGCAAGAAACTGGAAGAGCTGAAACCGACTTTGCCGCCGGGCGTCAAGGTCAATACGTTTTACGACCGCGCCTCGCTGGTCTCCAAGGCGGTTGGCGCGATTTCTACAGCGCTGATCGAGGCGACGGTCCTGGTCATCGTGTTGCTCGGGCTGTTTCTGGGTAATATTCGCGCGGCTTTGACGGTGGCCCTGGTGCTTCCGCTGGCGGCGCTCATCACGTTCATTCTCATGCGCATCTTCGGCATGTCGGCGAACCTGATGAGCCTCGGCGGGCTGGCAATTGCAATCGGTATGCTGGTCGATGCCGCCGTCGTGGTGGTCGAAAACATCGTGCAGCGATTGGCGACCGATCCGACGGCAGGCAAGCTGCCACGCCTGCATACGATCTACCGCGCGGTGCGCGAGGTTGCGGTTCCGGTCACGTCCGGCATCCTGATCATCATTACGGTGTTCCTGCCATTGCTCACCTTGCAGGATCTCGAAGGCAAATTCTTCGTGCCGGTGGCGCTGACCATTGTCTTCGCCCTGGCCGGTTCGCTGCTGCTGTCGTTGACCGTGATACCGGTGCTGGCGTCTTACCTGTTGCGCGAAGTGAAACACGAGGACCCGTGGCTACCGCGCAAGCTGCTTGCCCTGTATGAACCCGCCCTCGTCTGGGGCATGCGCAGGCAGTACCTGGTTGCAGCCGCTGCCGTGGCGATGCTGGCAGCGGCTGGCGTGATTTATACCCAGGTCGGCAAGACATTCATGCCGACCATGGACGAGGGTGATCTGATCGTCGGTATCGAGAAACTACCCTCGGTCAGCCTGGAACAGAGCGCCGCGCTCGATCTGAAAATTCACCGCGCCATCATGCAGGCAATACCGGAGATCACCGGTATCGTGGCGCGCGCAGGCTCGGATGAGATCGGGCTCGATCCGATGGGACTCAACCTGTCCGACACGTATTTGCTGACGAAGCCGCCAAGCGAGTGGCGCATGAAGAGCAAGGAAGCGTTGATGGACGAAGTGCGCAAGGTGCTCGATCCGATGCCCGGCATCAAATACAGCTTCACGCAACCGATTGAAATGCGGGTATCGGAAATGATCATCGGCGTGCGCGGCGACCTGGCGGTTAAAATCTTTGGGCCGGATCTCGATAAACTGAACGAGTACGCGAGCCAGGTTGAAACACTCGTCAAAACGGTATCCGGCAACCAGGACGTGTACACGGTACAGAACGACGGCGTGCAGTACTTGCGCGTGGTGGTGGACCGTTTGCAGGCCGGTCGGCTCGGTTTGAGCGTGGAAGAAATTCAGGATGCGTTGCGCATCCAGATCGTGGGACAGAACGCCGGGATTGTTATCGAGGGCAACCGCCGCACGCCGATTGTGCTGCGTGGCGCCGAAGCAATGCGTACGTCACCGGCTGATTTTGGAGCGATGCGTATTACCACCAAAGACGGCAACACCGTCCCCTTGACCAGCGTCGCCAGGCTGGAACGCGCCGAAGGTCCAGTCAAAATTGATCGGGAAATGGGCAGCCGCTATAGCGTGGTCATTGCCAACGTGAGTGGCCGTGATCTGGTGGGCTTTGTTGAAGAGGCAAAGGCGCTCGTCACACAGAAGCTCTCTCTGCCAACGGGTTACCGCATCAGTTGGGGCGGGCAGTTCGAGAACCAGCAACGCGCAGCCGCCCGGTTGGCCATTGTCGTCCCGGTCGCACTCGGGTTGATATTCGTGCTGCTCTTCTCGACCTTCCGCTCGGTTCGCCAAGCCCTGCTCATCCTGAGCAACATTCCGTTCGCACTGGTGGGCGGCATCGTCGCCTTATGGGTGACGGGCGAATACCTGTCGGTGCCTGCATCCGTCGGCTTTATCGCCCTGCTCGGCATCACCGTCCTGAACGGCGTCGTGCTGGTCAGCTATTTCAATCAACTGAAAAGCGAGGGGATGAAATTAAGTGAGGTCGTCGTGCAGGGGGCAAAGCGCCGCTTGCGACCGGTGCTGATGACTGCCTCGATCACCGCATTCGGTTTGGTCCCGCTACTGTTCGCGACCGGGCCGGGTTCGGAGATTCAGCGCCCGCTCGCCATTGTCGTGATTGGCGGCCTCATTACCGCCACGGCGCTGACGCTGATCCTGATACCGATTTTATATTTGCGCTTTGCTTTCCCGAGCCGAAAGGATTCCCATGTCTGAATTTTACTTAAATCTATTGTGCCCAGTGGCGGTCGAAGAAAAATTGCTCGACCTGCTTCTCATGTCACCCCATGTGGAGGTTTTTACCAGTGCGCCGACAGCAGCTCATGGATTGGGGCGCTTGAGCCAGTCCGAACAAGTGCTTGGCCGGATGCTGGCAACACAGGTGCAGGTGGTGCTTTCCGAGGCGGACAAGGATGCGCTGCTCAAAATCATTCAGCAACAATTCGCGGGCGTGGGCCTGCGCTACTGGATAACGCCGGTCATCGCCTCCGGGAGATTGTCATGAAACACCTCCTATATCCCCGATCTGCTTTGTTGCTCGCCTTATTGAGCGGCATTGCCTGTGCCGAAGAAATCAACCGCCCCGATTTGCCGTCACCGGTGCAAATTGAAAGCGCATTGGGCAATCATCTGCGGGTACTGAACGCCGCCAGTGAGCTGAAAATGGAACACGCCCACCAGCGCAAATGGAACAGCGGTAGTTACGAGTTCAATCTGCGCGCCGGCACTGGGCAGCGCAACATTGCCAGCACCGGGCAAAACCTGAAAGAATGGGATGTCGCGCTGGAGCGCCCATTGCGCCTGTCCAATAAGATGGGCATTGATGAGAACATCGGCGCGGCCAGCGTCGCGCGCGCCGAATACGCGCTCGGTGATGCGCGCCATGAAGCCGCGCGCACTCTGCTGCAACTATGGTTCACATGGCAACGCGAGCAGGCACAGGTCAATCTGTGGCAACAGCAAGTGGACATCCTCAAGCAACAAGCGCAAATGACTGAGAAGCGCGTCAAGGCGGGCGATGCGCCCAAGCTGGAATTGAACCAGGCACAGGCCGCCGTTGCACAAGCGGGCGTGTCATGGCATCAGGCCCAATTGCGCACGCAACTCGCGGGCAATGATCTGACGCGCCAGTTTCCCGCCATTCAGTTGCCGGAAAAACTGTCACCCGCCATACCGCAAACTGTCGAGCATGATCTGGCATTCTGGAAGTCGCGCATACTCGAACACAACCACGAACTCGGCATGGTGCAAGAGCAAAGCCGCGTGCAACAACTGCTGACACAGCGCAGCCGTGCCGACCAACTGCCCGATCCCACCGTCGGGGTGCGTTACGCAAGCGAAACAGGCGGCAGCGAAAAAGTAACTGGCGTATATGTCAGCGTGCCGCTCTCGTTCGGGCAACGTATCGCGGCAACGGAAAGCGTCGCGCAACAAGCCGCCATCGCCGCCGATCAGGAAGCCTTTGTCAAGCGCCGTCTGGAAGGCGACATCTATGCCGCATATACCCAAGCCGTAAGCAGTTTCGCCACCTGGCAACAGGCGCACGAGGTGGCACAGGCGATCCGCAGCAATGCTGAACTAGTCGGCAAGGCTTACAGCCTGGGCGAAAGCAGCCTGTCGGACAGCCTTTCCGCGCGCCGCTTTGCCCTGGAATCCTCGATGGCGGAAAACCTCGCGCAACTCGATGCCAACGAAGCGCGTTACCGTTTGCTGCTGGACGCGCATCAACTATGGCCACTCGACGAACACACCAAAGACAATGCCCATTACTGATCGGGTAGGTGTGCCGCTCCACGCACACTTACCTCATCAACGGGGCATGATGGAAACGGCATGAGTGCATGGCGCAACACGGGGGTGCTCGCCGCCTTCGCGGCGGCATTGCTGTTCGGAGCGGGCACGCCGATTGCCAAGCTGTTGCTGGATCAAACCAGCCCCTGGCTGCTGGCGAGCCTGCTGTATCTTGGGTCTGGAATTGGCCTCTTTATATTGCGCATCGTGCGTCGCGCCAGCCCGGTGAAACTATCCGGAGCAGAAACCGGGTGGCTGGTTGGCGCGATTGTTTCCGGCGGAATGATAGGGCCGGTGCTGTTGATGTGGGGACTCTCGCATATCCCCGCATCTGGAGCATCGCTGCTGCTCAATGCCGAAGGCGTATTCACGGTGCTTATCGCCTGGTTCGTGTTCCGGGAAAGTTTTGACCGCCGTATCGCCCTTGGCATGGGGCTCATTGTGTCAGGGGTGCTGGTGCTGGCCTGGCCGGGGGAATCCCGTTTCGGCGCAGTGCTGCCAACACTGGCCGTCCTCGGAGCCTGCCTCGCCTGGGCCATTGACAACAACCTGACACGCAAGGTGTCGCTGGCAGATGCCGACTTTATTGCGATGCTGAAGGGATTGGTCGCCGGCACGACCAACCTCGTCCTCGCGCTGTTCGCGGGAGCCGTGCTTCCCGGGATAAGCGCGAGCCTGTTGGCGGGCGGGCTCGGTTTCCTGAGCTATGGCCTCAGTTTGACTTTGTTCGTTGTCGCACTTCGATATCTCGGCACGGCGCGGACGGGAGCCTATTTTTCTATCGCACCCTTCTTCGGCGCGCTGGTGGCGATACCGCTATTGGGCGAAGCAATCACTGCCCGGTTAATTGCTGCGGGCGTGCTTATGGGGCTGGGGGTGTGGCTGCACGTTACCGAGCGGCACGAGCATGAACACGCCCATGAACAGGTGGAGCATGAACACATGCACACCCATGACGCACACCACCAGCATTCGCATGACGCGCCGACCCCGCCCGGCACACGGCATAGCCACTTGCATCGCCATGAAGAATTTACACACTCCCACCCACACTTCCCGGATACGCATCATCGCCACGGACACTAAATTTTTACGTGAAGCTCGCGCAGCGATGGCTTCGCCCTCTCTCCCTCCACCAGAGAGTAAAGAGTAAAGGGAGGGAACGGGCATGGCGAGTTTCATAATCAGGGGTGGCTACTCGCCATGCCCGTTATCGTATCTGGGCGTCAATCATATTGTGACCAGTCTCAACAACCTGTTATCCACCGGCAATTTTCAATAACAGTTGACGCGCCCCGAATAAATCGTTAGTTTTTGCGTATCCATCACAAGGAGCACACAAAATGAAACGTAGCCTGCCAGCTTTCCTGTTATTGCTCAGCTTCAGCGCCTACGGCGCGCTCACCAAGTGGGTGGGTGCGGATGGCAAAGTGCATTATTCCGATGAGCCGCCTCCGGCAAACGCAGAAGTGAAAAAACTGACCATCCCCTCGGTTAGCGGAGTGCAGGCATCCCCAACTTATGTCGAGATCGAAGCGGAGCGGAAGAAGACGCTGAAAACCAGCGAAGAAGCCAGGGAAAAAGCGGCCAGGCAACAGGAAGATGCTGCGGTCAAACAGAAATACTGCTCGTCTTTACGCGCCAACCTGAACACGCTGGAAAAAAGCTCGCGCATCGCGAGTTATAACGAAAAAGGCGAGAAGGTCATCATGGACGACGCGGCGCGCAGACAACAGATAGAGGAAGCGCGCAAACAAATCAGCGCCAAATGCGATTAACGTAATTTTAGATATTTATCATAAAGTTACAAGTTATTGTTAATGTAGATTCATTCGTGCAAAATGCGTTGGTGGCGCGAATAAATTCGCACCACCGGCAGGGTCAAACGCGGATTCCAGAATCAGGCAGCAATCGCGCTGTCATCGCGCAGGCGTAACGCTTCTTCGATGTCCACAGCCACCACGTGCGACACCCCTCTCTCCTGCATGGTCACGCCCACCAGTTGCCGGGCCAGTTCCATGGTGATCTTGTTGTGGCTGATGAACACGAACTGGGTGTTTTGTGACATTTTCTGTATCAGTTTGCACAAGCGCTCGGTATTGGTGTCGTCCAGCGGCGCATCCACCTCGTCCAGCAGGCAGAACGGCGCCGGGTTGAGCTGGAACAGCGAGAACACCAGCGCGATTGCGGTGAGCGCCTTTTCGCCGCCGGAGAGCAGGTGAATCGAGGCGGTTTTTTTGCCCGGCGGCTGCGCCATCATCTGCACCCCGCTGTCGAGGATTTCCTCGCCGGTCAGCACCAGCCGGGCTTCGCCACCGCCAAACAGCACCGGAAACATTTCCGACAAATGGCGGTTCACCTCATCGTAGGTTGCCATCAGCAAATCGCGCGATTCCTTATCTATGCGGCGAATCGCGTTTTCCAGCGTGCCTATCGCTTCGTTCAGATCCTTTGCCTGCGCATCCAGATAGGCCTTGCGCTCCTGCGCCGCCTGCAATTCTTCCAATGCCGCCAGATTGACCGCGCCCAGCGCCGCAATTTCGTCGTTCATGCGGCTCAACTCGCTTTGCAGCGTATTGGGTTTGACCCTCCCCTCTTCCAGCAACAGCAGCAACGGCGTTTCATCTATCCCCTGCAACTGTTCCGCCCACTGCTCGTATTGCAGGCGCGCTTCCTGTTCCTTGAGCGCCAGTTCGCCGGTTTTTTCGCGCAGCGGGTGCAGCTTCTGTTCGCAGGACAAGCGCTCCTGCTCCAGCTTGTTCAGGCCGAGAGTTTCGTGCTCCAGCGCGTTGCGCGCCTCTGCCAGCGCCTGTTCGCGCACCTGGCGCTGCTGCAACGCCTCCTGCAACTGCTGCTTGCCGGCGCTGTCATCCAGGTGCGCCAGTTCGTCGCGGCTCTGCGCCAGGGTCTGCTCCAGTTGCGCCAGCGTCAGGCCGATCTGCTTCAGGTTGTGGTCCAGATCGGCGATTTTTTCCGTGCAGGTTTTGGCAAAGAAGCGCGCTTCCTGCAATTCGTGCTGCGCCTTTTGCGAACGTTCGCGCTGTTCGCGCAGCCGCGATTCCTGCACGGCGGCCTGTTGCCGTGCCTGCTCTGCTTCGGCCTGCTGCCCCGCCATGTTTTCGCGCAGCGCCTCCATGCGCTCGGCGATTTCCTGTTTCTGGCGCAGCTCGCCGGCTGACTGGTCGGTCAACTCCTGCAATTCGTGCGCGATTTGCGCCGCGCGCTCGCGGCTGCGCTCGCCGGCCTGGGTCAGTTTCAGTATCTGCATCTGCAAGCTGTGCTGGCGCTGCTGCAATTCGCTGCCAGCCGCGCGCAGCGGCGCGATGCGCCCTTCGATGGCGCGATAGGTTTCTTCCGCCTGCGCCATCTGCTGCTTGCCCTGCTCCAGCGCCGCCGCCTGCTGCCGCACCTCCTGCCCCAAACGCTCGATTTCGCGCTGGCGCGCCAGCACGCCATGCACCTGGCTGTCCGGCGCGTGGAACAGCACGCTGTGCGCGCCAACCAGGTGCCCCTGCGGCGTCACCAGCCACGCCCCGGCTGGCAAGCGTTCGCGCAGGCTCAGCGCCTGCGCCAGCGTCGGCGCGGCATACACCCCGGCCAGCCAGTCCGCGACCACGGGCGCGGCGCGTTCGTCCTGGCAGGTCACATAATTGAGCAAAGGAATCAGCGGACTTTCAAATTCCGATCGGGCTGAGCCTGCCGAAGCCCGAATAGCCTGCCCTTCGAGAACATCGGGGCGAACGCCAGAAGAAGAGGTTTCCGCCGCGAACACCGCCAGCTTGCCCGGCGGTGGCGCATCACTCCAGGCGGCGGCCTCGTCCAGCCCTTGCAGGGCGATCGCGTTCAGGCGCTCGCGCAACACGGCTTCCAGCGCATCTTCCCAGCCCGTCTCGATGCCGATGGATTGCCACAGGCGCGGCAGCTTGTCCAACCGGTGATCGGCCAGCCACTGCTTCAGGTTCTTGTCATTATCAATCTGCTGCTGCAACTGATCGAGCGCGGCAAGTTTCGCTTCCACCTGCGCCAGTTGCCGCTCCAGCTCCTGCGCCGCAACGCGCTGGCTATGCCGTGCCGCATCGGCGCCGGGCAACTGTTCCTGCAACTGCGCCAGTTGCTGTTGCTGCGCGATGCGCCCGGCTTCCAGCTCGGCGGCCTGCTGCTGGGCCAACGCCAGCGCGTCGGTGTTGGGCTGCGGCAGGTTATCCTGCTCCAGCAGCAGGCGCGAGCGGCGCGAATCCAGTTGCTGCAAATTGCGCTGGATATGCTCGCGCTGCGTCTCGGCCAGTTGCAGTTGCTGCTGCAATACCAGTTGTTCGCGCTGCACCGCGTTGTGGCGCTCCTGCGCGGCGCGCGCCGCCGCTTCTGCCTGCGGCAGATGTTGCGCTTCGGTGTCGGCGTGGTTTTCGCACAGTTCGACCTTCAGGCCCGCTTCCTGTTGCTGCTGCTGCCAGTGCGCCAGCAGGCCCTGCACGCCCTGCAACTGGCCGCGCTGCTGGCCCATCTGCGCATCGCCGTTGGCCAGTTGCTGGGTCAGGCGCGCGCGCTGATCGTTCAAGTGTTCGATATGCTGCTCCAGCCGCGCAATTTCTGCGTTAACCGTATAAAGCTCGCCCTGCCTGGCGTGCAGTGCGTCGGAAAGCCGGTAATGCTGGCTGCGCGCGCTTTCCAACTGGCTTTCTGCGGCGCGCAGGCGGGCGGTTTCGGCTTCCAGCTCGTTCCGGGTTTTTTCCGCCGCCTGGGCGCAACGTATGCGGCGGGACTCGGCATCCCGCTTGTTCACCAGCCACAGCAAATGCTGCGTGGTATCGCGCCGGCCCTCCAGCTCGCGGTAGCGTTTGGCAACTTCGGCCTGTTCGGCCAGATGGACGAGCTGTTTCTCCAGCTCCGAACAGATGTCGCCTACCCGCAACAGATTGTCGCGCGTGTCGGCCAGACGCAGCTCGGTTTCGCGGCGGCGCTCGCGGTATTTGGAAACCCCCGCCGCCTCTTCCAGATACACGCGCAATTCCTCCGGCTTGGCCTCGATGATGCGCGAAATCATGCCCTGCTCGATGATGGCATAGGCGCGCGGCCCCAGCCCGGTGCCGAGGAAAATATCGGTGATGTCCTTGCGCCGCACGTGCTGGTTGTTGATGTGGTAGGTGGAATCGCCGTCGCGGAGCAGCACGCGCTTGATGGAAATCTCGGCATAGCCGGACCACTGCCCCGCCGCCTTGCCCAGGCTGTTGTCGAAAATCAGCTCGACGCTGGCGCGCCCCACCGCCTTGCGCTTGTCGGAGCCGTTGAAAATCACATCCTGCATGGAATCGCCGCGCAGGGCCGAGGCGCGCGACTCGCCCAACACCCAGCGCAACGCATCTATTACATTGGATTTGCCGCAGCCGTTTGGGCCCACGATACCGACGATCTGGCCGGGCAGGGCGATGTGCGTGGGATCAACGAAGGATTTGAAGCCGGCAAGTTTGATGTGGGATAAGCGCAATTTGAGCCGTGCAACGATATAATGCGCCGCATTCTAACCGAATTGGCAAGGCATTCAAAATGGCCCTTCTCCCCGGCAAAACCCTGGAAACCTTCCCCAATCCCAAGCCGGAGCGCGATTACCGCATCCACATGGAAATTCCCGAATTCACCTGCCTTTGCCCCAAGACCGGCCAGCCGGATTTTGCCACCCTGATCCTCGACTACGTCTCAGATAACGCTTGTATCGAATTGAAAAGCCTTAAACTTTACATCTGGTCATTCCGCAACGAGGGCCATTTTCACGAAGATGTCACCAACCGCATCCTGGATGATCTGGTCGCCGCCACCCAGCCCCGCTACATGCGCCTCACCGCCAGGTTCTACGTGCGCGGTGGCATCTTCACCAATGTTGTGGCGGAACACCGCAAACCGGGGTGGCAGCCGCAGCCGGTGGTGGATTTGATGCAGTTAGAGGGGCAGTCGAATATGCGGGGGTAATTCACAACTTCCGGCATATTGACCGGCAGACTGCGAGGGGGTGGGGTGCAAGCCAATGAGTTGGGGTGAAATAAACCGTGGTCCCCTGTTACGTTCCTGTTTACTCATCGGAAGAGTATAAATCATCGTCGCGCAAACACCAGAATCCCCAAACATCGGCCACTGCCCCGATGAAGAAAAACAGGCCATCCGGTGTATTGACCGCTGGCGGAAATACTGGAACACTGCGCGTTAGAATCAGGGCTGGATAGATAGAGAGGAATTGAGGCAGCGCTATGGATGGTGTTTTGAAAACAATGCGAGCTTGGCCCCTTTTTCTGCTGACGGCACGGGCAAAAAACAAATCGAGCCCCTTTTGTCCGCGCCTTCGGCGAGCCGGTGACTTCTACGTTAGACCTTTATGACTACTACTTTTAGGCACTCCGCAGGATTCGGCAAAAGAATCGAATATTGGATCATCGGCCTCATGCTCAAAGAAGGCATGGATGTTTACGTACCTCTCGTTGATGACCATGCTGTTGATGCAATAGTTCGACGCAAAGATGATGGAACCATCGCCCTTGTACAAATCAAGGCACGCTCAAAAACTGTCGCTTTTGGCGATGCGGCTCTGTACGCAGCCATTCCCCACGAGCATCGAGAAGACTATTGGTTTATTTTCTACTCTGAGCGTCTCGAAACCATCTGGCTCATGACCTCCGAGGAGTTCATAGAAGAATCAAATCAAAACAAAAATGGAAAAAACATTGGTTTGCGCAGTGTCTGGTTTAACGGCAAGCACACAGATCGCAAGTCAGGTGAAAAATCAGAATATGTCAAAGAACGTTACTTGCGCTATGTCATTCAAGACTTTTCTAGGCTTGCAAAGTCGAAGGTCTGAAACTTCATCTCAATAACCAACGAAAGGAGCATCAACATGGTTGACCCCAAAAAAGAAGCAGAGATTGCCAGAAAAGTTCAGGAAATATCGCGGACGATAAGTTCGCACGAGTCCCAACTCAGCAGGCTGGAACGTGAAAAGAGCGATAAGGTACGTGATTACGATCAAAAGATTAGCCGTGAACGAGAAGAGATTAAAAAACTCAATAAGCAAATCGCTGATTTGAAGCGGTAAGAGAAGCTGTCTCAGAGCGTGCGCACAGGGTCAGGTCTTGCAATCACGCACAACCTATTTCACTGGATAGCCCGCAGAACATTCGCCAATTCCGTTGCCGGAACGACTTCGACGTTGGGCGCAAGCGGGTAGCTGTTTTCTACCGGGGCGACGATGCAGCAAGCGTAGCAAGCGTAGCCCGGATGAAATGTAATGGAATCCGGGGCGCTCTCTGGTACGCTCCCGCTCCCCGGATTTCGCTTCGCTTCATCCGGGCTACAACTACAACCCCCGTAAAGCACAAATCGCGGGCTCAGGCTTGCCATCACACATCACCAAAATTTCATCAGATAGCCCGCAGCACATTCGCCAATTCCGCTGCCGGAACGACTTCGACGTTGGGCGCAAGCGGGTAGCCGCTTTCTACCGGGGCGACGATGCAGGTTTGTTCCAGCTTCAAGTCCGCCAAGGCTGACCAGAAGCCTTTAGTGAGTGCGGGTGCGCTGGAATTTTATTTCGAAGCCTATCCTTCTTTTGCCGCGTTCGGCGACGCTCGCCGTGCGGTAGAACGATAGCTGCCATTGCGGCCCGATCAACTGGGCGATCTGTTCCGGCACCCATCCTTCCCATGAGGCGCCCACGACCGGATGCCCGGCCAGATCGTTGAGGCTGGCGATGCCCAGCAGCGCGTGCAGTATTCCGCTGTCGCGCAGATAGATTTTTGGAGACTTCACCAGGCGCTTGCCGAGATTGGCTTGCAACGGAGGGAGGCGACGCAGCATGTAAGTCGCTTCCAGTATCTCCAGATAGTGCTGGACGGTTGGCGCAGATACGCCAAACAGCCGTGGTTGTAAAGCCGCTGAAGCGGCAACAACCTCGCTCTGTGGCCACGCGGACACGCAAGCCGCGTGGGCATAACCAGCCTGCGTGTGTTGTTGGGGCTTCAGCCCCTTAGCGTGAAAGACACCACTCACGGGACGTAACAAATTCTGGCCTGTCGCAAGCCAGAGCGAAGGGAGGCGAGTGATGTGAGCGATTAAGCGGTGGCCGTGGC
>JACRPU010000115.1 GCA_016223025.1 Nitrosomonadales bacterium | reverse complement strand
CATCCTTCATACGCTTCCTCGAATCTCATCTTCCGTATCTCCTGTAGCACTTTTGTCGGCTTCATATCGCCCTCCTCGGGCAATAGGACAACCGGACAGATTGCGTGCTACAAAACCGGACAGATCAAAAACTCGCAACAGCCGTTGTGGAAAGAACTTGACCCACGTCAGGAAGTATTGGAAGATTGCGGGCCGGAAAATTCAGGCCGGCACCGGGACTCTGGTGGGATGCGCAGAAAAAACAGAAGGGGAGTTGGCGGGCAACGAAGAAGAAATAACTGAACACGCTATGCCTTGTGTCATGCGGGTTTCAGGGGGGCTCTCTCAAATCAATACAGCAGATTTTTGACCGCTGAATAGTCAAAAAAGACAACATACAAAGAGGAGATTATGCATAAGCACATAGCTCGTTTATTGATACTGGTTTCGGTAGCTGCGGTGGTTGCCATATCCGCAAGGTACCTGGCCAGGCAGGATACGTTTTACCAGTACGGCCACTACCGGGGCGCCTCGGTAGCGCAAATTGCGGCCAAACTCCCGAAGCATCAGGGATCCGCGACTTGCGAGCAGTGCCACAAGGAAATCTACTCCGAGTGGGTATCCGGCATACACCGCAAGGCGACCAAAGACAACGCGATTCAAGGCGTTGTCATCAAGTCCGGCCCCGGTTGCGAAGTTTGCCATACCCCCGCAGGCAATCACCCCTCCAAGGAACCCATGCCGCTCTCCACCGAGGACCAGGTGACCACCATTACCCACAAGTGGGAAAACCACCCGGTCAATGCAGCGGGCAGGAAATTGTTGCGCGATCCGGAAGACATGCGGATTTTGTGTACCAACTGCCATGAAAAAACTCCCGGTCGTCCGCTGAGGGGCAAGGTTGCCGGCGAGGGCGTGCCTGTCCAGGCGGTCACCGATGTGGTCGGCATCCACGGCGTACCCCAGGTTGTGATCGAGGGGCACGGTGGCGAAGAGATTTGTACTGCCTGCCACAACCCGCATTCTCCCCGCATCAACTTTGCCGCCGTACCCAGGCCGCCCGCCGACCCGAATACCGGCAAGATCATTCCCGTGAGCGCGCCGAAACCCGGCGACGCGAATGCGGGCAAGGCGGTGGCCGCTAACTGCGCCGCTTGCCATGGCGCGAACGGGTTGAGCGTCAATCCGGAGTGGCCGAATCTGGCCGGACAGCACGCCGATTATTTGGCCAGTTCGCTGAATGCGTTCAAGGCCGGGGCGCGCAAAAACGACATGATGAGCCCCATGGCAGCCGGTCTGAGCGATGCCGACATGCGCAATGTGGCCGCCTATTTTGCCAGCGCAAGCTGCAAGGCGACCGGGGCCGACAAGGCCAAGGCCGATCTGGGCAAAACCAGGGCGGAAGCGGCGGGTTGCGCGGCATGCCACAGTTCCGGCGGTCTTAACAGGGGCGGTATCTCCGGCGTCAGCGGCAGCCAGGCGTGGCCCAATCTGGCCGGCCAAAATGCGGCATATCTGACAGTCGCACTCAAATCGTTCAGGGATGGCAGCCGCAACCATCGCGTCATGTCGAGCGTGGCGAAGACTCTCGGCGATGCCGATATCGAGAGCTTGTCCGCTTACTACGCCAGCGTGAACTGCAAATGAACAAATTATCTAGCGAGGAAAAGATGACTACTCAGGATATAAACACGGAGAAAGAGGCGAGCCGCATGACGCGCCGCAATTTCTTGGGTTTGCTGGGCAAGGGGGCCGCCTGTGCCGGCGCGGCTGTCGGCGCAGGCAGCGTGCTGGCTTCAAGTGCAGAGGTCGCCTCGAATGTTCCTGGCGGTGTTGGAGCCACATTTCAGCAGGAGCCGGAACAGTATGCCGAGGCGCGCAAGAACCCGCCCAAGATACCCGGTTACAACTGGACGGAGCACAGGTGGGCGTTCGGTGTGGATTCCAACCGCTGCATCGGCTGTTTGCGCTGCGTGGAAGCGTGCAAGATGGAAAACAGCGTGCAGATGGACAGGAACCATACCCGCACCTGGGTCGAGCGCTACACCTACCTGGAAGGCTCGGATCACGCGCTGGTGGACAGCATACACGACATGAAAAACGTGGTGCCAGGCAGCAAGGAGACCCGGTTCAAGTTCGACAACCGCTACAAGGACAAAAAGGTCTCCAAGTCGTTCTTCGTGCCCAAGCTGTGCAACCAGTGCGAGAAACCGTCCTGCGTCCAGGTGTGCCCGACCGGCGCCACCTATAAAACGCCGGACGGCCCGGTGCTGATAGACACGAAATATTGCATCGGTTGCCAGTATTGCGTGCAAGCCTGCCCTTACGGCGCGCGCAGCCTCAACCTGGTGAGGGGTACCGCCGAAAAATGCAACTGGTGCTACCACCGCATCACCAAGGGGCTAAACCCCGCGTGCGTCGAGGTGTGCCCGACCGGCACGCGGATTTTCGGCGATCGCACCAACCCGGAAAGCCCGATCAGCCTGTTCCTGCGCAATAACCGCGTGAATGTGCTGAAACCGGACATGGGCAACATGCCCAATGTGTTTTATGCAGGGATAGATAAGGAGGTCTTATAATGTCCACCGATGTATTTCATCACGTTGCCCCGTTTGTCGGATTCACCTATCCGAACGAAACCGAGGTACCCTGGAGCGAGCTGATCGTAATTTACCCCTACATCACCGGGCTGGTTGCCGGTGCGTTCGTGGTATCCAGCCTGCATCATGTGTTCGGTATGGAGCGCTTCGCGCCGATCTCCAAGTTTGCCTTGCTGACGTCGCTGTGCTTCATGTTCTTCGCGCCGACGCCGCTGCTGTTTCACCTGGGCCAGCCGACACGGGCGCTGAATGCGGTTATCACGCCCCACTGGACCTCGGCGATGGCGGCTTTCGGCTATGTGGCAGCGTTTTATATAGGCCTGCTGCTGCTGGAAACCTGGTTCTCGTTCCGGGCAGACATTGTCGCGCTGTCAAAATCCAGAACGGGCGTCATGCAGCAGGTATACAAGGCGCTCACCCTGGGATCGGATGATGTGTCGCAGCGCGCGCTCGACACGGACCACACCATCGCTCGCAGGCTGGCGATGATCGGTATACCCGGCGCGTGCGGTTTGCACGGCTACGTCGGGTTCCTGTTCGGCTCGCTGAAAACGCGCGAATGGTGGTCGTCCGATTTGATGCCAATCATCTTCCTGCTGTCGGCCGTGGGTTCGGGTGTCGGCCTGCTGATCGTGATCTATGTGGTGGCGTGCTGGTGGCGCAAGAAACCCACGGACGCCGGGGCCATGCAGGGCCTGCTGTATGTGTTGTGGACTGGCATCGTCATCGTGATGGTGATCGAGGCGCTGGAAATGGTGCAGATGATTTACAAGGCGCGCGAGGGCGTGGAAGGGGTGTTCGAGTTGATCGAAGGCCCGATCCACGTCGGTATGGCGATTCAATGGGGGGGGTCGTTTTTGGCATGGGTGATAACGTCGTTATTAATGTTGAATAACACCAAGGGGAAACGCTTGGTTTTCTGGCTGTTCATCAGCGGGCTGGCCATGATGATCGGCGTGCTGGCGATGCGCTGGAACGTGGTGATTGGCGGGCAGGAATTGTCCAAGACCATGAGAGGCCTGTTGACTTTCCATCCGGAAGTGTTCGGGCGCGAAAGCCTGTTTACGGTCGCCTCGCTGTTTACCGCTCCGTTCGTGGTGCTGTACCTGGCGCAAAAGCTGCTGCCCACGGTCTGGGCGGGCGAGCCACTTGAGCCCGAAGAGCGGGTGTTTGACGTTCACAAAGCTATTTGATATTCACAAAATAGCATAGGCACAGGGTATCTCTATAAAATCCCGCCGTAGTGGCGGGATTTTTTTTGGGTGGTGCGCCAGGCATGGCGCGTTGCGCGAAAGCGCAACTTGGCTGACTGTGGTATCCGATCAAGCGACTTGGGGGCGACCACAGTTTGAGAAACCCGGCATCGGGGAAAAATTATCCGAAAGAACTAGTTCTTTTTTCTCCTCAACCTGTTCTTTAGAAGTATAGAAACGCCGCGCATACCAGCTTAGTCTGGCAACGTGTCCGGATCGGGAGGTATCTGGCGCGGCAACAAGAAAACTTGATCCATTAAAAGTTTGTCACGCTGGACATTTGATAGGCTTGCTAGTGTAGTGTTGCATTCTTGATGGAACTTATATTTATCATGCATCTCCAATCCTTCGTGTTGTGAACCGGAGAGCGTAAATGCGAGTAGCTGTCGAGATTGTGCTGACGAAAGATCAAAAGAAAGATTTAACGAAATT
>JACRPU010000114.1 GCA_016223025.1 Nitrosomonadales bacterium | reverse complement strand
AAAAGATGGTGAGAGTTTAGCATGATATATACGACATACCATGCGTGACGTGAGACTAGCCATTTGACTAGGCGAGCCAACAACGCTCGTCAAGTCGCTGGTTATGGCGGAGCCAGCCGCTTGCGGGAGCGGGTGTGAGGCGGTCATTCCCGCCCCGGAGGCTTCGCCACGCCGTGTCATGACCGCCACCCCCGTTCCCCCTCTGGGTGTGACAACTGGTGAAACAACTAGCTATCTGATTTATCTGGTCGGGGCGAGAGGATTCGAACCTCCGACCACTTGCACCCCATGCAAGTACGCTACCAGGCTGCGCTACGCCCCGAAAGAACAAATTATAGCAGAGCAAAATCGCGGGAAGAAAAATTTGTGAGGGCGGCCCGATGCGAGCTACATAATCTCAAGGGCACCTCATTGCTGTCGCAGGATGGTTTCACTGCGCGGCGCAGGAAACGGAAAGTCGCTTAGCCCAACTCAGCAGCCCTCGCTTGAACCCTACTTCGGCGGGTTTTTTGTTTGGTGCGGTGCTGGCTATTGTTCGGTGGTGCCCAATGCCGTAGTGTTGAAGCCGCCATCCACATAGGTGATTTCGCCGGTGATGCCACTGGCGAGGTCGCTGCACAGGAAAGCGGCCGCATTCCCCACTTCTTCGATGGTTACATTGCGCTTCAGTGGGGCGTGCTTTTCGTTGTAACCCAGCAGTTTGTGAAAATCGGCGATGCCTGCGGCGGCCAGCGTCCGGATCGGGCCTGCCGAGACGCCGTTCACGCGGATGCCGCGGTTGCCGAGATTCAAGGCCAGGTAGCGCACGCTGGCTTCCAGGCTGGCCTTGGCCATGCCCATCACGTTGTAATGCGGCATGGTGCGCACCGCACCGAGATAGCTCATTGTCAGCAGCGCGGCATTGCGCCCTTCCAGCATGGGCAAGGCGGCCTTGGCCATAGCCGGGAAGCTGTAGGCGCTGATGTCGTGCGAGACGCGGAATGCCTCGCGGCTGAAGCCGTCGAGAAATTCTCCGGCCAGCGCTTCGCGCGGCGCGTAGGCGATGGCATGCACGAAACCGTCAAACTTGTCCCAGTGTCTGGCAAGGTCGGCGAACAGTTGCTCGATTTCGGCATCGCTGGACACATCGCAGGGAAATATCAGTTCGCTGCCGAACCCGCGCGCCAGATCCACGACCCGGTCGCGTATGCGTTCGCCCTGGTAGGTAAAGGCCAGTTCCGCTCCTTCGCGGCGCATCGCCAGGGCGACACCGTAAGCGATCGAGCGGTTGCTGAGCATGCCGGTGATCAAGATGCGTTTGTTCGCCAGAAATCCCATATGGATCCTTTGTTGTCAGTTGGAACGGGGCGGATTATAACCGCTAACCGCACTCCCATTACAACGACCGCTCTCATGTATAATTCCGCGCTGTTCGATCTACCGGAAGCAACACCGCGATGCTGGAAATAAACAATCTTGCCTGCACCCGAGGAGATCATCTGCTGTTTTCCGGTTTGAGTTTTTCCCTGTCGGACGGAGAGTTGATGCAGGTGCAGGGCGAGAACGGCAAAGGGAAAACCAGTCTGTTGCGCATGTTGTGCGGTTTCGTCATGCCAACAGAGGGAGAAATCCGCTGGCGCGGGCAAAATATCCGCGAACTGGATGAGGAATACTATGCCGAGATGATTTACCTCGGCCACCTGAACGCCATCAAGGATGAGTTGAACGCGCTTGAAAACCTGCACATCAGCGCCGGGCTGTCGGGTTGCGGGATAGACGGCAAGCAGGCTCTCGCCGCGCTGCGCCACATGGGTTTGCGCGGGCGCGAAACTTTGCCGGTCAAGGTGTTGTCTCAAGGCCAGCGCCGCCGCGTGGCGCTGGCGCGCCTGCTGGTTACCGACGCCCATCTGTGGATACTGGACGAGCCGCTTACCGCGCTGGATGTCGGTGCGGTGCGGCTGATGCAGGAGCTGATCGGCGCGCACCTGGCAAAAGGCGGCATGGCGATCTTCACCACGCACCAGCCGCTGGAAGTGGACGGCGTGGAAACGCGGCGGCTGACGCTGGCATGAACGCGGCGCCCGACAACCCGAACCGGCTATCGCTGCCCGGCCTGTTGCGCCTGGTGGTCGGGCGCGATCTGATGCTGGCGATGCGTCGCCGCGCCGACGTGCTGACGACGCTGATCTTTTTTGTCATGGTGGTGAGCCTGTTCCCCCTCGGGGTCGGGCCGGAGACAGACATGTTGCGCAAGATGGCGGCCGGTGTGGTGTGGGTTGCCGCGCTGCTCGCTTCCATGCTGTCGTTGGGGCGGATGTTTCTGGCGGACTATCTGGATGGCACGCTGGAGCAAATGTTGCTGGCACCGCAATCCCTGTCTGTGCTGGTGCTGGGCAAGATACTGGCGCACTGGATGCTTTCCGGGCTGCCGCTGGTGTTGATGGCGCCCGTGCTGGGCTTGCAGTTTGACATGTCGGCGCAGGCGTTGTGGGTGCTGATCGCGAGCCTGCTGCTCGGCACCCCCGTGCTCAGCATGATCGGCGCGGTCGGAGCGGCGCTGACGCTGGGGCTGCGCGGCGGCGGGGTGCTGGTGTCGCTGCTGGTGTTGCCGCTGTGCATCCCGGTGCTGATTTTCGGGACGGGCGCGGTCGAAGCCGTTTCAAGCGGCATGAGCGTGTCCCCGCATCTGTTATTGCTGGGCGCGCTGCTGGTGCTGGCATCGGCGTTCACGCCGTGGGTTACGGCCTTGGCGTTGCGCATTTCGATGGAATAACCATGAAAACCTCAGTTCAATCCGCAGATTACACAGATTAACGCAGTTTTCAGTGAGTTGCTGGCGGGCATCACGCCACCCAAAAGGTGGGCCGGCAGCCCTTGATTGCCTAATTGTTTAATCGGCGAAAATCTGCGTAATCTGCGTAATCTGCGGACAACTACGTTTTCTAGGATAATTAACACTGCGTATTTCATGCGCATTTCAATGGGGTGACACGTTGGCTATAAACTGGTTCAAGTATTCTGCACCTTCGACTTTCTATGCGTTGACCGGAAAACTGGTGCCGTGGTTTGCGTGGCTGTCAGCCATCCTGTTTGCATACGGCCTGTATATCGGTTTCTTCGTGGCGCCGACCGATGTGCAGCAAAGTGAAGCCTACCGCATCATCTTCATCCATGTGCCGGCCTCCATCCTGTCCATGTTCGTTTATCTGATCATGGCGGGTTATGCCGCAGTGGGGCTGATTTTCAACACGCGCCTGTCTTCCATGATGGCTTCCGCACTGGCGCCGACCGGCGCGCTGTTTGCATTTATCTCGCTGTGGACCGGCGCGCTGTGGGGCAAGCCGATGTGGGGCACATGGTGGGTGTGGGACGCACGCCTGACTTCCGAGCTCATTTTGCTGTTCCTGTATCTGGGTTTTATCGCACTGCACGCCTCGATTGACGACCCGCGCCGCGCGGACCGCGCCAGCGCGCTGCTTGCCATCATCGGCTCGGTCAACGTGCCGATCATTTATTTCTCGGTGAAGTGGTGGAACACGCTGCATCAGGGAGCCACCATCAAGTTCACCGGCACCAGTATGCACGCCGCCATGCAACAGGCCATGTTCACCGTGCTGGTTGCCTGCTGGATGTACGCCATCGCAATGGCGCTGGCGCGAGTGCGCAGCATCATCCTGGAACGTGAACGCAACACGCAATGGGTAGCCGATCTGCCGGAGGTCAAACAATGAACTGGGGCGAATTCTTTGCCATGAAGGGCTATGGCTTTTATGTGTGGGGCTCGTACGGCGTAACGCTTTTGATATTCATCATCGAGATTGCGCTGGTGCGCCACAAAAGGATAATTACCTTGCGTCAGTTGCGTCTGCTGCGCGATGCGGGAATAGAGGAGCAAACATGAAGCCACGCCAGAAAAAATTCGTCTATATCGTCGTCGCCCTTGCCGCACTGGGCGCCGCCGTGGGATTGGTGCTGTACGCGCTGAAAGATAATGTAAGCCTGTTTTTTACGCCGACCCAGGTGCATAACAGGGAAGCCCCGCAAGGCCGCAATTTTCGTGTTGGAGGGCTGTTGCAGGAGGGCAGTGTCAAGCGCCAGAGCGATGGCGTGACCGTACACTTCGTCATAACCGATAATGCGCAAAGCATACCCGTAATCTATAAGGGCATCCTGCCGGATCTGTTCAAGGAAGGCAAAGGCGTGGTGGCGCAGGGCAAGATTCAAGACGATAACATTTTCCATGCCGAGGAAGTGTTAGCCAAGCACGACGAGAACTACATTGCCCCGGAAGCGGCGGAGGCACTGAAGCGGGCCGCCGATAGCAAGGCCGCAGCGAGCGGGATTCCCGCAGCACCCGCAGCAAAATAACCCCCTGCATTCAAGCCGGGGGCTTTTGTGGCAAACGATTTGGGATGCGCGGCATGACTTCCTTGCTTTCGTCCTGCCGGATACTTGTTTCAGCGCGCTGCCTTATCCGGCGGACGACCCGGCCGCCGCACTGTCCCGGTGCGGCAAGACGGTAACTTACGGCATGACCTCCACATACTCGTAGACCGAACACTCCAGTATGTCCTGCTTCACGGATGGCGGTTGGCTGGCATACCAGGCTTCCAGGTCGTGCTTGTCCACGGCTCTGCCGAGGAACCTGACCAGATCGCAGATGGGCTCGGTGATGTTGGTGCGGAACAGAATGTTCTTCTGGGTGTAGGCCACGTGCAGGTTTTTCAGGCAGTTCTGCCGGCAATAGCTGAAGGCTTCGCAATTTTGGCACGGCATGTCGCCGGTGCTTTTCATCATGTTTTCGCCGAGCGTGTTGGTGGTGATGTCGCCGCAGCGCAGGCTCTCGTCGTGGGTCAGGTCCGGGCACGGGTAGATGCTTCCGTCCGGCGTGATATTCAGCAGGTGCGTTGCCGCGCGGCATTGCGTCTGCCCGTTCACCGTTTCGATGGCGCGGTGAGGGAACAGCTTGTTGCGCACGATACCCATGATCGGGATTAGCGGAATAAATCTGCCGGAAGCAAAGAACAGGTTGGTCAATTCTTCCAGCACCGCTTTCTTCTGCTTCACCTGCCCGGAGGAATAAAACCCCTGAGCCTGCACGAACTGCCAGTAAATGTAGTCAAACGCGGAGGCAAGTTCGAGAAAATCGCCGACACCAATGTTGCTGTCGCTCCAGGTCATGCGCGCGGTAATGGTGCCATCCACCAGGGGACGTATGGACTCGATGGCTTCGGTGACCTGCCGGTACACGCCATCTCCCCGGTACATATCCGTGGCCAGTTCCCCTCCGTCCACCGAAATCAGAATGTTGGAGAACTTGCCCAACGCTTCTCTGGACACGTTATCCATCAGGGTGCCGTTGGTTTGCAACTGAAACCTGGCCAGCGGCAAGGCCTCTATCACCTCGTCAATAAAGGCGGGGTTCAGCGTGGGCTCCCCGCCGTAGAACGTGACAACAACCTCCTTTTTGTGAGCGTGCGTGTTCACAAATGTTTTCAAGTGCTCGATGGAATAGGTTACATCTCCCTGCGTGCCAAGAGAGCCCCCGTCCGCCTCGGTGCAATAAGTGCAGGCCAAATTGCACTTCAGCGTGGTAAACAGGTTCAGTTCAACACGATCCCCGACAATCATATAAGCGTCTCCGTCCGTCTGTGCTAATCAAACTACCGGGCATGTCAGCAGTGCCGCCCCTGACAATAAACTTGCCATGCCCTTTTCCCTCACCACAACTCTCTCCCGGAGGGGGAGGGAGCGAACGCATCGCTACGCGAGTTTTACATTAACTGCTTCGAACGTAGCCCGAACAGGCTACTTGTGTTTTGCCAGCCAGTCCTGCGCCCGTGCCCGCGCTTCCGCGATTTGCCCTTGCGTCATCTTGGTTTCTACCGCGCTCCTTTCGGTTTCGGCCAGCTTATTGCCCTGCTGCCCGGAAGCGGTCTCCTTGCTGAAGGCTGCCGCCAGGCTGAACCACATGTGCGCTTGTATCTTGTCCTGCGGCGCGCCTGCGCCCCGCAAATAGACCATTCCGAGATTGAATTGAGACAGGGCATCCCCATTGTCCGCAGCCTTTTGCCACCAAGATATCGCCTGGCTCATATCCTTGGGTGCGCCTTCCACGCCCATGGCAAACCGTTCGCCCAAGGTTCTTTGCGCCATGGTATTGCCATTCTCGGCGAGAGCCATCAAATCGGTCATGGAAGTGCCGGACGCCAGAACAGTATGGGGCGATGCGGACAAGCCGAGAGTGAGCAGCATGAGTGCTGCCAGGAGCAACTTCAAGGTTTGGGTTTTCATAATGCCAACTATCCGATAAGAGTGGGTGAACGACAATTTCACAGGGGATCCAGCTTTGCAGAATTTCATTTTGACAGCCTATGCTGCGCTATTGATCGCGCGTCCTGCCTGCTCACGGCTCAACCGTATCAAGATTCTGCCAGGTTAAACCAAGCCGTTTCTGCGGCCCAATCGAACCATATCCGCAACTCGCAGCAAGGCGGTTCACCGGATCAGGCAAACTGAAATTGGTTGGGCGATACGGGGGAATTATACGGCACGAAATGAAAACCGCGCCAACTGCGGCAACAACCGGGGATAGGTTATCCGGGCTGATAACAAGCCGCGTGGTCGCTCACCGGAAGCCGGGTTGCATCAGGGTAAATATTGCCAGAGCAGAAAGCAGATTTCCATCGCCAGAAGGATGTAAACCAGATGAAAAAAAGAGCTCAGGGGCAACAACTGGTTCCATTGAAACTCGCATTGCCTGCACTGGCACGGCTGATATCCGGCCGCATTCAGGAACCACTCGACTAGAGACCCGGAATGAATCTGATAGGTATCGTTCGAGCCGCACTTCTGGCACGCTTCGGCGGAATCCATAAAAACTGCCTTGTTGGTAGAAATGGACAAAGTGCGACAAAGCTATCAGGTTTTTTCCGGAATTTAAATAGTTTTGATGGCCTATATATATATATGCATATATAGGCCATTCATCGGAGTGTTTATTTAACTGGCTGTATTTAATACATATTTACGCAGCACCCCTACGGCCATCGCCTGAAACGGCTACGCGCCATCGGCCTGGAAGGTGCCGAACTGGCACGCCCCCCAGGCATTTATCCGGCAGAAGTATCGCGCTCCGGCAGCCGCTCGATCAGCATCGCATCGCCATAACTGAAAAAACGGTACTCCTGTTCCACCGCATGGCGATAAGCGGCGAGCACCTGTCCCATGCCGCCGAAAGCGCACACCAGCATCAGCAGGGTGGATTTGGGCAAATGGAAATTGGTGAGCAGCCTGTCCGCCACCTGGAAAGCGTAACCCGGCGTGATAAAAATGCGCGTTTCGCCTTCCCCCGCGCGCAGCTCGCTACCTTTCATCGAGCTTTCCAGCGCCCGCAGGCTGGTGGTGCCTACCGCGATCACGCGCCCGCCCCGCGCCCTGGCATTTCGTATGGCATCCACCGCCGCTTGCGGGATGAAGTAGCGCTCGCTGTGCATGACATGCTCGCGGATATATTCCGCGCGCACCGGCTGAAAAGTGCCAGCGCCGACATGCAGCGTCACGTAGGCCGCCCGCACACCCCGCGCCTGCAAGGCGGCGAGCATGGCCTCATCGAAATGCAGCCCCGCCGTGGGCGCGGCCACTGCGCCGGGCTGGCGCGCGAACACTGTCTGGTAGCGCTCGTCATCCTCCGCGCCGGGAGCATGGGTAATGTAAGGCGGCAACGGCATCTGGCCGTATCGTTCCAGCAGCGCCGGAACGCTCTCGCCGCCACCGAAGCGCAAGCGGAAGAATTCTCCTTCCCGCCCCAGCACGGCGATCGGCAATCCGTCCGCCAGCAGCAAGGTGCTGCCGGGCCTGGGAAGGTGGCTGGCGCGCACCTGGGCCAATGCGTGATGCTCATCGAGCAGGCGCTCGATCAGAATTTCCACCTTGCCGCCGGTAGGCTTGGTTCCGAACAGGCGCGCCTTCAGCACGCGCGTGTCGTTGAACACCAGCACGTCATGTTCGCGCATCAGGGAGGGCAAGTCGCTGAACAAGCGGTCGCTCAGTTCCGTTCCGCGCACATGCAGCAAGCGGCTGGCGCCGCGCCGCTCGGGCGGGTGCTGTGCGATCAGGCGATCGGGAAGGGTGAAATCGAATTCATCAGTGCGCATGATTCAATCGGGCTCGGAGTGAACCATGCTCAGCGCCACGGCCTCGGCCACCTTGATGCCGTCTACGGCGGCGGAAAGAATGCCGCCCGCATAGCCCGCGCCTTCTCCAGCCGGATAAAGCCCCGCCGTGTTCACGCTCTGAAAATCCTCGCCGCGCTTGATACGCACGGGCGATGAGGTGCGCGTTTCCACGCCGGTGAGCACGGCGTCAGGCATGGAAAAACCCTTAATCTGTTTCTCGAAGGCGGGCAGCGCTTCGCGGATGGCCGCAACGGCATAGTCCGGCAGCGCAGTGGAGAGATCGGTCAACTGTATGCCGGGAGTATAGGACGGCACAACCTCGCCGAGCGAGGTCGAGGAGCGGCCTGCGAGAAAATCGCCGACCCGTTGCGCCGGTGCGCAGTAGTTTTTCCCGCCCAACTCGAACGCGCGCGCCTCCCACTGGCGCTGAAAGGCAATGCCCGCCAGCGCGCCGCCCGGATAATCATCGGGAGTCACGCCCACCACGATGCCGCTGTTGGCATTGCGCTCGTTGCGCGAATACTGGCTCATGCCATTGGTGACGACGCTGCCATCTTCGGAGGTCGCCGCCACCACCGTGCCGCCGGGGCACATGCAGAAACTGTACACCGAACGGCCATTCGCGCAGTGATGCACCAGCTTGTAATCCGCGGCACCCAACAGCGGGTTGCCCGCGTTGGAACCGAACCGCGCACGGTCTATCAGCGACTGCGGATGTTCGATACGGAAGCCAATGGAGAACGGCTTGGCCTCCATGTACACGCCACGCCGGTGCAGCATCTCGAAGGTGTCGCGCGCGCTGTGCCCGACGGCCAGCACCACATGGCGGCTGGCGATGCGCTCGCCATTCGCCAGCGCCACGCCTGCCACCCTGCCGCTCTCGATCTCGATGTCCGCCACGCGGCTCTGGAAACGCACCTCGCCACCCAGCGCTTCGATGGTGTGGCGCATTTCTTCCACCATACCCACCAGCCGGAAGGTGCCGATGTGCGGCTTGCTCACATAGAGGATTTCCTCCGGCGCGCCCGCTTTTACAAATTCGGTGAGCACCTTGCGCCCGTAAAATTTCGGATCCTTGATCTGGCTGTGCAGCTTGCCGTCGGAAAATGTCCCCGCGCCGCCCTCGCCGAACTGCACGTTGGATTCCGGGTCGAGCCTGCCTTGCCGCCACAATCCCCAGGTGTCTTTCGTGCGTTCGCGCACGGCTTTGCCGCGCTCCAGAATGATGGGGCGGAAACCCATCTGCGCCAGAATCAACCCGGCAAAGATGCCGCACGGCCCGGTGCCGATGACGACCGGGCGCTCGGTCAGATTTTGCGGCGCCTGCGTGACGAAATGGTAACGGGTGTCCGGCGCGACACTGACATGCCGGTCGCCATGCAGCCGCTTGAGCAATCCCGCCTCATTCTTCACCTCGATATCCAGAGTGTAGATAAACAGGATCGCCGACGGCTTGCGCGCATCGAAGCCGCGCCGGAAGAGGGTGTAGCCGATAAGTTCATCCGCAGCGATGCCCAGCCGCTTGAGAACCGCAGCCTTAAGGTCGTCTTCGGAATGGTCGAGCGGGAGCTTGATTTCGGTGAGTCGCAGCATGGCCGCTATTCTATCTTACGTCAGCGCCTGTCATTTTGAGTCCCTCGACTTTACCCGGGATAAACTCTGCGAGTAATCTAAAATTTCTCTGCCTGTTGTCGTTTCAGGAAATGGCGAGGCAGTCGAAGCTGCGTAACATTCCGATCCGCAGAGCCTCCACGGTAGAGCCGTGGTTTACTTCAGCGAATGAGCCCCCACCCCACCCGCCAACTCTTCCACTACCCGCAGGAACGCATTCCCATATCGTGCCAGCTTGGCCTGCCCGATCCCGCTGATTTGCCCCAGTTCATCCGGGCTGGCGGGGCGACGCTTGAGGATTTCCAGCAGGGTGCTGTCGTGAAAGATCACATACGGCGGCACACCTTGTTCACGGGCGAGTTCGAGGCGTTTGGCTTTGAGCGCCTGCCATAGCGGGCCGCTTTGAGCCGCTGGCGGCTTGATGGAAGGAGTGGCGGGGCGTATCCCCGTTCAATCTCTTCGGGTTCAGTTCCACGCTCCTTGGGGCGAAGGCTGTCTGAAAGCCAGCGGCTTGAAGAGCGAAGTTAATACCCCGCTGCTTGCGGCGGGGTAGTTTATTACCCGCCATATCCTTGTTGAATTTTGTTAGACTGCGCAACAGCAACTCTAGGAGATCGCATCATGCTAACAACCATAGAAGTAACGATCGATAAATCAGGGCATTTGCACTGCGTTGAATCCGGGCAAACTATCAAGCCCGGACGCGCATTACTGACTTGGCTTGAACCGGATACCGCACACGAACCTGCCTTGATGGCCGAGGCTGCACTGGCGCAGGACTGGCTCAATCCCGAAGAGGATGCAGCGTGGGAATATTTGCAGCCGGGCAAGTAGTCGTTTTGCCTTTCCCGTTTTCAGACCTCAGCCGAAAAAAGCTGCGCCCGGCCTTGTTGCTGGCAGATGCTGGGCGAGGCGATTGGATCGCCTGCCAAATAACCAGCAATCCTTATGTGGATGATCGCGCAATCACACTGGCAGAAAGCGAATTTGCCGAAGGTGGCTTACAGCGAGTGAGTTATCTTCGCCCTGGCAAATTATTCACCTGCCACGAATCTCTTCCTATCAACACCGTTGGCCTGCTCAACAAGGCTGCATTGCAACAGGCTCGAACAGCCGTTATCCAGATGATTCAGGGCTAGGTGTGCGAATTTAATCCGACACGCCCCCTTTAATTCCCATGGCAATTTTTTGCTCACACTGTGGTACTGCTATTCAAAACGATGCAAGGTTTTGTAGTAGTTGTGGCAAACCCACCGCTTTCTTGCATGCGTCATCAGAACCTTCACAGAAACCCGCAAATAAAAATATGTCGGTGCTGTTAAGAACGGAAAGTAAAACACCTGTCTTTAGCTTATGAGTCAGGGGGTTACTTCAGTGAATGAGCTCCCCATCCGGCACTTCTTTCACTACCCGCAGGAACGCATTCCCATATCGTGCCAGCTTGGCCTGCCCGATCCCGCTGATTTGCCCCAGTTCATCCGGGCTGGCGGGGCGGCGCTTGAGGATTTCCAGCAGGGTGCTGTCGTGAAAGATCACATACGGCGGCACGCCTTGTTCGCGGGCGAGCTCGAGGCGCTTGGCTTTGAGCGCCTGCCATAGCGGGTCTTCGCTGGCTCCGGCAAATGGCTTGCGGCGGCGCGCGGCGCGTTCTTCTTTGGTCGCCCTGCCGCGTTTCACCGGAGAAACGTCGCGCCGCAGCCAGACCGCCTGTTCACCGCGCAGCACCGGGCGCGCGGCTTCGGTGAGCTTCAACCCGCCGTAGGCTTCCATGTCCACGTTGAGCAATCCGGCGGCAACAAGCTGGCGATAAACGCTGCTCCATTGCTGCTGTGCCAGTTCCTTGCCGATGCCGAAGGTGCTGAGTTGCCCGTGGTTGAATTGCTCAACCTTTGCGGTGGCCTTGCCCAGCAGCACGTCTATCAAGTGGGCGACGCCGAAGCGCTGGCCGGTACGATAGACGCAGGACAGCGCCATCTGCGCGGCTTGCGTGGCGTCCCAGGTATCCACCGGTTCGAGGCAGTTGTCGCACTGTTTGCAATCGCCGGAGTGTTCCTCGCCGAAGTAGCGCAACAGGGTCTGGTGGCGGCAGGCGGTGGATTCACAGAAGCCGAGCAGCGCATCGAGTTTTTGCAGCTCGACGCGCTTGCGCTCCTCGGGCGCATCGCCGGAGAGCAGCATCTGGCGCATGGAGACCACATCGCCCAGGCCGTAAGCCATCCATGCGTTTGCGGGCAGGCTGTCGCGCCCGGCGCGTCCTGTTTCCTGGTAGTAGCCTTCCATGCTTTTGGGCAGGTCGAGGTGCGCGACGAAGCGCACGTTGGGCTTGTCTATGCCCATGCCGAACGCGACGGTGGCGACCATGATGACAGACTCCTCGCGCAGGAACCGTTTCTGGTTGGTGTTGCGCGTGGCGGCATTGAGCCCGGCGTGATAGGGCAGGGCATCCCAGCCCTGTTCCTTGAGCCAGGCGGCAGTTTCCTCAACTTTCTTGCGCGACAGGCAGTAGACAATGCCCGCGTCATTGGGATGCTCGGCTTCCAGAAATGCCTGCAACTGTTGCCGCGCATTGTTTTTCTGCGTCACGCGGTAGCGGATGTTGGGGCGATCGAAGCTGGAGACGAATTGGCTGGCCCGCTCCAGCGCCAGCCGCTCGACGATCTCGCGCCGCGTCGGCGCGTCCGCCGTGGCCGTCAGCGCGATGCGCGGCACGTCGGGGAAACGCTCGTGCAGCACGGTCAGCGCGCGGTATTCTGGGCGGAAGTCATGTCCCCACTGCGACACGCAATGGGCTTCGTCTATGGCGAAGAGGGCGATGCCGGAGCTTACCCCCTCCCTCAGTCCCTCCCCCGGTGGGAGAGGGAAGCCAAGCTCCTCTCCCACCGGGGGAGGGGTTGGGGTGGAGGAGCCCGCGTTCAGCCGCTCCAATAGATTTATGAACCCCTCCGTCATCAGACGTTCCGGCGCGACATACAACAGTTTCAGCTCGCCGCGCAGCAAGCGCGCCGTCACCTCGCGCGCCGCATCGGCCTCCAGACTGGAGTTCAGGAAAGCGGCCTGCACGCCAAGCTGTTTGAGCGCGTCCACCTGATCCTGCATCAGCGCGATCAGCGGCGACACCACGATACCGACGCCGGGGCGCAGCAATGCCGGAATCTGGTAACACAGCGACTTGCCGCCACCGGTCGGCATCAGCACCAGCGCATCGTCGCCTGCTGCGACATGGCTGATGATGGCCTGCTGCGCGCCGCGAAAAGCGGTGTAGCCGAACACGTCGTGGAGGATTTGCTGGGCAGTGCCGGAGGTCATGAGTGGAGTGGTGTCTGTCAGATGTGCAAGCTTAACCCAGCAAGCAGGGTTTGTGGATGCATCGCACAGGGCAATGGTATGATTTGCGCAATAACCCATTACAACATTATTGTGCAGAGAGGCCATGCCATGAACGTCCGCATCATTTCCACTCAACCCTTTCTCGACCAGAAACCCGGCACCTCCGGCTTGCGCAAGAAAGTCGCGGTGTTCCGGCAGCCACATTATCTGGAAAATTTCGTGCAGTCCATTTTTGACAGCATCGCCGCACCGCAGGGTGCGACGTTGGCGCTGGGCGGCGACGGGCGCTACTACAACCGCACCGCGATCCAGATCATCTTGAAAATGGCGGCAGCCAACGGTTTCGGGCGGGTGCTGGTGGGCAAGGGCGGCATTCTTTCCACCCCGGCGGCGTCGTGCGTGATCCGCAAATACCAAACCTTCGGCGGCATTATCCTCTCCGCCAGCCACAACCCCGGCGGGCCGGACGGCGACTTCGGCATCAAGTTCAACAGCGGCAACGGCGGACCCGCCACCGAAACCGTGACCGAAGCGATATTCGCAAGGAGCAAGGCCATCGGCGAATACCGCATCCTCGATGCGCCCGATGTGGCGCTGGATGAGATCGGCGAAACGATGCTCGGCGCCATGCGCGTGCAGGTGATTGACGCGGTGAGCGACTATGCGGGCTTGATGGAATCGCTGTTCGATTTCGCGGCGATCCGCAATTTGCTGGCGGGCGGCTTTCAAATGAAGTTCGATGCCATGCACGCGGTGACAGGGCCTTACGCGCAGGAGATTTTTACGAACCGCCTCGGCGCGCCTGCGGGCAGTGTGGCCAACGCCGTGCCGCTGGAAGATTTCGGCGGCGGCCACCCCGACCCCAACCTGACTTACGCGCACGATCTGGTGGAGGCCTTGTATGGCGCCGATGCGCCGGATTTCGGCGCGGCCTCCGATGGCGACGGCGACCGCAACATGATCCTCGGTCGGCGATTTTTTGTAACGCCTTCCGACAGCCTTGCCGTCATCGCGGCCAACGCGACGCTGGTGCCGGGGTACCGGAAAGGCGTGGCCGGAATCGCACGCTCGATGCCTACCAGCGCGGCGGCAGACCGCGTGGCGCAGGCGCTGAACATCCCCTGCTTTGAAACGCCCACCGGCTGGAAATTTTTCGGCAACCTGATGGATGCCGGCAAGGTCACGCTGTGCGGCGAGGAAAGCTTCGGCACCGGCTCCGATCATGTGCGCGAGAAAGACGGCCTGTGGGCGGTGCTGTTCTGGCTCAACATTCTCGCCGCCCGCAAGCAATCGGTGGAAAGCATCGTGCGCGAACATTGGGCGAAATATGGCCGCAACGTGTATTCCCGCCACGACTACGAGGGGTTGCCAACCGAAGCGGCGCAGGGCGTGATACAACATCTCAAGGGATGTTTCACCGATCTGGCCGGGGTACGGCTCGGCCAATATACGGTGAAATTCTGCGACGATTTCAGCTACACCGATCCGGTGGATGGCAGCGTGAGCAAGGGTCAGGGCATACGCATCATCTTCACGGACGGCTCGCGGATTGTGTTCCGCCTCTCCGGCACCGGCACCGAAGGCGCGACGCTGCGTGTCTATCTGGAAGCCTACGAGGCGGATACCTCGCGCCATCACCTCGACGCCCAGGTGGCGCTGGCCGATCTGATCCGGATCGCGTTGCAGGTTTCGGAATTGGAGTTGCGCGCCGGACGCGACAAGCCGACCGTAATTACCTGATCCGGGCGGGCCGGAACGGTTGCGCTATACCCCGGCGATCTGCTTCAGATCAAACCCCCATTTGGCGGGGTCTTCGATGTTGGCGATCGCCTCCGGCGATTGGCTGAGGTCAATCACCTGCGGGATGAACGGCTCGTTCGATTTGGTGGAGAAAAACGCCTTGACGATGGGTGTCAGCAAGCCCTTGTCGGTCTGCTCGACGACTACGGCCAGGCGCCCGGACTTCAGTTTGACCAGGGTGCCGGTGGGGTAGATGCCGACGGTTCTGACGAAGGCATGGAATATTCTTTCATCGAAATGCCCCTCCCGCCATTCCGCCATCTTGCGCAGCGCCTCGGCAGGCTCCCATCCGTTTTTGTAGCAGCGGTCCGAGGTCAGCGCGTCATACACGTCGCACACCGCGCCCATGCGCGCGAACAGGGTCAGTTTGTCGCCGGAGAGATTTTCCGGATAACCGTTGCCATCCACCCGTTCGTGGTGGTGCAGGCACACGTCCAGCGCAATCCCGTTCGCGCCTTCCGCGACATTCAGGATTTCCCACCCCTTGCGCGGATGATCCTTGATGATCGTGAACTCTTCGTCGGTGAGCTTGCCGGGCTTGTTCAGCACTTCGTTAGGAATCAGCGCCTTGCCGACATCGTGCATCAAACCGGCGACACCGGCATCCTTCAGGATGCGCCCGCTCAGCCCCAGATGCTTGCCCAGCGCGATCATCAGGCCGCACACCGCCACCGAGTGCAGATAGGTATAGTTATCGGCGTTCTTCAGGCGCGCCAGGTTGAGAAACGCTTCCGGGTTGCGCGCGATGGAATTGCTGATTTCATCCACCAGCGGTTCCGCGTCGCTGATCTTGATCGCGCTGCCCATGCGCGCTTCGTGGAACATCGAGGTCACCGCCGCCTTGCCTTGCGCCAGCACGGCGCGCGCGCGCTGCATTTCCTGCCGGATGGATACGCGCTGCACCGGTTCAATTTCTTCCTGCGCGGCCAGTTGCAGTTCCTGCTCGATGTGCTGCTGCTCTTCTTCCTGCGAGGTGGCGATCGCCTCGCATTCGGTATCCAGCCCCTTGCCGGTATCTATCCACACTTCCTGAATGCCGCATGTTTGCAGGGTATGCAGGTCTTCCTTTGCGGTGAGCGTGAAGGATTTTTTCCAGAACGGATGTTCCATCCAGCTTCCGCAGATTTCCTGGACATACATTCCGAGGCGCAGGTCACGAACCTGGATTTTCTTGAGCATGGCTTGAAGAGGGGAAATGGTTCCTGGTGGCATTGTAACCGGCGGGTGTTGTTCTTCAATCACCCATATGGGGGGTGTTTTGGGGGGTGTTTTGCCTGACACGGAAGAAATTCGGCTAGAATCTTCCGGAAGCACCGGTTTTGGAGCGCGGCAGCTTGACGCCGCTCGGGTGTTTCAAAGCGGGAGCAAGCTCCCGCACTCAAGGTTTTTTTGAGGCTCGTTGAGGAGGTATCGGCAGTATGTACTCCAAGCCATGCTGTACTTTGTTAAGAGACATATTGAAGATTGTTCCCCATCAGTTTGAATCGCAGTGCGATGGAATGAATCCTTGCGCAAGGAAGCCAGAAAAATGCCTTCAGAAAATTCCGAACTCGAAGTATTGCGCGACCGCATCCGGGAATTTGTGGCCGAGCGGGATTGGGACCGCTTCCACACGCCCAAGAACCTGGCGATGGCGCTGGCGGTCGAAGCTGCCGAGTTGCTGGAACACTTTCAGTGGCTGCGGACGGGCGCGGACGACGAGCTGCCGGAGCCCAGGCGGGAACAGGTCCGGCACGAGATCGCGGATGTGCTGATTTATCTGATTCGCCTGGCGGACAAGATGGACGTCAACCTGCATGACGCCGTGATGGACAAGATGAAAATCAACCGGGAAAAATATCCCGCCGACAAGGTGCGCGGGGATTCCAGGAAGTATTCCGAATACTGATCGGCCAATCGAGCAGCCGAAACCCCGGCGCCTTCAGTAATTGCAGTAAAACTCTAAAACTTCGCTCGGATCCTTGCTGTAGGCATGGCCAAAACTGATGCGACCGCTTCCGCGCAGCAGCAACTCCTCGCGCCGCAACTGGATTTCATTTTCGCCGTTGATGGTGATGTAGCTGCCGTTGGTGCTCTGGTCAACGAACACGAACTTGTCGCGGCGGCGTTCGATTTTTGCGTGCGCCCGCGAAGCCATGCGGTCCTGAATCACGATATCCGCCTGGGCATCCCGGCCCAGCATGACGAAAGGATGCTCCGCATCGAGGATGAATTCCTCCCCCCGGTGAACCAGGCGCAAGGCCGCCTGGGCGGCAGGCAATGATTGCGTGCGCCCCGACATCATGGTCATTTCCGAGCTTTCCTGCCAGATGATCTCGAACACTTCGATGTCTTCCGCCTTGCCCTTCACCGCCAGCACGTCCAGGGAGCGCGCGCTGGCGCGCATGACGCGCGGCAGCTTCGACACGGTTATCGCGGAGGTGATGATCTGGCCGCCTTTTGCGATATTTGCCATGCGGGCGGCGGTATTCACCGTATCGCCAAACACGTCGCCGTCTTTTTCGTCCTCGACCACCGGCCCGCAATGGAAGCCGATGCGGATCGCGACGCGCATCTTGTCAACCGGCGGCATGCCGGTCACCGCGAGCTGCATCTCGCAAGCCGTCTGCACTGCCGTGTCGGCATCGGGAAAGATTGCCATGATTTCGTCGCCGATGGTTTTCACCACCCGGCCACGGTGTTCTTGCGTTATGTTTTTGAGGATGCCGAGGCAACCGTCTATGGTGGCAAGCGCCCGCACGTCACCCAGTATTTCATACAGGCGTGTGCTGCCGCTGATATCAGCGAACAACACTGCCTTCTCCTGCTCGGCGTTCATTGGAGTGGTTTCGGTCATGCGTCCGGTATCAATATGCTCGCAAAGCACATTATAGGGCATATTTTTGCGGTGTGCCCCATTGTTGCGACCGCGCCAGCGGGGCTAACAGCAGAGCAGCTTTTTCTCTCATACAAAAGCTGCGCCCGGCAGCCAGCGCGCTTGCCGGTGCCTGCCGGCTTCGATGGAGAGAGTGAATTTCTGCGGGTGTTTTTACGTTAGAATATGCGGCGCGCCCCGGTAGCTCAGTGGATAGAGCGACCCCCTCCTAAGGGGTAGGTCACACGTTCGATTCGTGTTCGGGGTACCAATATCAACGGATGGGCGATTTTTACACCCGGCCAATCTTAAAGAAACGTGGGGTGGATATGCGTAGCGCATCCATCCCACACTTTTTTTCCGAGAACAAATCTACCCTGTCTCAACCGGGGAAACCGGGATAAATCTACCGCGCGAACCGGTATCGCACCACCACGCCCATCTCGCCCTGCCGCGCCTGATACTCCGCCGCAACCGCCACTCCCACGACGCTCGCCAGCGCCCCGCCGCAATACAGCAGCGGCAACCGTTCGCGTCGCCAAGGCGGAACCCGGTGCTGCTGCAACAGCTTCTTCAAGCTGCGTGTCGCCGCAGTCCGGTTCGGGCGCAGCGTCTCGCCGCCGGCGCGCAGGCGCAGGGTGACCGGCGCGGCTGACAGGCGCTCCGGGCTGATGCCCTCGCCAGCCGCACTCGAAAAATATATCGTCGCGCCGAGCGCGGGCCATTCCAGCTCGGCTTCTCCGTTCCACGCGATGCTGAGGCCGGAAGGAATTTCGCCGGGAGCAGGCATCGCGTACACCTGGCCCCGATAGCGGCGCACCTCCCAGCCGCCGAATTCCACGCGCACCATGCCATCCTCGCGCGCCCCGCACACCTGGCGCAGCATTTCATCGAGCTGCACGGCTTGCGGCATCGGCGCGCCAAGGACATGCAGGAAATAGCGCAGGGCATTCTTCGCGCGGGGCTGGCTCAGGGATTGCAGGCGGGCAATTTCAAGAACACTCTCTCCCCAAACCTCTCCGATAGAACTACCAGCCATTCGACTGGGCTGCCCAGAGACGGCAGCCCAGTCGCGGGTTACCGCGAGGGGAGAGGGAGACAGTTGCGCATCCAGTTGCGCCAGTTGATCCAGCAGATCGCCCGCCTCGGCGAAATGCCGCGCGCTGCGCGCCAGAGTTTCGCGGTAGGACGGGAAGCGCTGCTCCAGCAGCGGCAGCACGCGCCGGCGCAGGAAATTGCGCGGGTAAAGGTCATCGGCATTGCTCTCGTCTTCCACCCATTGCAGGTCGTGCCGTCTCGCGTGTTCGATCAGCTCGCCGCGCGTCACATCGAGCAGCGGGCGCAGCAGGGTTGGCGCACCGGCGCGGGGCCGGATGAAAGGCATCGCGGCGGCGCCGCGCACACCGGCGCCGCGCAGCAGTTGCAGCAGCAGGGTTTCGGCCTGGTCGTCACGGTGGTGGGCGAAAGCGGCGAAGTCCGCACGCTGCCGACAGAAAATCTCATGGCGCAGTTTGCGCGCTGCCGCCTCGATGCCGTGGCCGCGCAACGGAGCGATGTCCACGCGCTCGATCTGCAAGGGAACGCCACAGCGGGCGCACAGATCGGCGCAGAATGCCGCCCATGCATCCGCGTTGGGGCTGATGCCGTGATGCACATGCAGCGCGCGCAAGCGCCAGGAATGGGTAAGGGAAAGACGGTGCAGCAGGTGCAGCAACACGACGGAATCCACGCCGCCGCTCAAACCCAGCACGATGGAGCTGCCCGCAGGAACCGCGTTCGAAAGCGCTCCGGCAACGCGCGACCGCAAATCCCCCGCGCCCCCGCTTTTACCAGCAAGAGGTGCGCCGGCGGGTGCCCCGCCGGTTCGCAGCGACCCTTCCGCAGTCAAAGGGCGGAGGGGGTCAGAGTTCGGTTTCCTTGAACTTACCATAGCCCATCAGGCGGTTGAAACGGGCCTGCAACAGTTGGTCCAGGGGCTGGGATTGCACCTGTTTCAGCGCATCCTGCATGGCTTTTTTCAAGTTCTGCATCATTGCCTGGTAATCGCGGTGCGCACCTCCCGGCGGCTCGGCGATGATTTTGTCTATCAGCCCCAATGTCTTCAGGCGGTTGGCGGTGATGCCCAGAGTTTCGGCGGCATCGGCTGCCTTGCTGGCGCTTTTCCACAGGATCGAGGCGCAGCCTTCCGGCGAGATCACCGAATAGGTGGCGTATTGCAGCATCAGCAATACATCGCCCACCGCGATGGCAAGCGCGCCGCCGGACCCGCCTTCGCCGATCACCGTGCAGACTATCGGCACGCGCAACTCCGCCATCACGTACAGGTTCTTGCCGATGGCCTCGGACTGGCCGCGCTCTTCCGCGCCCACGCCGGGATAGGCGCCGGGAGTGTCAATGAAGGTCAGGATCGGGATGCCGAATTTTTCCGCCAGGCGCATCAGGCGCATCGCCTTGCGGTAGCCCTCCGGGCGCGGCATGCCGAAATTGCGGTACTGCCGCTCCCGGGTGTCGCGCCCCTTCTGTTGCCCGATCACCATCACGCTCTGGCCGTTGAAGCGCGCCAACCCGCCGACGATGGCCGCATCGTCGGCATAGGCGCGGTCGCCGTGCAGTTCCTCGAAATCGGTGAACAGGCTCAGGATGTAGTCCAGCGTGTAGGGGCGCTGCGGGTGGCGCGACACCTGCGAAATCTGCCACGGTGTCAGCTTGGCGTAAATGTCCTTGGTCAGCGACTGGCTTTTCTTTTGCAGTTGGCTGATTTCCTCGGAAATATCGAGCGCGGAACCATCCTGCACAAAACGCAGTTGTTCGATTTTGTTTTCGAGTTCGGCGACGGGTTGCTCGAAATCCAGAAAGGTTGTTTTCATAGGCTGTGCGCTTCCGTTTGTTTGTTCAAGCAATTGAATGGCCCGGTCAGCCAAGGCCGAAAAAGCGCTTGATCGTCGCAAGAATTTCGCCGCGCTGCTGGGAGATTGCCATCTGGGCGCTCGCGGTATCCATGTCGAGCAGCGCGTTGTCCAGTTCGGCCCGGCGCGACGCCAATATCTGGGATATTTCCTCGGCGACGGATGGCCTCTCATGCAGGATTTCCTCGAAGATTTCCTTGTCCAGGCGATAGCACTCCACATCCGTTTTGGCGACCACCGTAGCGGAGCGCGGCGCGCCGGTCATCAGCCCCATCTCGCCGAAAAAGTTGCCCTTGCCCAGGTCGCGGATGACGCGCTTGCCGCCTCCCGGCGACTCCAGGTACACCTCGGCCTCGCCGTTGATGATGACATACAGCCAATGCGATTTCTGGTCGCCCTGCCTGGCGATGATGTTGCCCCTGGCAAAAGGCGAGTAGCGCAACCGCTCGGCCAGCACCTTGAGCTCCTCGTCCGTCATCTGCGAAAACAGCTCCACCCGCCGCAAGGTCTTCATGCGCAGCAGCACTTCCCGGTGGTGCAGCCCCTCCTCGTATTTCTCGTTTTCCTTGGTGATGTGGATGCTCCTTTCCTCCATCGCCAGTTTGATGCCGGCGCGTTGCAGCGCGGTCATGATGTGCCAGCGCAGCACGGCATCTGTGGGATCGTCCTGCATCAGGTCGGTCAGCCAGTAACGCAGCGCGTAACGGGCATAGCCCTTGTTGTCGAACTCCATCAGCACGCAATTGGGCGGCGGGTTCTTCGCCACGTTGGCGATTTCGGTTTGCAGGATGGATTCCTCGACCACGCTTATCACCCTGGCGGGCAGCGCTTCCATGCCGACGTTGAACCACACCCAGCGCCGCCACTGCACCGGCTGATCGGTGCGCCGCCCGAGCACGACGAACTTGTTTTTCATCAACTGGCTGTTCGGGAAAACCACCGTTTCCCAGTTGCGCGTTTCCACCAGGGTGGAGCGCCAGCGGATATCCACCACCCTGCCGGAAATATCGTCCACCTTGATCCAGTCGCCGATCTCGACGGAATTGTCCAGTTGCAGCGCCAGCCCGCCGAGAATGTTTCCCAGCGTATCCTGCATGGCGAACGCCACCACCGCGGTGATCATCGCCGAAGTCGCCACGATGCTGCCCAGGTCCAGCCCGGCGTAGCGCAGGCGCACCATGCCCCAGGCGATATAGGCGATGATGACGATAATGTCCTCGGTGATGCGCGGCGGCGACAGCTTGACCAGCGGCAGCACGATGCGGAACACCAGTTCCCCCCACAGGCGGATGACCGCGATGCCGGCGCCGATAATGAAAACCTCGTGCAGCACCTCCGAAGCGCGCGTGAATTCCAGGGCGTGCAGCAGGCTGCTGGCAAACTGGCCGACCATGCAGACAACAAAGAAAGCGAGCGTATTGAACAGGCTCTTGCGATCTTCCTTGCGCAAGTGGAACAGCAATACCGCGATGCTCGCCACCATGGTCAGCACGGCGAGCGATTCTTCGCGCCAGAAGTAATGGAGGGTGTTATTCCAGAAGTTCATTATCGTGTGCCCGCAGAGGGGAAAGCGTGGCCGGTTTCAAGTGGCAAGCCGGTATTTTACACCAGGGGAAACTTTGCCCTTTACGCGAGCGGCAACTCGCCGCTGCCGCCGCCTATGCCGGCGACCTCGTGCAACGCCCTCACGAATTCCGTCCGCTCGTGCAGTTGCACCAGCGTGTCCGGGTGGGGGCGTCCGCGCATTTGCGCCAGCCGCGCCTTGCTGGCTGCCGGCATTTCCCATTTCAGCCCGGCCAGCAGTTCATCCGCCTGGGCCGGCTGGTTGCAGGCCAGCACCATGTCGCAACCGGCGTGCAGAGCGGCTTCGGCGCGCTGCACGATTCCGCCCGCCACGGCTGCTCCTGCCATGCCCAGGTCGTCGCTGAAAATGCAGCCCTCGAAGCCCATCTCGCCGCGCAGGATTTTTTTCAGCCAGATTTCCGAAAATCCCGCCGGAAGATTGTCCACCCTGGGGTAAATCACGTGGGCGGGCATGACCCCGGTCAATCCGAAATTCACCATCTGGCGAAACGGGATCAGGTCGCACAGCTCGATGTCGGTGTAGCCGCGCTCGTCCACCGGAATTTCCAGGTGCGAATCGGCGCGCACGTAACCGTGGCCGGGGAAATGCTTGCCCACCGTATGCATCCCGCCCTGCCTCATGCCCATCAGCAAGCTGTGCGCCAGTTCGGCAATCGCCTGCGGCTCGGAGTGGAAAGCGCGGTCGCCGATCACCTGGCTCGACCCGTGATCCACGTCGAGCACCGGGGTGAAGCTGAAATCTACGCCGCAGGCGCGCAGCTCGGCGGCCAGCACATAGCCAGCCTGCTGTGCCAGATGCCGCGCGCGCTTGGGGTGTTCATCCCATATCCTGCCCAGCTCGCGCATCGCCGGGATGCGCGCAAAGCCCTCGCGGAAGCGTTGCACGCGCCCGCCTTCGTGATCTACCGCGATCAGCAGCGCCGGCGCGCGCAGCGCGTGAATACTGGTTGTCAGCTCGGCAAGCTGGCGCGGCGATTCATAGTTGCGCGCGAATAAAATCACCCCGCCCACCAGCGGATGGCGCAGCCGCGCCTCATCCTCCGGCGCCAGCCGCGTTCCCAGCACATCCAGCATCACCGGCCCAAGACCCATACGCGCTCCCTGCGGTTAACACAAAATGCCGCCGATTATACGGGCATTGGCGGGGGAATCGCAGGCTGTGGCTGTCGCGGCAGAAACAACGGGCGATTCAACCCGAAAACTTCTGTTGGAATCGAATCGGCCAAGAGCAGCCCCTTATCTCCAGCCACCCGTGAATGCCGCGATGAAAGCAAGCGCGATGCCGCCCTTCTTGCGCTCAAATGTTTTTGCGGAACCGCGTGATTGGCTAAGGGCTAGTTGCTTCATCAGGGAGCGGGCATGGCGAGCTTCGGCGGATCGAGCGTTTCTACGCAGCAGGAATCCGGGAATTTATGTCTGCCTGCGCTCCAGGTCCTCCCAGCGCGCCATCAACTGCATCAGCTCATCCCCGATAACCATGCTGCGCTCCTGCAATTTTCTCGCATGGGCCGGGTTGTCCCGATAGAGGTTGCCATCGCCGAGGGTAGCCGCAATCTCTTCCTGCTCGCGTTCCAGCGTTTCGATGCGCTGCGGAATTTCTTCCAGCTCGCGCGCTTCCTTGAAGCTCAGCTTGTTGCCGGTTTTTGCCCTGAGTGCTGGCGGCGGCGCGGGTTTGGGCTGCGGCGTTGCGTGCGCGGGCGGCAGTTGCGCGGCCTGATGTTTTTTCACGCGCACCCAGTCCTCGTACCCCCCGGCATATTCCACCAGCTTGCCGTCGCCCTCGAAGGCGATCACCTGCGTCACCACGTTATCGAGAAAGGCGCGGTCATGGCTGACCAGGAACAGCGTGCCGTCATATCCGGCAAGCAGTTCTTCCAGCAGTTCCAGCGTTTCGATGTCGAGGTCGTTGGTCGGCTCGTCCAGCACCAGCACATTGGCCGGGCGGCTGAACAGCCGCGCCAGCAACAAACGGTTCCGTTCGCCGCCGGACAGGCTTTTCACCGGCGAACGCGCGCGCTGCGGGGCGAACAGGAAATCGCCGAGATAGCTGATGACATGTTTGCGCGCGCCGCCGATCTCGATGTAGTCCGCCCCCTGGCTGATGGTGTCGGACAGCGTGGCCTCTTCATCCAGTTGCGCGCGCAGTTGATCGAAATACGCCACGCCGAGTTTGGTGCCGAGCCGGATCTTGCCGCTGTCCGGTTGCAGCTCGCCCAGAATGATTCTCAGCAGCGTGCTTTTGCCCGCGCCGTTCGGCCCGAGCAGGCCGATCTTGTCGCCGCGCTGGATGCGGCAGGAGAAATCGGCGATCACTTTCCTTCCGCCAAATGCCTTGCTGGCGTGCGACAGCTCCGCCACCAGTTTTCCGGAACGTTCGCCCGCTTCGAGGTTCATCTCCACCTTGCCCACGCGCTCGCGCCGCGCCGCGCGTTCGCGCCGCAACTGCTCCAGGCGGCGCACGCGGCCTTCGTTGCGGGTGCGCCGCGCCTCGACGCCCTTGCGTATCCAGGCTTCTTCCTGCGCCAGCACCTTGTCGAATTTTGCGTTATGCACCGCCTCGTCCTGCAGCATCTGCTCCTTGGCGCGCAGATAGGCCGCGAAATTACCGGGGAAACTGGCCAGCCTGCCGCGATCCAGCTCGATGATGCGGGTGGCGACGTTATCCAGGAAGCGCCGGTCGTGCGTCACGAACAGCACGCTGCCGCGAAAGTTGTTGAGCAACCCCTCCAGCCATTCGATGGAGGGAAAATCCAGGTGGTTGGTGGGTTCATCCAGCATAAGCACATCCGGTTCGGCCACCAGCGCCTGCGCCAGCGCGACGCGCTTGCGCACCCCGCCGGAAAGATCGCCCACGCGGCTATCGGCATCCAGTTCGAGGCGCCCGATAACCGTCTCGATGCGCGCCTGCACCGCCCAGCCGTTCTGCGATTCCAGCCCGGTTTGCAGCGGTTGCAGCGCCGCCAGCAATTTTTCGTGATCGGCATCCGGCTCGGCCAGTTGATGCGACAGGCGGTGATAATCGCCGATGAGCTGCCGCAATTCGCCCAGGCCTTTTGCGACCTCATCGAATACGGTCGCAGCGGGGTCGAGTTGCGGCTCCTGGCTCACGTGGCAGACGCGCACTGCGGGCGCGCGCCACACGGTGCCATCATCCAGCGCGGCCTGGCCGGCGAGCACCTTCAGCAGGCTGGACTTGCCGCCGCCATTGCGGCCGATCAGGCCGACACGCTCGCCCTCGTCGAGCTGGAAATCGGCATGGTCGAGCAGCGCCACGTGGCCGTAGGCGAGCGCGGCCTTGTCGAGAGTGAGGTATGGCATAGCTTAGCGTGAAATACATTTACGAAAACAGCCGTATGTTGCATGGAATCAATCTGTTACTCTGTGGATAAGTTCAGGCCCAGTAGAACCTATTTCATAATCAGGGGCGCTGCGCTTCTGCTGCATGAAAGTTAGGGTAACAAAATGTTCATGGCATAAGGGTGATTTTATTTGTCGACACGCCGGCGCAGCCATGCCTTTTCGATTTCCACTGCGCCGAACAGTATCGCGCCGAACAGCAGGATGCGCCACCATGCCACGGCGTCTATCGCGGCGGTGCCGAACAGTTGCTGGAACAGCGGAGCGTAGGTGAACAGCGCTTGCAACGCCATCACGGCGAGCACCGAGGCAAGCACAGGGCGCGATGCGGTAAAGCCGCCCAAACTGTGGGACGGCGCGAGCAGGAAGCGGCAGTTGAACAGATAGAAGATTTCGCCCATTACCAGCGCGTTCACTGCCACCGTGCGCGCCGCCTCGACGCTTTCGCCGCGCGCCTGCTCCCAGAGGAAAAACCCCAGCGCGCCGATCACCATCAGGCAGGACACGAATAATACACGCCACAGCAGGAAGCGGCTGAGCAGCGGCTCCGCCGGATCGCGCGGCGAGCGGCGCATCACGCCCGCTTCGGGCGGCTCGAAAGCCAGCGCCAGCGAAAGCGTGACGGCGGTGACCATGTTTACCCACAGGATCTGCACGGGGGTAATCGGCAGGGTCAGGCCGAGGAAGATCGCGGCGACGATGACCATCGCCTCGCCGCCGTTGGTCGGCAGGACGAACACGAGGGATTTTTTCAGGTTGTCGTAAACGGTGCGCCCTTCTTCCACGGCGGCGACGATCGAGGCGAAATTGTCGTCGGCCAGCACCATCTCGGCGGCCTCCTTGGCCGCTTCGGTTCCCTTGCGCCCCATCGCCACGCCGACGTCGGCACGCTTCAGCGCGGGCGCATCGTTGACGCCGTCGCCGGTCATCGCCACCACTTCGCCGTTGGCCTGCAACGCCTGTACCAGGCTGAGTTTATGTTCCGGGCTGGCGCGGGCGAAGATGTCCGTCGCGGCTGCCGCGACGCGCAATGCCGACGCATCCATGCGCTCGATTTCCGCGCCGGTCAGCGCGCCGCCCGCCGCCAGCCCGAAGCGCGCGCCGATGGCGCACGCGGTGTCGAGATGGTCGCCGGTGATCATCTTTACCTTTATGCCTGCCGCGCGGCAGCGCGCCACGGCGCCGATCGCTTCTTCGCGCGGCGGATCGCCGATGCCGAAAACGCCGAGCAGGGAGAATCCGCCCCGCACGTCTGCCGGGCCGAGCGCGCGATGCCCGGATGCGACCGGGCGCATCGCCACGGCAAGCAGGCGCAACCCCTGCCGCGCCGCATCCTGCATGGCCTGCTGCCAGTCGGTGAAATGCAGCGGGCGGTCTTCGCCGCTTGCGCGCTCGAACTGGCAAACTTCCAGCACGCGCTCCGGCGCGCCTTTGAGGAAGATGAAGGCGTGCCCTTCGATGTCGTGATGCAGCGTGGCCATGAAACGGTGCTGCGACTCGAACGGGATCAGATCGGTGCGGCGCAGCGCTTCGCGCTCGAATGCGATGTCGAGGCCGGTCTTGGCGGCCAGCGCGAGCAGCGCCCCTTCGGTCGGATCGCCCTCGATCTGCCAGCCGGCATCGGAGGAGGGGTGCGAATGCAGCTCGGCATCGTTGCACAGCAGCGCGGCGCGCCCGAGTTCGATCAGTTCGGGATAATCCTCGACGAATACTTCGCGCCGCGCGACGGAGAAGCCGCCATGCGGCGAATAGCCGCTGCCGCTGACCTCGAACGTCCGCTCGGCGGCAATCAGGCGTTGCACCGTCATCTCGTTGCGGGTCAGCGTGCCGGTCTTGTCCGAGCAGATCACCGTCACCGAGCCGAGCGTCTCGACTGCGGGCAGGCGGCGGATGATGGCGTTGCGTTTAGCCATGCGCCGCACCCCGATGGCCAGCACGATGGTCATAATGGCGGGCAGCCCTTCCGGGATTGCAGCTACGGCTATGCCGACGGCAGCGAAGAACATTTCCGGCCAGTTGTAACCGCGTACACACACGCCGAAGAAAAAAGTCAGCGCGGCCAGCAGCAGGATGATGGTGGTCAACCGCTTGCCGAAGCCGGCCATTTGCCGCAGCAATGGCGTTTCCAGCGTGCCCACGGATGCGATCATCCCGCTGATGCGGCCGATTTCCGTCGCCGCGCCGGTGGCGACCACCACGCCGCGCGCCTGACCATAGACCACCAGCGTGCCGGAATAGGCCATGCAACTGCGGTCGCCGGTCACGGCAGAGACCTCCACCGGCGCGATGTCCTTTTCCACCGGCTCGGATTCGCCGGTCAGCGCGGCTTCCTCGACGCGCAACCGGCGTGTTTCGATCAGGCGCAGGTCGGCGGGAACCTTGTCGCCGGAGGCCAGCAGCACGATGTCGCCGATCGCCACCTGTTCTGCCGGAATTTCGCGCCGCTGCCCGCCGCGCAGCACCGTCGCATTCGGCGACAGCATGTTGCGGATGGCGTCCAGCGCGCGCTCCGCCTTGCCTTCCTGGATCACACCGATGATGGCGTTGATCAGCACCACGCCGAGGATCACGCCGCAATCTACCCAATGATCGAGCAGCGCGGTAATCAGCGCGGAGGCCAGCAGCACATAGATCAGCACGTTGTGGAACTGGCGCGCGAAGCGCACCGGCAGGCTGTCGCGCCGCGCGGCGGGCAGGCGGTTCGGGCCATATTGCCGCAAACGCTGCGCCGCCTCTTCCGCCGTCAACCCGGCATGATCTGCCGGCAGCACGCGCAACACCTCCTGCGCCGGCAAGCTGTGCCAGCCAGGCGTGCCTCCCGCCGGGGTTGTTTGAAGCCGCTCACTCATTTCTGTGTTCCATGTGTCGCCGGAATGATACAACGGGCATACGCGCCATGCCTTGAACCCAGATATTCCGGAAGAATATTCTGGAAGGACCGCACCGGCTCCGCCGGATTGCCATCGCCTGGCGCGAGCCGTAGACTGTACTCCATCATGCGCTCGGGCAATCTCAAAGACGATCTCGTCATCGTAAGCGATCTTCTCGACTGGCCGCAGGATATTCCCGGCCTGGCCGTGGTGCGCGCGCAGGATTTTCTGACCGATCCCGCCTTCGGGGTGAACAGCGCCGGCCGGGTGTTCAACCTGTGCCGTTCCTGCCGCTACCAGAGCCTGGGATATTACGTTTCCCTGCTCGCGGAGGCGCGCGGCCAGCAGCCGTTTCCCCGGTTGGCGACTATCGCGGATTTGCGCTCCTCCACGCAGGCAGATTGGCTGAACGGATGCCTGGGTGATACCGTGCAACGCGAGCTTGCGCCGCTAAGGAAAGGCCAGTTCGAGCTGGAGGTATATTTCGGGCATAGCGAAGCCAAACGCTACGGCAAGCTCGCCCTGCAACTTTTCAACCTGCTGAAAATTCCGCTGATGCGCGTTCGCTTCGAGCGCCGCGCGGGCGAGTGGCGGCTGGCCGATGTGCTGCCGCCAGCCATTGACGGGATGACGCAGCGCCGGCGCGATTTGCTGGGCAAAGCCGCCACGGAGTTTTTTACCGCGCGCAAGCCGGCGCATCAGCCGCGCGCGCCGCGCTGCCATCTCGCCATCCTGCACGACCCAGGCAACCCGGAGCCACCCTCGAACCGCGAGGCCATGCGGAAATTCGCAATAGCAGCCGAAGCGCTCGGCATGCGCGTACACCTCATCACGCGCGCAGATTTTTCCCGGCTGGGCGAGTTCGACGCGCTGTTCATCCGCGACACGACTTTTGCCAACCATTACACCTACCGGTTCTCGCGCCAGGCACAAGCGCAAGGGCTGGTGGTCATTGATGATCCGGACTCCATCCTGAAATGCAACAACAAGGTTTATCTGGCCGCGCTGTTCGCCAGGCACCACCTTCCCGCACCGAAGACCCTGCTGGTTCACAAGGGCAATATTGGCCGGATCGCTTCCGGCCTCGCCTTGCCCTGCGTGCTCAAGCAGCCGGATAGCTCTTTCTCGCTGGGGGTGGTGAAAGTGGATACGCGGGAACAGTTGCGCGGCAAGGCATGCGAACTGCTGGAAAAGTCGGAATTAATCATCGCCCAGGAATACCTGCCCACCGAGTTCGACTGGCGCGTGGTTATCCTGGATCGCAGGATATTGTGCGTTGCCAAATATTACATGGCGCCCGGCTACTGGCAGATCATCAAGCACGACGAGCGGGGCGGGGCCTATGTCGAGGGCCCTGCCGTTGCCGTGCCGGAAACCGGAGCGCCCGGAGAGATGCTGCGGCTCGCCCTGCAGGCGGCCAATCTCATCGGCGACGGTTTTTACGGGGTGGACATCAAGCAGGTGGGCGGGCGCTTCTACTTCATCGAGGTCAACGACAACCCCAACATTGATGCCGGCAACGAAGATGCGCTGCTCAAGGGCGCGCTCTACCGCGAGGTCATGCAAGTGTTCCTGACGCGCATCCGGGCGCGCAAGGTTTCACGGTGATCCCCATTTCGTGTTTTCCTGCCTGGCCATGGTGCTGGTGTTACATGCGCTTTAACGTGAATCTCGCGCAGCGAGGGCATATCATCATTCGGGGTGGCCTGCGCCATGTGCGTTAGGGGACCTCTAATAATTCGTCACACCGGCGAAGGCCGGTGTCTAGCTGGATTCCTGCCTTAGCCGGAATGACAGAATCTGAATTATTAGAAGCGCCCTTTACTTTAGGTTTAGAGGTGCCCATTTGATTGCATTGGTGCGTAACGTAGTGTTCTGGTGCCTTCTCTGAGCCGCAAAAATAGTTATAATTTATTGAATAACATGAAAATTATCAGGGTGCTTTTTATCTGCACGGGCAACATCTGCCGTTCACCCACCGCAGAAGCGGTGTTTCGGGCGCGCGCAGGAGAGGCCGGGCTGTTGCAGCGCATTTTTGTTGATTCGGCGGGCACGCACGATTATCACATCGGCGATCCGCCGGACATGCGCGCGCAGGTTGCCGCGTCACGGCGCGGCTACAATATGAGCGCGCTGCGCGGGCGGCAGATCGGCGCGGCGGATTTTGGCCGCTTCGATTATGTGCTGGCGATGGATCGCGCCAATCTGGCCATTTTGCAGCGGCTGCGCCCGCGCGATGCGAAATCGCACCTCGGATTGTTTCTCGATTTTGCGCAGCGCCATGAATCGCGCGAAGTGCCCGATCCGTACTACGGTGGCGCGGACGGGTTCGAGCGCGTGCTGGATATGGTGGAGGATGCGGCAGAGGGGTTGCTGGCGCATATCCGGAAGGTTCACCTGTAAGGGCCTGTTAATGAATAAATGTTGTAACATTTATTCAGATATAGCCATTCTGAACTATGCATGACATCATGCCCCTGAATTCACCGAGATGTATAAATCATGATTCTACAAATAAGTTATCTGTCAAAGAGGTTGCGTTATTGGGGATTGCTGGCCTTGTTTTGTGTTGCATGGCCTGCCCATGCCGCATTGGACATAGAGATCATCGGGGCGGGCGAGCGCCAGATTCCCATCGCCATCGTGCCGTTTGCCGGTGAAGAAAAATTTACCCAGAGCATCAGCGGAGTGGTCGCGGCGGACCTGGCGCGCAGCGGGCTGTTCCGGCTGGTTGATCCGGCTGGCAAGCTGCCGCGCGAACCAAGCGAGGTCGTCTATGCCGACTGGGCGGGAACGGATGCGCTGGTCATCGGCAGCGCAACCGAGCAGATCAATGGCCGAGTCGCCGTGAAATTCCGCTTGCTGGATACCGCCAAGCAGGCGGAATTGACCGGGCAGTCGGTGTCCGCCAGGTCCACCCAGTTGCGCGCCATCGCGCACCGCATCGCCGACATGATTTACGAAAAGCTGACCGGCGATGCCGGGGTGTTCAGCACGCGCATCGCCTATGTCAACCGCCAGGGGAAAATCAACCGCCTGGTGGTGGCGGACAGCGATGGCTACGGCGAGCAGACTGTGCTGACTGCCAGCGAACCCATCATGTCGCCCGCCTGGTCGCCGGACGGCAGCCATCTGGCTTATGTGACTTTCGAGCAGGGCCATGCGGTGGTGTATGTGCAGTCCTTGCTGACCAACCAGCGCGTGGTGGTGGCCAATTTTCGCGGCAGCAACAGCGCACCGGCGTGGTCGCCGGACGGCAAGCAGCTCGCCGTGGTGCTGACGCGCGATGGCGGATCGCATATCTATCTGGTGCGACCGGATGGCAGCGACCTGCGCCGCCTCACCTTCAGCGGCGAGATTGATACCGAGCCGAATTTCTCGCCGGACGGGCAATCCCTGTTGTTCACCTCGGATCGCGGCGGCAGCCCGCAGATTTACCGCATGGCGGTGGATGGCGGGGCGGCGGAGCGGCTGACCTTCGAAGGCGGCAATAATTTCTCGCCGCGCCATAGCCCGGATGGCAAGAGCTTTACCTTCGCGCACCTGACCAATGGAAGTTTTTATATCGCCACCCAGGATTTTGAAACCAGGCAAATGCAGTTGCTGACCGAAGGAGGGTGGGAGAAAAAACCCAGTTTTGCCCCCAACGGCAAACTTGTCCTGTATGGCACCGAGGCGCAGGGCCGTGGTATATTGGCGACTGTGTCCGGCGATGGCAGAGTCAAACAAAGAATGTTCCCGCAAACCGGAGATATTCGCGAGCCGGTTTGGGGGCCTTTTCTGAAACAGTAATTACCAATAAGGGAGGTATCATGAAAAAGTTAGTGATCGGTTTGTTGCTGGTAAATCTTCTGGCCGCTTGCGCCAGCCAGAAACCGAAAGAGGAGCCGAAGGCGGAAGCCAAGCCCGCGCCGGTTGCCGAAGCGCCAAAATCGGCTCCCGCGCCTGCTGCGGCTCCCGCGCCCGCGCTCGCTGCCCCGGTAGCGGTTGACCCGTTGAATGACCCGAACAGCATCCTGGCCAGGCGCAGCACCTATTACCCGTTTGACGTGTATGCCGTGCAGGAAGCCGACAAGCCGCTGGTGCAGGCGCACGCCAGGTATCTGGGCGAGCACGGCAAACGCAACGTGCGCCTGGAAGGCAATTGCGATGAGCGCGGCAGCAACGAATACAACCTGGGGCTGGGCCAGCGCCGCGCCGATGGCGTGAAGAAGATGTTGCAGGTCGGCGGCGCCAAGGATAGCCAGATCGAAACCGTAAGCTACGGCGAAGAGAAACCCAGGCAAGCCTGCCACGAAGAAAAATGCTGGAAGGAAAACCGTCGCACCGATCTGAATTACAGGTAAACATGGGGTTGAGGTTTCTGCTGCTGGCGGGTTTGTGCCTCGCCGCCGGACAGGCCCACGCGGGCCTGTTCGACGACGAGGAGGCGCGCAGGCAGGTGCAGCAAGTGCAGGAGCGTGTTTCCCGGCTGGCAGAAACCGGCAGGCAACAAGCCGAATTGATCGGGCAGCAGGCAGAAACCATCAGGCAACTGACGGAAACCGGCCAGCAGCAAACCCGTTCCATGCTGGATCTGCAAGCGCAGATCGAGGCGCAGAACGCGGAGCTGCGCAATTTGCGCGGCAAGAACGAAGAACTGGTTCACGGCTTGCAGGATGCGGAGAAGCGGCAGAAGGATTTTTACATAGATCTGGACACCCGCATCCGCCATTTCGAGTCAATCGAGGCGGCCAGCGCGGCCGCACCGCCGCCCGACAAGGCGGCGGATGCTGCTGTGGCGGCAGACGACCCCGCCACGGAGAACCGCGCTTACGAAGCGGCATACGGTTTTTTCAAGGCGGGTGACCACCAGAAGGCCGCCAGCGCCTTTCAGGAATTCCTGAAAAAATTCCCGGAATCGGTATATGCGCCCAAGGCCAGCTATGAGTTGGGCGGCGCCTATTTTGCCATCAAGGATTACAGGAGCGCGCTCGCGAGCTACCAGTTGCTGGCGGGCAAGTATTCGTTCAGCCTGAAAGCGCAGGACGCCATGCTGGGTGTGGCGGACTGCCAGCAGGAGTTGAACGACACGGCAGCAGCCAGAAAAACCCTCAAGCAAATCATCGCCAAATATCCCGGCAGCGAAACCGCCGACAAGGCCAAGGAACGTCTGGCCGCACTCAAATAGGGCTCGACATGCCCCGCCATTCCGCCGGCGATACGCTGCCGCCCCGACACGGTGGGGTGGAACCCTCTGGTGCGGGAGGGGCGGCACCGCAGTTGCTCCCGCAATCGGCTGGCTTCGCCAGTAACGTGTCGCAACTGCGCATCAGCGAAATCTTTTTTTCCATCCAGGGCGAAAGCAGCCGCGTCGGCCTGCCGACAGTGTTCGTGCGTTTGACCGGCTGCCCGCTGCGCTGCACGTATTGCGATACAGCCTATGCTTTCAGCGGCGGGCGGGACATGCCGCTCGCGCAGATACTCGCCGAAGTGGCAAACCACCATCCGCGCTATGTGACAGTCACCGGCGGCGAGCCGCTGGCGCAGAAGAATTGCCCGCACCTGCTGCGCACCCTGTGCGACGCCGGCTACGAAGTTTCGCTGGAAACTGGCGGCAGCCTGGACCTGCGCGGAGTGGATGCGCGCGTGATGAAGGTGGTGGACATCAAAACGCCAGGATCGGGCGAGATGGAGAGGAATTTGTGGGGCAACCTGGCCGCGCTGAGCGCACGCGATGAAATAAAATTCGTGCTGTGCGACGAGAACGACTACCTGTGGGCGGCGCAGGTGTTGCGCGAATGCGATCTTGCGGCCAGATGCGCCGTGCTGTTCTCGCCCGCGCTCGGACGGTTGTCTGCCGCAACGCTGGCCGGGTGGATACTGCGCGATCATCTGCCGGTGCGCCTGCAAGTGCAGTTGCACAAGCTGTTGTGGGGCGACGTTGCCGGCCGTTGACATGAAACGCGCCGTAAATTACAGAGGCGGATGTTCCGGCAAGGCAAGGCCCGCTGCCCGGTAAAAGCGGCCCGGATCGCTCAGGTCATCGAACACGGCTGCGGCGCCGGTGAAATCCTGGTTGCGGGTGTAGCGGTTGGTGGTGATGCAGGTCTTGATTCCGGCGGCGAGGCTGGCGCGCAGGCCGTTTTCCGAATCTTCCAGCGCGATGCAGCCGGAAGCGTCGAGATGGAGACGTTCCAGCACCCAGTAATAGATGTCCGGCGCGGGTTTTTTGTGCGGCACGATGTCGCCGCAGCCGTTTGCGGCAAAGTAACTTTCCCAGCCCTTGCCGAGCCCGGCTTCAAGCAGCCCGGCGACGTTTTCCGGCGTGCACCAGCAGCGCCGCGATGAACGTCCCCGCGGTGCGCGCGGCGGCGCGGCCCTTGGCGATGGGGGGTCCGGCGTAGGGCCCGGAGGTGTTGTACAGGAACAGGTAGACGCCAAGATAGGCGAAATACCGGATGCGCTCCTTGCCGCCGGTCACCTTGAGCAGCTTGCCGTAGAGCGCGGCATCCCAGTTCCAGTCCAGATTGTTTTCGGCAAAGGCCTCGTTGAAAGCGGTGCGGTGCGCGTCCTCGGTGTCGGCCAGGGTGCCGTCCACGTCGAATATGATGGCTTTGATGGCCATGATTGAAGGGCACCTCTAAAAATCCAAACTCCGTCGCGATACAGCGTTGCTCAAGAAATTTTAACGCTTACATATCAATCATATGCGGCGCGCTAAAATTTCTCTCGCGCCTTGTCTCGCTTAGGATTTTGAATTTTTAGAGGCGCCCTGAAGGGTGTTGAAGAGATCTCAGCGCATTCCCGGCAGCATGCCTTTCATGCTGCGCATCATCTTGGCCATGCCGCCCTTGCTGAACATTTTCATCATTTTCTGCGTCTGCTCGAACTGGTTCAGCAACTGGTTGACGTGCATCACCTGCACGCCCGCTCCCGCCGCGATGCGACGCTTGCGCGAGGCCTTGATGAGTTCCGGCTGGGAACGTTCCTGCGGTGTCATCGAATTGATGATGCCTTCGATGCGGCTGATGGCCTTGTCGTCCACCTTGCTGCCAGCAGCGGCCTGGCTGAGCTGCGCGGGAAGTTTGTCCATCATGGCGGAAACCCCGCCCATTTTGCGCATCTGCACGATCTGCATCTTGAAGTCGTCGAGATCGAACCCCTTGCCGCTCTTGACCTTTCTGGCCAGCTTTTCGGCCTCGGCCTGGTCCACTTCGCGGTGGGCTTCCTCGATCAGCGACAGCACGTCGCCCATGCCCAGGATGCGCGAGGCCATGCGTTCCGGGTGAAAGGCTTCCAGGCCTGTGAGCTTTTCGCTTACGCCGACAAACTTGATCGGCTTGCCGGTGATGTGCCGCACCGAGAGCGCCGCGCCGCCGCGCGCATCGCCGTCCAGCTTGGTGAGGATGACGCCGGTCAGCGGCAGCGCGTCGCCGAAGGCTTTGGCGGTGTTCACCGCGTCCTGGCCGGTCATCGCATCCACCACGAACAAGGTTTCAATCGGCCCGAGCGCGGCATGCAGTTGCCGGATTTCTTCCATCATCGCGGCATCTATCGCGAGGCGCCCGGCGGTGTCCACAATCAGCACGTCGTGGTGGTGTTTCTTCGCGTAGTCATGCGCCGCCAGCGCGATGTCGCGCGGGTTCTGACCGGCGTCGGAAGGGAAGAAATCAATTTCCAGTTGTTGCGCCAGGGTGCGCAGTTGCTCGATGGCGGCGGGGCGGTACACGTCGCAACTGACCAGCAGCACTTTCTTCTTCAGTTGCTCGCGCAGCAGTTTGGCGAGTTTGCCGCTGGTGGTGGTCTTGCCCGCGCCTTGCAGGCCCGCCATCAGGATTACGGCGGGCGGCACGGTGGCGAGATTGATTCCGGCGCTGGTTGCGCCCATCAGCCGGGTCAGCTCGCGGTGGACGACGCCGATCAGCGCCTGCCCCGGATTCAGGTTGCCGATCACTTCCTGGCCGAGCGCGGCCCGCTTCACCTGGGCGGTGAATTCTTTCACCACCGGCAGCGCCACATCGGCTTCCAGCAAGGCCAGGCGCACTTCGCGCAGGGCATCCTGGATATTGTTTTCGGTCAGCCGCGCCTGGCCGCGCAGGTTTTTGATTACTCCGGCCAGGCGTTGTGTAAGGTTGTCCAGCATGATTTGTCCCTGTTTTCCGATGGATGAGTTGGTGTAGAATCCGCGAAGTCTAAAACATCCCGGCCAAAAATGTCTAACCTGCTCCTTTATCTGGTTGCCTTTGTCGCTTACGGCGTGCTGGCCGCATTATTCTGGCGGGCGCAACTGTCCGGTGATGCGGATGCGTTAAATCGCGGGGCGCTGGGCCACGCCATCGCGGTGCCGTTGGCGCTGCACGGCTATTTGCTCTATGGCGTCCTGTTGGGCGGCGGCGAATTGAGCCTCGGGCTGGTATCCGCGTTGTCGCTGATTCTGTGGCTGACCGTGCTGGTATATTGGCTGGCGCGGTCTTTCTACCAACTGGCCGGCCTGCAAACGCTGGTGTTGCCGCTGGCCGCCGCAGGCGTGGTGTTGCCGGCGCTGTTTCCGTCCGCGCACATGCCGCCGCAACACGCTTCGTGGGCGTTCAGCGCGCATGTTCTCATGGCGATGCTGGCGTACAGCATGTTTACCATCGCGGCGTTGCACGCGGGCCTGATGTCGCTGGTGGAAAAGCGCCTGCACCACGCCGCGCTGCCTCCCGTGCTGCGGGCCGTACCGCCCTTGCTCACCATGGAAATCCTGCTGTTCCGCATCATCGGCGCCGGGTTCATCCTGCTCAGCCTGACCCTGATTTCCGGCATGGTGTTTTCCGAGCAGATATTCGGCAAGCCGTGGCAGTTCAACCACATGGTTGTGCTGGGATTTATTTCCTGGGGCGTGTTCGCGGTGTTGTTGGCCGGACACTTCTTTTATGGCTGGCGGGGCCGCACGGCCGTGCGCTGGACGATGAGCGGCTTTGTGTTTCTGCTGCTGGCTTATCTCGGCACCCAGTTTGTAGTGGAAGTCCTGCTGCGCCGTTAGCGTTCCGGCAGCGCGCAGGTTTCTCCCGAATAGCCCGCGCAACGGGTATCAACCCCAACAACCACGCAGCACTTCGTTGCATCCGGGCTTGCTCTGCGCGCCAGGGATTGACCGGGTTATCCGGAGTGCGGGAGCTTGCTCCCGCTCTGGAAAGCGGGAGCAAGCTCACGCACTCCATAACCTGCGGCCTACATGGGCGAGGCGTGTACCTGTACTTCAGTACAATATCCAAAGCCGGGATAATTTGGTACAAAGCGCGCGAACAGGTGCCACCGGTTTGCCCTGCTATGCCCTGCAACTTGAAACCGTCCCGCTCGACCACGGAGGAAAAATGAAAACCAAGAAAACCCTGCTTGCTATTGCCCTCGGCGCCGGCCTGCTTTCTGCCGCCACCGCCCACGCCGCCCTGACCCTGACTCTCGGCGGTCAAGGCGTGTACGATTCCGACCTCAACATCACCTGGCTGGCCGACGCCAATCTGGCCGCGACTAACTTTCATGCAGCAGTAGCGCAGCGCCCCCGATAATGAAAGACACTACGGGTGTGCGTTGTCGCGCAGGGGCTGAGGTCG
>JACRPU010000113.1 GCA_016223025.1 Nitrosomonadales bacterium | reverse complement strand
GCTGGTTATGGCGGAGCCAGCCGCTTGCGGGAGCGGGTGTGAGGCGGTCATTCCCGCCCCGGAGGCTTCGCCACGCCGTGTCATGACCGCCACCCTCGTTCCCCCCACCCATGAACCTCAAGCCAGGAAGGGCAGGATGCGGTGCAACAAAGCCAGGCAATCTGCTATCGGGCAAGCCCGATGCAGAATTGACACACGGAGGAACCGCATCGTTCGCGATGGATGCGGTTCGCGGGCTCTCCACATCCTGCGGCTCTGTACTCCGCTCCGGTTCATGGGTCTCAATTCGGGCGACAAAATTGGCGACTGCGGCCTCTCCCAAAAGGAGAGGGGTACGGTATGCCCTCGCTACGCGAGATTCACGTTAAACTGCAAACAACAACGCTGCGGGCAAAACAGAAATGGACGCTTATTTGTGGCTGGTCATGGTTTCATTATTCGGCGCCGGGCTGATGAGCGGGGTGCATTGCGCCGGGATGTGCGGCGGTATTGTCGGCGCAATATCCGTGCAGCTTCCCCGCAACCGCCCGCCGGTGTTCTATCATCTGGCATACAACGGCGGCAGGATATTGAGCTACGCCGTGGCCGGGATAATCGTGGGCGCGCTCGGCAAGAGCGGCCTGGTTCTCAGGGGCGTCATGCCGGTGCAGCAGATGCTGTTCGCGCTCGCCAGCATCATGCTGATCCTGATGGGATTGTACCTGGCAGGCATCTGGCAAGGCGCGCGCCATATCGAACGGATCGGCAGCGTGTTGTGGAAAAAAATCCAGCCGTATAGCCGGAGCCTGCTTCCGGCCGACACCTTGCCCAAGGCGTTCGGGCTTGGCGCGCTGTGGGGCTGGTTGCCCTGCGGGCTGGTCTATACCGTTTTGTTGAGCGCCCTCGCAATGGGCGATGCCTTGCGCGGAGGGCTGGTCATGCTGGCCTTTGGCTTGGGCACGCTACCCAATCTGCTGGCGGTGGGATTGCTTTCCGGCAGCGTGAAAAAATTTGCGCAGCTCAGGCCGGTGCGGCTGGGCGCCGGCCTGCTGGTATCGGGGCTGGGCGCTTACGGGTTGTTCAAGCTGTGGGTAATTGGCCTGGCGGGTTGGGAACTGTTTTGCCATACGGGCTGATCGCGTTAACGTGAAACTCGCGCAGCGATTCGTTAGCCCCCTCTCCCGTGTGCCCGGCCAAAAGTTTTTCGGCCGCCGGGGGCGGTTCGGCCTGCCCTGAGCTTGTCGGAGAAGGGTGAGGGAAACGGGCATGGCAAGTTTTATCATCGAGGGCGGCATCATCTGCCATGCCCGTTAAGCGACCGTTAAGCCTGGCTCCGTATTCTGCGCTCCATGTTGTTCAATCAAAGGAGAGTAAACATGTTACGGAAACTTCATGCATCAGGTTTGGCGCTTGTTGTCGGCCTGGCCGCGCAACCCGCCTTTGCCGAAACCCCGGATCAGGTGCTGGCCGCTTTCCAGAAGGAAGCAAAATCCACCCCCGGCTTCCAGGGTTTCTCGGCCGCGAGCGGGGAGAATTTTTTCAAGGCAAAGCACGGCAAGGAATGGAGCTGCGCTTCCTGCCACACCGACAACCCTGCGGCGCAAGGCAAGCACGCCAATACCGGCAAGCCGATCGAGCCGCTGGCGCCATCCGCCAACGCGGCGCGGTTCAGCGACCCGGCCAAGATTGAGAAATGGTTCAAACGCAATTGCAACGACGTGCTCGGGCGTACCTGCACGGTGCAGGAAAAAGGCGACGTGCTGAGCTATCTGCTTGCCATCAAAAAATAGGAGACACCCATGATGATTCGTTTTCAAAACTTTCCCCGCCAACTTGCTGTTGCCGCATTGGCGGTTGGGATGGCAATACCTGCCGCGCAGGCTGACGAAAACCGCAGCAAATACGGCGGAGAAAATCGCGGCAAGCCGCTCCAACCCGCGCAGGTCAATGCCAAGTGGAAGCAGGAATGTTCTTCGTGCCATGTCGCCTACGCGCCGGGGCTGTTGCCCGCCGAGTCCTGGCGCAAGGTCATGGAGGGATTGGACAAGCACTTCGGCACCGACGCTTCGCTGACCCCGGAAGAAAGCAGGGAAATCACCGGCTTTCTGGTGGGCAACGCTTCCAACCGCTGGAGCGCCGCGACAGCCCCCCTGAAGATCAGTGAAACCGGGTGGTTCAAGAGCAAGCACGATGCGCGGGAAGTCCCCGCCGCGCTCTGGAAAAACCCGCTGGTGAAAAGCCCGGCCAACTGCCAGGCCTGCCACACGGAGGCGGAGCGCGGCGATTTCAGCGAACGCAACATCAAGCTTCCCAAATAAATACGCGGCATCATGAAACGTGTTCTCGTCTGGGATGTGCCCACCCGCTTGTTCCACTGGCTGTTCGCCGCAAGCTTTGTTGCTGCCTGGCTTACCAGCGAGAGCGACCGGTGGCTATCGGTTCACACATTCTTCGGCTATCTGATGCTGGGCCTGGCCTGCTTCCGTCTGGCCTGGGGTGTGGCGGGTGGGCATTACGCGCGCTTCGGCTCGTTCCTGTACAGCCCGATGGCAGGTTTGGCCTATCTGCGCCAGGTGCTGTCCGGCGGCGGCGCGCGCTATCTCGGCCACAACCCGGCGGGAAGCCAGTCGGTGTACCTGCTGCTGGCTTTGGGGCTGACGGTGTGCCTGACCGGCTTGTTCACGCAGGGGGGAGAAGAACAGCATGGCGCACTTGCCGGCGTGGTGAGCATTGCGGCAGGCAGGATAATCAAGGAAGGCCACGAAGTCACCGCCACCCTGATGCTGCTGCTGGTGTTCGGGCATCTGGCCGGTGTGGCACTTGAAAGCTGGCTGCACAAGGAAAATTTGCCGCGTTCGATGGTGACGGGTATGAAGGATGCGCCGAAAGACGCGCCCGCGTCCGAACCCTATCGCCTGGCAGGCGCCGCGATGCTGGCTGCGGTCGCGGCATTTGGCGTGTGGTGGTTTTTCTATGCGCTGCACCAGCCCATCGAGAAGCGCCTCGGGTTTGGGCAGGATACGCCGCACGTTGCCTTCGTCGGCGCCAAACTGCCGGACAATGCGCTATGGCGCGACGAGTGCGGCAGTTGCCACCTGGCCTTCCACCCCAACCTGCTGCCGATACGTTCCTGGCAAAGAATCATGGCGGAACAGGAAAAGCATTTCGGCACGGATCTCGCTCTGGATGAAACCACCGGTAAAGCCCTGCTGGATTTTCTGGTGAGCAATGCCGCAGAAAACAGCAACCGGGAAGCTGCCGTAAAAATCAGCGGATCCATCAAACCGGGAGATACGCCGTCGCGTATCACGGAAACGCCATACTGGGTCAAAAAACACGGCGAAATCACCGGGGCGGAATGGCGTTCGCCCAAGGTAAAAAGCAAAGTCAACTGCGCCGCCTGCCATCTGGATGCCGAAGCCGGAACATTTGAAGACGCCGCCATGCATATTCCGCGCTGATAGCCAGCGACGCTGTTCGGGCGCCGATGAACATCGGGGGAGGCATCAGGCAAGCCCTCCTTAACGTGAAACTCGCGCAGCGAGGGCATACCGTACCCCTCTCCTTCCGGGATAACCAGCGACTTGGCTGCGGCTTCTTGCAGCCTAGTCGAGTGGCTAGTGTAGTGTTGCATTCTTGATGGAACTTATATTTATCATGCATCTCCAATCCTTCGTGTTGTGAACCGGAGAGCGTAAATGCGAGTAGCTGTCGAGATTGTGCTGACGAAAGATCAAAAGAAAGATTTAACGAAATT
>JACRPU010000112.1 GCA_016223025.1 Nitrosomonadales bacterium | reverse complement strand
GGGCGTGACGGGCGCGACCAAGAACGACCTGACGATCAACTTCGCCGACCCGGTGCGCACGGTGAGCTACGGCACAACGACCTTCACCGAAGCGGCGGCCAACGACGGCACGATCACCGCCACCTCCACCATCACCCTGTCGGGCGACACCTTCACCGGCAGCGATGCGCAGGCCCTGACCGGAGCGGTGGTCAGCAACGTGCCGAACGGCCTGACCGCCGTGGTCACCAAGGCCAGCGCCACCACCGCGACCCTGAGCTTCACCGGCACCGCATCGGCTCATGGCGACGCCAACGACATCAGCAACCTGACGGTCACGCTGGGCAACACAGCTTTCACGGGCGGTAACGCCGGCATTGTAACGGGCGCGACCACATCCAATCTGGAGGTCAATTTTGCCGATCCGGGCGCTATTCTCAACGGCGGCGTCACCCCCGATACCCTGGGTGGCACACCCGACAACGATATCATCTACGGCGGCGGCGGAGCCGACACCATCAACGGTGGCGCGGGCAACGATACGATAGACATTACCGATGCGGGAACCACGGCCGCCAGCTCTGCGAGCATCGCCTTTACGTCAACTGCCAATGGCACGGACACCATCGTCGGCTTCAGCGCCGCTGCTGTTGCCAGCGGCGGCGACAAGCTGGATTTCTCGGCAATTGTTGATTTGGTGGACGCGGTAGCGACGGGGCAAACCCTGACGACCGACTTCGCAGCCGCCAACGTATTCATCTTTAATGGCACGCCGGTCACGATTGCCGACGCCGCCAGCGCAATTGCCGCAAATGCTTCCGTGGTTGCCACGGTTGGCTATATCGTGATTGCCGATTCGGCCAACAGCAATGCGGTGACGGTTTATCACTCAACCGATCTGGCAGCGAACGGCACGGAAACAGCGCTCGCTATTCTGTCCGGAGTGACCATTACCAATCTGGCGGCAGCAAACTTCATTGTCTAATCTGTATGCGTCAACTTTTCACATTTTTTGAGCAGATTTCCGTAGGTGCGAATTTATTCGCACATAACCTGGCGTTCGTGCGAATAAATTCGCACCTACGTTTGGTTCCGGCTACCCGGCTTGGGTTTGAGTCCGATATGCAAGCAGATCGGAATACTGAATAAGAACGTAAATAGAGAAGGAATGAAAGGCATCAAACGTAGGCGCGAATTTATTCGCATATAAATTATCGTTCGTGCGAATAAATTCGCACCTGCCAATCTGCCAATTTTTTTGTAAGGAGAATCAAAATGCAACCAATTTATGATACGGATGGAACGACGATAATCGGTTACACCTACTCGAATGGTTACGCTGTGTGGGCATACAACACCAGTTGGCAGGTGACAAATATCGCGGTGGATACGGCTGCCATAACCTCGGGCGCGCTGACCCCGCTGCTCGATGGGAACAGCGCGACGACAGGTTATACCTATACCGATGCCTACGGCGCTCTTTACACCTACAGCGTTGATACCAGCGGGGCAGTTACCGGATATACCACCAACTATAGCGGCCCCGGCTATTCCTACACTTACAGCAATGATGAGCTGGGGAATTTTACCGGCTACACCTATTTTGATGGCACCACCACCACGACCTACGACGCCGGCTGGAATGTTGTAAGCACTGTTGCTGCCCCTCCGCCAGGCAACCAGACCCCGATCCTCGACGCGGACGGCGTGACCGTCATCGGCTACAGCACTACCGACGAATGGGGTACGGCAACCAACTATGCCCTGGACGGCACGACGGTAACGGGCTACGTTTACACTTATGTTGATGCGGGAAACAATACCACCAGCGTCACCACTTACGACGCGAACTGGAGCTATCTCGGTTCCGAAACCACCAACACGACCACGCAGGCAGTGTTGTATTCCAACAGCTACAGCTATCTGGATGGCGTATTCAACGGTTACACGTCCTTTGATGGAACCACCATCACGGTGTACGACGCGAACTGGGTGATTGTCAGCAGCACCGCGAACACGGCTGGTATGACTGAATTGTTTGCGGCGGACGGAACGACGCTCATCGGCTACAGCACCACTGACGTGTGGGGCACAACGACCATCTACAACACGAGCGGTGTGAAGACCGGTTCCAGTTACTTCGACGGCGTGACCACCACCACCTACGACGCGAACTGGAACTTCGTGAGCAGCACCGCGAACACGTCGGGCATGACCGCGATCCTCGACACGGACGGCGTGACCGTCATCGGCTACAGCCACACCGTCCCCAACCAGTGGGGCGGCGGCAGCAACACCACCACCTACGACGCGAACGGCAACAAGACCGGCAGCAGCAACACCTGGACCGACACCTGGAGCGGGAACGTCATCACCTCCTACCAGGACGCGAACGGCAACTTCCTCGGCTCCGAGACCCGGAACGTGGCGGGCGACCTGCTGTACTCCAACTTCGACATCTACACCGGCGGCGTGCTGACCGGGCACACCTCCTTCGACGGCACCACCACCACGACCTACGACGCGAACTGGAACCTGCTGGGCAGCGCCGCGGACACGTCGAGCATGACCCCGATCCTCGGCGCGGACGGCGTGACGGTCGTCGGCTACAGCAAGACCGTCGCCGACCCGTGGGGCGGCAGCAACACCACCACCTACGACGCGGCCGGCAACAAGACCGGTTCCAGCAACACCTTCACCGACTGGAACGGCAACCACGTCACCTCCTACCAGGACGCGAACTGGAACTTCCTCGGCTCCGAGACCCGGAACACGGCGGGCGCATTGCTGTTCTCCAACTTCGACATCTACACCAACGGCGTGGTGACCGGGCACACCAACTTCGACGGCGTGACCACCACCACCTACGACGCGAGCTGGAACTTCGTGAGCAGCACCGTGAACACCGCCGCCATGACCCCGATCCTGTGACCGTCATCGGCTACAGCCACACCGACCAGTGGGGCACGACGGTCACCTACGACGCGGCCGGCGCGAAGACCGGCTCCAGCAACACCTGGACCGACACCTGGAGCGGGAACGTCGTCACCTCCTACCAGGACGCGAACGGCTATTTCCTCAGTTCCGAGACCCGGAACGCGGCGGGCGTGCTGCTGTTCTCCAATGCCGATATCTACACCAATGGGGTGTTGACCGGCCACACGTACTTTAACGGCACCACCACTTTTACTTACGACGCGAACTGGAATCTGGTGATAGATCCGAACGCAGATATCCCGCCTTATGTGACGGGCCTGGCTCTCAACACTGACGGTATCACGATCAATTTTTCCGAGAACGCATCTGGCCCAACCAACCCCGCTGATGTTGCTTTGACGCTATCGAAAAATGGCATTACACCCATGGCGATCACTGGCGCCGAGGGTAACGGCACCATGAGCATGACGATCCACACCAACCAATCCTTGGCGTCAAGCGATTGGGTGCTGCTGAATTACAACGGCACGACTACCGCCAACGGCATTGCGGACGCAGCAGGCAACGTGATGCTGAATGATGCTCCTCCGGGATATGGCGGTTCGGCAGAAGGGGGAAGCTCAGACAGTTTCATTGATTTGAGCAACACAACCACTTTTGCCGCAACGGCCGGGTATGACATCAGCGGCGGACTGGGTAACGATACCATTATCGGTTCTGCCTCTCATGACTGGATCATGGGCGGCGCCGGAGCGGACACCATGACGGGCGGCGTTGGCCCGGATCATTTCAGTTTCATCCAGGATAATTCCTGCTTCATAAGTTTCGACAATCCTTCCGGCACAGCCGGCGGAGGCAGCTTCACATTTACCGGCGGAATTGACATCATCACAGACTTTTCTCCCTCGGTTCCCGGCCTCCCGCCCACCGAAAGCAGCGATACATTTTCGCTGAAAGCAACAGACAGCGATATACCCGGCAGTATGGGCAACGTTTTGGATCTGATAATCGCCGCGCCCTCGGATGGCCTGGCGGTTGACCAGAGTTTTTACATGGTGAAGGGCAATTACAGCGTGGGACAGTTTACCGTCAATCTCACTACTGGCCAGGATACCTTGGTGGTATATGACAGCTCCGCGTCCCTGGGCATCACCACGACATCCGGCATCGTGATGCTGAACACCGCCACAGGGGGAGGAGGCAACCCCCCGCCTGCCACTTCGTCAATAACCTACAGCACGCCGAACTTCAGCGAATCTACGACCAACGACGGCTCGATCACAGGTTCCGCGACCATCACGCTGGCGGGCGACAGCTTTACCGGCGCGCCGGGGACAGTATTGAGCGGCGTGACGGTGACGGGCGTCCCGGACGGGTTGACGGCTACGGTTATGAAGACCACCGACACCACCGCGACCTTGAGCTTCACCGGTTTTGCGACAATGCATGGCGCCATAGACAGCGTCAGTGGGGTGTCGGTCATGCTGGGCGAACGACGGCTCGATCATGAGTTCCGCGACCATCACGCTGACGGGCGACAGCTTTACCGGCGCGCCGGGGACAATATTGAATGGCGTGACGGTGACGGGCGCCCCGGCTGGACTGACGGCTACGGTTATGAAGACCACCGACACCACCGCGACCTTGACTTTTGTCGGCAATGCGGCGGCGCACGAAGCCATAAACAGCATTAGCAACCTGAATGTTACGTTGGACGATGCCGCCTTCTCGGCAGGCAACGCCATGAACGTGATGGGCTCGACCCCCCCGAGCATGACGATCAGTTTCACCGATGGCGGCACGCCGCCCCCGGCAGGTAACCGGACAGTAACCTTCAGCACGACGAACTTCAGCGAATCTACGACCAACGACGGCTCGATCACAGGTTCCGCGACCATCACGCTGACGGGCGACAGCTTTACCGGCGCGCCGGGGACAATATTGAATGGCGTGACGGTGACGGGCGTCCCGGCTGGACTGACGGCTACGATTATGAAGAGCACCGACACCACCGCGACCTTGAGCTTTACCGGCAATGCGCTGGCGCACGAAGCCATGAACAGCATTAACAACCTGAATGTTACGTTGAGCGATGCCGCCTTCTCGGCAGGCAACGCCATGAACGTGATGGGCTCGACCCCCCCGAGCATGACGATCAACTTTACCGACGCCGCAGGCGGAGGCAATCCGCCGGTAGATACCACTCCTCCGGAGGTGGTTGGTGTCAGTTTCACCACCGGCCCGAACGCTTCGATCACTATGATCTATTCGGAAGATGTGATTCATAATGAGGGTCAGCCTGGATCGGTCTTGTTGAATGGCAGCAGCCCCATTACCGGAACCAACATGATTGTTTCTGGCAACATGGTCACCATTGACACAAGCGACACGTTTGCGCCGGGAGACTGGTTGATGTTTACCAGCGGTAATGAATTCCAGGACGCTAATGGCAATACCACCATAGCCGGCAGGATGGCGGCGATCGGCGGCGACGGGGACAACACCATCAACATGAGCGCGCTCACCGGTGGAAATCTTTACCTGGGTGGCTTGGGTGGCAACGATACTCTGACAGGCTCTGCCTTCTCGGACGATATTGAAGGCGGTGCCGGGGCGGATACCGTGACCGGTGGCGCTGGTGCCGACTGGTTCGGGTTCGAGCAAGGGGCTTCGCCGTTGGTGACCTATGATTCCGGTTCTGGCAACTTTACCTTTGATGGAGGTTTTGCCGACATCATCACCGACTTCTCCAGCGGCGAGTCAATTGGTTTATCCAGCAATGGAGGTATGGCGATGCAGTTTCCGGTCAATGGATTGGCGGCCGACCAGAGCTTTTTCATGGTGGGTGGCTTCTACAATGCTGGCACCGGAGTGTTTAGCCAGAATAATGTAATTGGCACCGATGCATTGATCGTGTACGACGGCGATGCAACCGCCAACGTGATGCAAACCGGTATTGTGTTGAGCGGGGTGACTCCCGAACAGCTTAATGTCTTTAACAACTATATTTCGCACGTATAATTGGCTGCTCCGGTTTTGACGGGTATCGCATGAAGCCGCCCGCGCGAGCGGGCGGTTTCTTCTTTTTGTTGGTTTGATCGAACGAGGGGTGACGGAAATGGATAAGGCAAAACAAGCGGTGGAAGGCGGCATGAACCCGGAAGAGGGGATGAAAATGCATCAGGCACGTCAAATGGAAACCATGCAGGAGCATCACAGGAAACAGGTCGAGACGGTGGCCGCGCAGCAGGCGGCTCAACTGGAGGCGGTCAAGAAACAACATGAAGCGCACCTGGCGGGGATACTGAAACAACAAGAGGCGCAAATGAATTCCATCCTCGAAGGACAGAAATCGCAATTGAATGCGATCAGGGGGCAGCATGCCGCGCAACTGAACATGCAGCCGGGCCGGGTAGTTCATTGAGCACGCAGTAACATCTTAACGTGAAACTCGCGCAGCGAGGGCTTCGCCCTCTCTCCCTCCGGGATAACCAGCGACTTGGCTGCGGCTTCTTGCAGCTTAGTGTTTAATCGCAATATTAAAAATGCCATTTTTATCAAATATCCGTAGGTCGGGTTAGCGGCTTTATCGCGTAACCGACATGATTTGGCGCAAACGTCGGGTTACGGCGCAAAAAACTGCGCCTAACCCGACCTACAGATACTGTTATGGGTACCTCTATAAATTCAAAACCATAAGCCAGGCAAGGCGCGAAAAAAATTTTCGCGCGCCGCATATGTTTGATATGTAAGCGTTAAACCTAGAAACCGCAGTTGAAATTGAAAAAAACCATCCATGCTTCGACACGCTCAGCACGAACGGTTTTTCTGCACTCACCCAATTGGTGAGTAGACCGTTCGCCCTGAGCAGCCCGCGCAGCGGGCGTGTCGAAGGGTTGAGCATCTGCCAACTGAGGTTTCTAGGTTAAATTTTTTGAGCAACGCAGCATCGCGACGGAGTTTGGATTTATAGAGGTGCCCTTATGTAATTATGGGCACTTCTAAAAATTGCACTTCGACAGGCTCAGTGCGAACGACTGTCATTGGGAATCAACAAGTTACCAGTTCGTGCTGAGCTTGTCGAAGCATGGACGGGTAATTTTTAGAAGTACCCTTATGCAATTAAGCGCTAGTTGTTACACCCATGGGGTTGGGGTGAGGGTTGGCGGCTTTATCCACCCTTGCTGTTGTCACGCCTCAGTTTGAATCGCGCCCGGGTTGGTTTGCGAAGTTCCTCCGCGTGGGAAAACGATCAAACCGTTTGCCCACCCAAAACTACATGTTTTGTTTCAGGAAAGCGCGTAAACGAAGACGGTTTCCCGTTTTTGGCGCAGGCTTGCCCGGCTCAGGATAATTGCGCATTGTGATATACGAACCATCTATGTGGGCAGCAGAGAAACCGTGATGAAATTCAAAATGCCAGCCTTGGCTGTCTTGTTGCTCATGGCCGGCGCCGCCGCGCAGGCGCAGCCGGCGCCGACTTTCGAGCAGGTGCTGCAATCGGCCATGGACAGCCATCCTGCGATAATGGGCAAGCGCTCTTCGCAGGCTGCGGCGCGAGCCGACCAGAAGGGGGCGGAGTGGCTGCGTTACCCCACGCCCAGCATTGAAGCGGCAACGCAGAGCGGCGGGAAGGATAGCGGCCTGATGCGCATCGAGCAGCCCCTGTGGAGCGGCGGCCGCATTACCGCCGCCATTGATGCGGCAGGCAGCCGCCTGGATGCGGCCGATGCGGCATTGAACGAGGCGAAGCTGGATTTGACCCTCAAGGTCATCGCCGCCTACACCGAGGCGTTGCGCCAGAAAGCCCGGCAACAATTCGCCCAGGCGGGCGTGGATGAGCACAGGAAATTGCTCGCCATGATCCGGCGGCGCGTGGAGCAGGAGGTCAGTTCGCTGACCGATCAGCGCCTGGCCGAATCGCGCCTGTACCAGGCCGACAATGACCTGTCTCAAATCACGCAAACATTCCAGAACGCCCTGGCGCAGCTCGCGCAGTTGAGCGGCAACCCGGTGGCGGATGTTTCCGGGCAGGGCGTGAGCGCGCCGGGCGCGCCCGCCAGCCTGGAAGCCGCGCTATCGCAGGCGCTGGCCTATTCGCCGACATTGCGCAGGCTGGTATATGAAGAGGAAGCGGCCAACGCGGATATTGATTCCAAACGTTCCGTTTATATGCCGCAACTGTCCTTGCGCCTGGAGAAAAATGTCGGGCAGGGGCTGGCGCAGTCCAGCAGCGCCATGCTGGTGCTGCAAGCGCAACCGGGCGCGGGGCTTTCCGCCGGGTCTGGCGTGGATGCGGCCATCGCCCGGCGCGAGGCGGCGCGCATGGCGCGCGAGGCGGCGGAGCGCGGCACGAACGAACGCATCACGCTGGACTGGAACGAATGGGTGGCCGCCCAACTGCGACAGGAGAATGCCATTTTGTCACGCGCGATGTCCGCCGATGTGTTTGAGTCATATACGCGCCAGTATGTTATCGGGCGCAAGAGCTGGATTGATGTGCTGAACGCGGTGCGCGAGGCGACCCAGTCGCAGTTTGCGCTGGAAGATGCACGCACGCAGGCGGTTGCCGCCGGCCTGCGCCTGCGCGCGCAAGCCGGGGCGTTAGCGGGAATGGCGAATCCCAGATGATCATGAATCTGGCAGTTGGTGGTTTTGCGGGTGCGAATTCATTCACGTTAACAGCGAGCAATGCGCGAATGATTTCGCACCTGCGAATGCATAGTGAAGGATTGAAACCTTGAACGACTCGATGAAAAACAATATCGCCGCGCTGCTTGACAAGTCGGCGCGGCTGGCCGGCCAGCGTGTCGAGGGCACGCGCCTCGGCGACGTTGACCGCCTGCTCGATCAGGTGGATGAAGGGGAGAGTGCGCTGGCTTTATTTGCCGAGGTATGGCGCACCGCCAATCTGGATGGCGTGCCAGCCAGGCTGTACCATCCGATGCCGTCCGATTTGCCTTTTGCGGTTTACAACCCCGGCTCCGGCTGGGCGCTGATTCAAACGCGCGGCGCCGATGGCTCCTGGCTTGGCGAGGGTGTTGACGGCCTGGCATTGTCCGTGGCGTCCCTCGGCGATGCGGAGTGCATTTCCCTGCCCCGCCGTTCCGGCGTTGTTCGCGGCGTGCCAAGCGCCATGCGCCTGGTGTGGGATGCGCTGTGGGCGCGCAAGAGTGTATTCATTGATGCGGTGCTGGCGGCAAGTCTGGTTGCCATATTGGCGCTGGCAACTTCGCTTTACTCCATGCAGGTCTTCGACCGGGTCATCCCCAACCAGGGTTTTCAAACCCTGTGGGTGCTGACAGTGGGGGTGGCGCTGTCCGTTTGTCTGGAGTTCATGCTCAAGCAGATACGCAGCTATACCGTGGATAAAACCTGCAATGCCATTGACCATCAATTGTCCGAGTGGTTTTTCAACCGCATGCTCGGTATCCGCATGGAGGCACGCCCCGCTTCGGTGGGTACGCTGGCCTCTCAAATAAAGGGCTTCGAGATGGTGCGCGGCGTGCTGGCGTCAACTTCGCTGTTTGTGGTTGCCGATGTGCCGTTTGCCCTGTTCTTCATGGCGGTGATCGCTCTGGTGGGCGGTTGGGTGGTCGTGGTCCCGTTGATTGCGTTGCCCGTTGCCCTGACGGCGGGTCTGATGTTTCAGGGCGCTATCCAGCGGCACACCCGCGAGAACCTGTCCGCGAGCAACCGCAAGGCCGGCCTGCTGGTGGAAGCCGTGGACGGTGCGGAAGCGCTCAAGGCAAACAGCGCGGAATGGAAAATTCAGGCGCGCTGGAACCGGCTGGTCGCCGAAACGAGCCATGCGGAACAGAGCATCCGGGACTACTCGTCCCTGTCGCAGAATACTACGGTGGGCTTGCAGCAATTGAGCTATATCGCGCTGATGGCGGTGGGAGCCTACTTCGTTACCGAAAACCAGTTGACCATGGGCGGTCTGCTGGCCTGCTCCATCATCGGCAACCGGGCAATGATGCCGATTGTGCAGTTGCCGGGGGTGATGGTGCAGTGGGCGCTTGCGCGCGCCGCGATCGAGGGGCTGGAGCAGGTCATCAGTTTGCCCAATGAGGCCGACGAGGCGCATCAGGTGCTCATGCCGCAGTCGCTTGAGGGCGGCTTCCGTTTCGAGCGCATGCGCTTCGCTTACGGTTTGGCAAAACGCATGGCTCTGGAGATAGAGCGCCTGGAGATCAAGCCGGGCGAACGGGTCGGGCTGATCGGGGCGATCGGATCGGGCAAGAGCACCTTGCTGAAACTGGCTTCCGGAATGTACCGCCCCGCCGAAGGCAAGGTGTTTCTGGGCGGGATGGATATGGCGTTGCTTGCGCCGCTGGTGGCGCGGGAGAATGTTGGCTACCTGCCGCAGGAGGTGCGCCTGTTCAGCGGCAGCTTGCGCGACAACCTGCTGATGGGGCTGCCCGATCCGGGTGAGGATGCGATTCTGGAAGCGGCGCGGCGCACCGGGCTGATTGATCTGATTATGGGCCAGCCCAATGGCCTGGCGCTGGAAATTACCGAGGGCGGACGCGGCGTGTCCGGCGGGCAGAAACAGCTTATCGCTTTGACGCGCCTGCTGCTTGCGCGCCCCAAAGTGTGGCTGCTGGATGAACCTACCGGCGCGATGGATTCGATGTCCGAGGCGCGCGTGGTCGCGTTGCTGCGGGAGCTGGCCGCCGAGGGGGTGACTCTGGTGGTTACGACGCACAAAACCGCGCTGCTGCCGCTGCTCGACCGGCTGATCGTGTTGCAGGGCGGGCGCATGTTGCTCGACGGGCCAAGGGATGCCGTATTGGCGAAGCTTTCCGGCAGGTCTGAACCGGCACCTCAGGGGGGCGTATGAACACGCAGAGAGAAGCGGGCACTGGGCGCGTGCTGATCTGGGGCAGCGCGTTGGCTATCGCCGGTTTTCTGCTCTGGGCCGCATGGGCGGAACTGGATCAGATCACGCGCGCCAACGGGCAGGTGATCGCCAGTTCGCGCAACCAGGTCATCCAGTCGCCGGAAGGCGGCGTGCTGGCCGAACTGCCGGTGCGGGAGGGCGCTCAGGTCAAGCGCGGCCAGTTGCTGGCGCGTTTCGACAAGACCAAGACCGAGGCGGGTTATCTGGAAAGCTCCGCCAAGGCCGCCGGGCTCATGGCTGCCGTCAGCCGGTTGAACGCCGAGATATTCGGTGGTAAACCAAAATTTCCGCCGGAACTGGGCAATTACCCGGAGTTCCGCGCCAATCAAATGGCGCTGTTCAATAAACGGCAAAATGCCATAAACGATGAAATTGCCGCGCTGGAAAAGTCGAGAACCCTGATCAAGGAAGAACTGGAGATGAACATGCCGCTGCTGAAAACGGGCGATGTGAGCAGGGCGGACATACTCAGGCTCCAGCGGCAGGTGGCGGATATCGAAGGCCAGATCACCAACCGGCGCAACAAGTACTTGCAGGAATGCCAGACCGAATTGAGCAAGGCGCAGGAGGATCTGGCCGGTGTCACGCAAATTGTCGCGCAGCGCAAGGAGCAGTTGGACTTCACCGAGGTGCGTTCGCCCATGGACGGCGTAGTGCGCAACGTGCGCCTGACCACTCTGGGCGGCGTGGCAAAACCGGGCGAGGAAATCATGCAGATCGTGCCGGTGGATGATGATCTGATTATCGAGGCCAAGGTCAAGCCCGCAGACATCGCCTTCGTCAAGCCGGGGCTGCCGGCAACGGTCAAGCTCGACGCCTACGACTATTCGATTTACGGCACGCTGGAAGGCAGCGTGACCTATATCAGCGCCGACACTTTGAATGAAGACGTGCGCGGCAACGAGCAGCCTTATTACCGGGTGCAGATCAAGACCAGCATTCACAATCTCGTCGGCAAAAACAGCGAGCGCATTGATATACAGCCGGGGATGACCGCCGTGGCGGAGATCAAGACCGGCAAGAAGACCGTGCTGCGCTATCTGACCAAGCCCATCACCAAGACGATTTCGGAATCAATGGAGGAGCGGTAATTCAGTGCATTGGGGTTATGGGATAGGCGGGGGATCGGGTTGCTACACCAGCTTCTTCAACTGATAGATTTTCTCCAGCGCCGCCTTCGGGCTGAGGTCGTCCGGCTGCACGTCGCGCATCATTGACACCAGCGGGTGCTCTTCCGGCTCCGGCGCTACCGGCGCGGCGGCGAACAGGTCGCCCTGCGGGTTCTGGGCGGCGCTCTGTTGTTCCAGCCTCACCAGTTGTTTCTTCGCGCTGCGGATGACTCTGCCGGGAACGCCGGCCAGCGCGGCGACCTGCAGGCCATAGCTCTGGCTCGCCGCGCCTTCATTCACGCTATGCAGGAACACGATGCTGTGCTGGTGCTCGATGGCAGCCAGATGCACGTTGGCGAGCTGGCGGAATTCTTCGGCCAGCCGCGTGAGCTCGAAGTAGTGCGTGGCGAACAGGGTGTAGCTGTGGTTGTTTTCCAGCAGATGCCGCGCGATGGCGCAGGCGAGGGCGAGCCCGTCGAAGGTGGAGGTGCCGCGCCCGATCTCATCCATCAGCACCAGGCTTTTTTCGGTGGCGTTATGCAGGATGTTGGCGGCCTCGGTCATTTCTACCATGAATGTTGACCGCCCGCCGGCGAGGTCGTCCGATGCGCCGATGCGGGTGAAGATATGGCCGATTTCGCCCAGCACGGCTTCGCGCGCAGGCACGAAACTGCCGCAATGCGCGAGCAGCGCGATCAGGGCGACCTGGCGCATGTAGGTGGATTTGCCGCCCATGTTGGGGCCGGTGATGAGCAGCATCTTGCGCGCGGCATGCAGGTCGGTGTCGTTGGCGATGAAGGTTTCCACCTGCGCTTCCACTACCGGGTGGCGGCCCTGGACAATGCGCAGCACGGGTTCTTCCGCGAATTGCGGCGCGCTGAAATTGAGCGTGGCGGCCCTTTCGGCAAATGCGGCGAGCACGTCGAGTTCGGCGATGGCGGCGGCGATGCGTTGCAGTTGCGGGATGAACGGCGCAAGCTGATCGAGCAGTTGTTCGTAGAGGAGCTTCTCGCGCGCCAGGGCGCGATCGTTGGCGGAAAGCGCCTTGTCCTCGAAGGCTTTGAGTTCCGGCGTGATGTAGCGCTCGGCGTTTTTCAGCGTCTGGCGGCGGCGGTAATCGTCCGGCACGCCGGCGGCGTTGGCGTGCGTCACCTCGATATAGAAACCATGCACGCGGTTGTATTCCACCTTGAGGCTGGCGATGCCGGTGCGCGCGCGCTCGCGCGCTTCCAGCGCCAGCAGGAAATCGCCGCAGTTGGTCTGGATGCCGCGCAGTTCGTCCAGACAGGCGTCGAAACCGTCGGCGATGACGCCGCCTTCACGCAGAACAGAGGAGGGTTCGGCCTTGATTGTCTTTTGTAGCAGCTCGACCAACTCATTCTCCGTTCGCCCCGAGCTTGTCGAAGGGTGAATGGATGTGCCGGTTAAGAGTGTGTCAACGGTTTGCCCGTCGCTGCGCGACGATCCTTCGACAAGCTCGGGGCGAACGGTTTGGTGGGGATCAGGATGAACGGATGGGAGGAGCGCATTGCGCAGGGCATTGATCAATGGTGCATCGCATGCCGCCAGCGTGGCGTGCAGTTGCGGCAAGGCCAGCAGCGTGTCGCGCAGGCCGGAAAGGTCGCGCGGACGCGCCGACTTCAGGGCGATGCGCGCGGTGATGCGCTCGACATCCACGCAGGGTTTGAGGTGTTCGTGGGCGCCTCTAAATAACGCCCTCTCCCCGCGCGGGAGAGGGCCGGGGTGAGGGGGGCATTGAAGTTGTTCCACCGCATCCAGCCTTGCGCGCAGTGTGGCGCGGTCGCGCAGCGGGTGGTGCAGCCAGCAGGCAAGCAGGCGGCTGCCCATATTGGTGGCGCAGGTGTCGAGCAACGAGAGCAGGGTGGGGGCCGGCTCGCCGCGCAGCGTCCGGGTGATTTCCAGGTTGCGGCGCGTGGCGGCATCCATGCGCACATATTGGTCGGCGCTATACACCTGTAGCGCGCGGATGTGGGCGATGCTCTGGTCTTGCGTGAGCCTGGTGTAGCCGAGCAGCGCGCCCGCCGCCGCCAGCCCGTGGGTGAGGCCCTCGCAGCCGAAGCCGGCGAGGTCGTGCGTGCCGAACTGCTGGCACAGCGCGCGGTGCGCGGCGTCGCGAGCGAAATGCCACTCGGGCAACGATTTGCTGGCGACGTTCCCGAACTGCGGCGAAGCAGCGCCTTCGGCAATCAATATCTCAGAGGGTTGCAGGCGCTCTAGCTCGGCGGGCAATTGTCCGGCATCTATTTCGGCGACGAAGAAGCTGCCCGAAGCGAGGTTGAGCCACGCCAGCCCCGCTTCGTTGTGGCGCTGGTGCAATGCCAATAAAAGGCTGTCGCGTTTTTCCTCCAGAAGCGCGGAATCGGTAAGTGTGCCGGGTGTGACGATGCGCACTACCTTGCGTTCCACCGGGCCCTTGCTGGTGGCGGGGTCGCCGATCTGCTCGCAGATTGCCACCGATTCGCCCAGTTTGATGAGCCTCGCCAGATATTGTTCGGCGGCGTGGTAAGGCACCCCCGCCATCCTGATCGGCTGGCCGTTCGATGCGCCGCGCTGCGTTAACGTGATGTCGAGCAGCCTGGCGGCGCGCGCCGCGTCTTCATGGAACAGCTCGTAGAAATCGCCCATTCGATAGAACAGCAGCATGCCCGGATGCTGCGCCTTGATGCGCAGGTATTGCTGCATCAGGGGCGTGTGGCTTATCTCCTTGATTTCTTTATGCACTTTGTCTAATTGTCTGCTTGTACTGTGTTATTAATTTCTTATTCCCCATGCGAACGGTTTTCCGCAACACGGGCATTGTGAAAGACTTCTGGCTATGGCTCGGGCCAAGCGGAAACGCACGGTCGATATCGACTGCGGGATATGCCGCCGCATCGGTGCGAGACCCGCGCGGGCTGAAGCCTTCGGGTACGGGAGGCGCTTCGTGTCTGGCGGAGTTTTTTTTAACTCCGGACAGCCGCTCCAGCATCAGGAAACCATAAGCCGCGATACACAGGCTCGCGTGATGGTGGAAGCAGAAGCCCCTTGCGGGTACGTTAAAGAACCCTTCGAACGGCCTTTGACACATCAGGAATGGGCGCGACAAGCAGTACAAAGGTATGCCTCAATCTATTAACTTCATGTGACAGTGCTTAACTGCCTCGCGATCAAATGTCGCTGTATACCTACACCCCTCTTCATTAGCAAATCGCTCGATCAGGCAGTCAGCGAAGTCTGCATTTCCTTCTTTGAACAGCCTCAATGCTTTCCATATGATATCGGCATTGGCTACTACCAGCTCCTTGGAGCGCAACAAAGTTTCCAGAACCTCGCATATCTCGTCTCTGCTTAACGAATAACAGCCCATAAGAACCCACACCAATTCGACTACCGAAACAATAGAGATGAAGCCTGGCGCATCCGCCGACAGTGATTCAATCAGAAGGGTTGCCTTGGGAGACTGCTTTGGATCATCTTGCGCCACATAGCAAACAATAACGTTCGTATCTAAACCAATCATCGCGCCTTCGCTCCTCGTTCTGCGATAGCTTTCTTCATGGCCTCAACCGTTACCGGCTTGGCAGGCTTCCGGATCATTCCCTTTAGAGCAGTTACTGATTGCGTGGCAGCCACCAACTCAAAATGCCCGGGTTCGATCTGAACAAACTCTACCCGATCCCCGGCTTCGACACCGAGCGCAGCTCGAACTATGGCCGGAATGGTGATCTGACCCTTACTGGTTATAGTTGCCGTTGACATAATTACACTCCTTAACTGATGTCCTTACTTTATAGTAAGGCGATAGAAATGACAAGAAAATTCTACGATGCCGCACCCTGCTTGGAAGTTGTCTAATATCCCGGCGATGCTCCAGTGGCGGATTGCCGTTTAATGGAAGAAAGCGGGCGCGCGCATTTCATGACGCGCCGCTTCGACCGGGAAGCAGATGGAAAAATCACCATCAAGCACCACATGCAAACGCTCTGCGCCATGGATCATCTCGACTACAAACAGCGCGCGACGCATACCTACGCGCAACTGTTCATGGTCATCGCCAGGCTCAAACTGGGAGACGAAGCACCCCTTCCCGATAGGTTGACCATTGCGCATATAGAAGAGGCCGCGAACCTGACCCAGTCCATTATTTACCGAATGAGCCGGAACATGGTTATGGAAGGCGGGTTGCCGCTGCAAGAGCTGATACAGGGAAATAATTTTTCCGGATTGGTATCGAATATTTTCAGCAATTCCATGGATCAGTGTTCCCCTTACAAGCACAACCATGACCAACGCTACCCCGACCTTATTTGCAAAAAAGCCAACAATGGCAAAGGTGAAGGGCTCGAAGTTAAAACCACGGTCAATGTGCGTAAAGGCGGGGAAAGCCACAATGGACATAGCGGGTGGCACGTAATTGCTTGCTACAATTTTCTGCCGGATGGTGATATCGCATTTGTACAATATCATGTTTGCATGGCTTAACGGGCATCAGCACAAGAACCCCGACTGGTCATCGCCGCCGGAGGGTTGGCCTGGGCCGCCCATTCGCTCGGCGGTGTCCTGCTGGGCAAGGGCGCAGGCACCTCCGGGAAAGATAGCGCCAACTGGAAAGAATGGGTGACCCTCTCCGCGCCTTACGTTTTTGTGCTGGGCTATCTGCTGGCGGCATCGTGGGGCGCCCACGCGCTGATGCACAAGTTCGGCACGGCGGGCACCCCGCACGAATTGCATCTCGCCGCACCCGGCAGCGCTTTCGGCAGCTATCTGGCGCATGCCCTGCAAATCAATAACAGCGCCGACCTTGCGGCGCTGTGGGCCGTGCTGGCCGGGTGCGGCGCCGCTTTTCTCGTCATGGCGTGGCGCCTCGACGTGAACCTGTTTTCCATCCACCATTTCTACCGCAACCGGCTGACCCGCTGCTATCTTGGCGCCGGGCGCGATGATCGTGTCGCCAATCCTTTTACCGGCTTCGACCCTTGCGATGACATCAAGCTTGCCGAGCTGAAGCAGCGACCGCTGCATCTGGTCAACACCGCGCTCAACCTGGTGCATGATGACAACCTTGCGTGGCAGGATCGCAAGGCCTACTCGTTCACTTTCTCGCCCGTCGCGTGCGGCTTCCAGTATCCGCCGAATGCCAGCCAGCAGGGCGGCGGCTATTATGATTCGGCCCGCTACATGGGCGGTGTTCGCCTGGGAACGGCGATGGCCGCCTCCGGTGCGGCCGCCAGCCCGAACATGGGCTACCACAGTTCGCCCGCCGTCGCTTTTCTGCTCACCGTATTCAACGTCCGCCTCGGGCACTGGTGCCCCAACACGGAAGCGCGTGCCATCAAACCCGGCGCGATCAGGCGCGAAAGCCCGCAGTGGGGTGGAGAATATCTGCTCAAGGAGTTATTCGGGTTGACCGACGACGAGAGCGACTTTGTCTATCTTTCCGACGGCGGCCATTTTGAAAATCTTGGCGTTTATGAATTGGTGCGCCGACGCTGCCGCTATATCATGGTGGTGGATGCCGGGCAGGATGAAAAGCGCAGTTTCGAAGACCTGGCCAACATGCTGCGCAAATGCTACATTGATTTTGGCGCCGGGATCGCCATCCACCTGGATGCCCTGAGCGCGGATCAGGACGGTAACTGCCAGAGCTGTTTCGCCTTGGGCGATATCGCCTACCCGCCCGAAGACGGGCAGAAGCAGGGCGGTTCCATCGGGCAGGGTAATTGGGGCGTGTTGCTGTACATCAAACCGAGCCTGGTAAAAAATATGCCCGAAGACATCCGCCAGTATGCAAAAGCCAACCCCGGCTTTCCGCACCAGACCACGGCAGACCAGTTTTTCGACGAAGCGCAGTTTGAAAGCTACCGCCATCTCGGGCGCTTCCTTATGAATAATGTGCTGAATTCCATCGGCGAGCAAAAAACACCGGGCGGGAAATCATGGAAGTGGGCGGATGCGCCAGCCGGTTAGCCGGGCGAAATGGCGCAAGTATTTTGCCGCTGGGACTCAGATGAAAAATGCAACACCGGCAGCTTGTAGACGGACCCGCTATTACCGCCGAGCAATTCTTGAATACGCTATGCCCGTGACGACCATCACTCAACGCACTGTGCGGTTGCCGGGTCGCCGATTAAAGGGGCGTGGTCGAGATATTTTCAGCGGCTAAAGGGGCTTGCTTAATCATTCCTGGAATGGGGTGGATTCAGCCGACTCATGAGAGAATGACCACTTCGGACGATAACAGCCCCCTGCCGCCATGAGCCCCTGCAACGCACTTGAATCCGGCAAGCTCCGCCGCTACCTGTTCATCCTGCTGGCGTTGCTCTTGTCCGCCGGCCACGCCCAAGCGAAAGGAGATACCATGACCATCGCCGCAGAACAACAGGTCGCCTACCTCGCCGGCGGTTGCTTCTGGGGCATGGAGGAACTGGTGCGCCAGATACCCGGTGTGCTGGAAACCGAGGTTGGCTACACCGGCGGCAACACACCGGATGCGACCTATTGGAATGTGAAGACCGGGCGTACCGGCCATGCCGAATCGCTAAAAATCGTTTTCGATCCGAAACGGCTGACCTACCGCCACCTGCTGTTCGAGTTTTTCCGCATGCACGATCCGACCACATCCAACCGGCAGGGCAACGATATCGGCACGCAATACCGCTCGGCCATCTTCACCGTCAGCGCCGAGCAACAGCGAACCGCGCGGGAAGTCATCAAGACCGTGGAGGCATCGGGAGAATGGCAAGCCAAGGTTGTCACCGAGATCGCGCCGTTCAAGGAGTTCTTTCGCGCCGAGGAATACCACCAGAAGTACCTGGTCAAGCAACCGCAGGGTTATACCTGCCACTACATCAGGCGCATGGATTTGGGAGAATAGCTGTCGGCCTCTTTCAGGTTTCAAACGGGTAATGCTTTATTCCGTGCAGCCGATACGACATGATGGCTTTTCATTTTTGCAACACCGATAGCTTGTAAGACTTACACAACCACCAACACGGGAGATATTCCATGAAAAAGAAAATCATCAAAACTCCAGGCAGCGGTTCAGGTTTTGTGCGAAACGTAGTCCCGGATCATCTTGATCTGCGCGACCGGTCTTACCAGCCCGCTGTGGGGGTAGTGCCCGGTCCGGTAATGGAGCCGAAATGTAAAGACCTGCCCGTGTTGCATCAGGGGAGTTGCAACGGTTGCACCGGGTTTGCCTTGTCGAGTGTGGTGTTTCATTTGCTGCGTGGCGCTGGCCGCAAACAGGCGGAGTCCAGGGTGTCGCCATTCATGCTGTATTCGATGGCGCGGCGCTACGACGAATTTCCGGGCAACCCGGACAAGGATACCGGGTCGAGCCTGCGCGGCGCCATGAAGGGCTGGTACAAGCACGGGGCGTGCGCAGATAACTTGTGGGAAAGCCTGAACATGCCGACCGCGCCCGTGAAAAGCGCCAAACAGGACTGGTGGCTGGATGCCGTGCGTCGCCCGCTCGGCGCCTATTACCGGGTGGATACCCGTTCGGTGACAGACATGCATGTGGCGTTGAATGAAGCCGGGATCCTGTACGCGAGCGCTGTCTGCCATTCCGGCTGGGATACCGGCCTTGATGCGAAATCCGCAAAGGGGGATTACTGGGCAATTCCCGCACAGAAAGCCGAGGCAAGCGATGGCGGCCATGCATTCGCGATAGTCGGCTACAACAGCAAGGGCTTCATCATCCACAATTCGTGGGGTACAACGTGGGGCAGCGGCGCGCGCGCCATCCTCACTTACGAGGATTGGCTGGATAACGCAATGGACTGCTGGGTGGCGCAGATCGGCGTGGTGACCGAACTGCACGAAACGATCGCGCAATCGCCGAGTTTGCGCGTGCATAACGGCAAGGTGCAACTGGCCAGCGAACGGGCGCTGAGCGTGCGCGAGCTCAGCCCCTTCATCATTGATATGGAAAACAACGGCAGGCTCAGCAACACCGGCAATTACCGCACGCAGGATTCCGACCTCGACGCGCTGGTCACCCAGCATCTCGGCTCGGCGCGCAAAGCATGGGGACTGGCCGCTGGCGCCGCCGTGGATATCGCGATTTACGCGCACGGCGGCTTGACCACCGAGGGCGATGCCGCAGACACGGCGGCGAAGTGGGTGCCGTCGCTGTACGACAACAAGATTTTCCCGATCTTCCTGATGTGGGAAACCGGCCCCCTGGATACCCTGAAAAACCGCGTGGAAGATTTGTTGCGCGGACAACCGCGCCCCACCGCCGGCATCTGGGACGCGACGCGAAACTGGTATAACGAGCGGCTCGAGCGCCTGTTTGTCAAGCCGGGCAGCCTGATGTGGGGCGAGATGAAACAGAACGCCGATGCGCTTTCCATCGAGCAAGACAGCGGCGGCGTCAAGCTGTACCAGGCCTGCCAGAAATCCGGCTTGTTTGCCGATCCATCCAGGGTGCGGTTGCACCTGATCGGGCATTCTGCTGGCTCCATCGTCCACAGCCACATCATCGAGCGTCTGGGCGCGAAAGGATGGAATTTCGAGACGGTGAATTTCATGGCGCCGGCCGTGCGCGTGGATGTGTTCCGCGATAAAGTGCTGCCCGCCATCAAGAGCGGCAAGGTGAAGCGCTACCACCAGTTCCATCTGGACGAAAGCTCGGAGCAGAAAGACCCCACCTGCAAAGCGTTGCTCGGCTACAGCCGCTCGCTGCTGTACCTGGTTGCACAATCGTTCGAGAATGGTGTGACCACGCCTATCCTGGGGATGCAGAAATACTTCGATCAGGCGATCACCCCGCTGAAGCTCAAGAATGTGAGCGCGTGGTCGTCGCCCGGCACGGTGACCAGGAGCACCACGCACGGCGGTTTTGACGATGATGAGACCACCAGGAACAGCATTATCGCGCTCATCAAGGGAAAGAATCTCTGAACGAAAGATATTCGCCCATGCCGATCACCGAAACCCAACTCGGGGCGATTATGCCTCTTTGCAAAACAGATCAGTGGATTGATCCGCTGAATACCGCGATGGAGCGCTTCGAGATCAACACGCCGATGCGGATAGCGGCTTTTCTGGCGCAGTTGGCGCACGAATCAACGGAGACGACCCGCCTTACCGAGGGGCTTTCCTACTCGCGCGCCGAGCGCCTGTGCAAGGTGTGGCCGAAACGGTTCCCGGCACCGGCTTCCGCTGTACCTTATATAAAAAACCCGCAGAAGCTGGCCAACTACGTTTATGCGGGGCGCGGTGGCAATGGCGACAGGTTGAGTGGGGATGGCTGGCGCTATCGTGGCCGCGGTTTGTTTCAACTGACTTTCAAGGATAACTACCGCCTGGCTGGAGAGGCGTTGAGCCTGCCGCTGGTTGACAATCCCGACCTCGTGACCACTCCAGAAATAGCCGCGCTGACTGCCGCTCACTTCTGGCAGCGGCTTGGCCTGAACGTGCTCGCTGACCATCAGCCTGGCGATGACGACGTGAAGGATTTCGAGGAAATATCCGTCCGCATCAATGGCGGTCGCACCGGGCTGCCTGAACGCAAGAAGTATTGGGTAAAGGCTCAAGGCGCGCTTGCCTGACACGCGCAATAAACGAGGCCGCGCTCATGGCAGGATATAAAGCACCTGGCGTTTACGTCGAAGAAATCTCCATCTTTCCGCCACCCGTTGCTGAAGTGGAAACAGCCGTTCCCGCCTTCATCGGTTATACACAGACGAGCCCCGGCAGCTTGCGCAACAGGCCGTTGAAGATTATCTCGTTGCTTGAGTATGAGGCGCAATTTGGCAAGGCCAGGAATGAAAGCATTACCGTTACGCTGTCCGAAGCTGCGGTGAACGGTGTGTATCCCATCCTGTCGCTGACCGAGCCGGTGCTGGCGCATTATCTCTATTACAGCATCCGCATGTTCTTCGAGAACGGTGGCGGCAAGTGCTATGTGGTGTCGGTGGGTGACACCGCGTCGGCAGTGGCGCTGGGCGACGGTGCCTCTGGCCTGCTTGCGGGGCTGAACGCCGCTGCTCGGGAGGATGATCCCACCCTGATTGTGATCCCCGATGCGGTGTTGCTGGACAACGGTGCCGCCGGCACGGAGTACGCAACATTGATGCGGGCCGCGCTGGCCCAGTGCGCCACCTCGGGCGACCGCTTCGCGATTCTGGATGTGACGCGCGCGAAGCTGGCCTATTCCACATCGGAGATCAGCGATTACCGCAAGCTGTTGGGCGCCAGCAACCTGAAATATGGGGCGGCGTATTACCCGTTCATCAAGACCAGCTTGAATTATGTCTATGCGGATTCTTCGGTGACCCTCAGCCAGCCGGATGAGGCGGCGGACGCGGATTCTGCTTCAGGGCGGTTGAATGGCCTGGCTCTGGCCAACCTGAACGATCCGGCACATGCCGGGTTCGATCCGGTGAATTACCGCAATATCAGGAATCAGCTTTCCAGATTGACGGTGACTCTGCCGCCGAGCGGCGCGATTGCCGGGATTTATGCGGCGACGGATGCATCGCGCGGCGTGTGGAAAGCTCCCGCCAATGTCAGCCTCAACGCAGTGACCGGCCCTTCGGTCAACACCGATAGTTCCCAACAGAATGAGTTGAACGCGGATACAAACACCGGCAAATCCATCAACGCCATCCGGTCTTTTCCCGGCAAGGATACGCTGGTGCGGGGCGCGCGCACGCTGGCGGGAAACGATAACGAGTGGCGCTACATTCCGGTGCGGCGCTTCTTCAACATGGTCGAGGAATCGCTGAAGAAATCCACTTACTGGGCGGTGTTCGAGCCGAACGATGCGAATACCTGGAACAAGGTGCGCGGCATGATCGAGAACTACCTCACGCAGAAATGGCGCGAAGGTGCGCTGGCTGGCGCCACGGCGAAAGAAGCTTTCTTTGTTCGTTGCGGCCTCGGCGCCACGATGACTGCGCAGGATATTCTGGAGGGGCGCATGAATGTGGAGATCGGCATGGCGGCGGTGCGCCCAGCCGAGTTCATTATCCTGAAGTTCTCGCACAAACTGCAAGCTTCCTGAACGCATCAAAAAATGGAAGCGACTATTCTGAAAGGCCATTGCCATGCCCGCACAATATCCATTGCCGGTATTCCATTTTCGTGTGGAATGGGGCGGCGACCGTATAGGTTTTTCTGAAGTCACAGGCCTAACCCAGGAGATCCAGGCTGCCGATTACCGGGATGGCTCCTCCCCAAAGCCACGCCCCATCAGGCTGCCCGGCCTGAGCAAACTCAGCAACATCACGCTCAAGCGTGGCGTGATCAAGAGCAGCAGCGGCTTTTTCAAATGGTTCTCCGCCGCCAAGCTGAATGCCGCCGAGCGCCGCGACCTCGTTGTAAGCCTGCTTGATGAAAGCCGCACGCCGGTCAAGACATGGAAAGTTCACAATGCTTTCCCGGTCAAAGTTGAAGGCCCGCAATTCAAGGCTGCGGGCAACGAGGTGGCGATTGAGTCCGTCGAGATAGCGCACGAAGGCATCGAGTTGCAGAACGGCTGATGACAAGCTGTTGTTCGCCTGCCAGACCCACTTCAAGTCAGATGGGCCGGGATAGTCGTCGGCCAACCTGTGAATTCGGCCAAACCATCTCCACCCACGCGCAATTGGCGATGCTGCCGCGCACTATTTTCTCCGGGTTACCAACTGACAGGGCCAGCGCCGCGAGGATGGGGTTTTCGTGGGACACGGCCAGTATGTTCCCTGACGGGTGATGCGCGGCGATCTCACCCAGGAAGCCGTGCAGTCGCTCCATCTGCTCCAGAAACGATTCGCCCTGCGGTGGCTTGATGCGCAGCGGGTCGGGGCGCACCAGGTCGTTGAAAGTATGCACCGGCAGGCCATCCATGCCGGAGCGGCGCTCGTTCAGGCTCGCATCCGTGAGCAGGGTGCAGGAGTGGTGGCGCAACAGGATTTCAGCGGTTTGCCGGGCGCGCGGGAATTCGGAGGCGTAGGCGCAGGTGAACTTCGTGGCGCGCAGCTTTTCAGCCGCCGTTTCAGCCTGAACCCTGCCTCGTTCGGTGAGGTTCACGCTGCGGGCGGGGTTGTCGTTGATGCGGTCCGCGATGTTTGCTTCACTTTCGCCGTGGCGGATCAGGGTGATTTTCATGGCGCAGTAAAAAACCGCCCGCTCATTTCTTCCAGCCCCAGCGTGTGCAGCACTTCGTGCAGGCGTTCAGCCGGGCGTTTGCGCGGCAGGTTTTGGTAGTGCGCGATGATGAGCTCGTTTTTCATGGAGTGTTCCCAGCCCACCAGTTCGGTCACGGTGACCTGGTAGCCGTGCGCTTCCAGTTGCAGACAGCGCAGCACGTTGGTGACGTGGCTGCCGAATTCGCGGGTGTGGAGAGGGTGGCGCCAAAGTTCGGAGAGGGCGCTCCTGGCAAGCTCCTTGCCCTTGTTCTTCCTCAACACCGCCGCCACTTCGGCCTGGCAGCACGGCACCAGCACGATGGTTGGCGCCTGCTTCTTCAACGCAAAATGAATGGCATCATCTGTGGCGGTGTTGCACGCATGCAGCGCGGTCACCATATCCACCCTGGCGGGCAGCAGGCCGGATTCAATGGATTCCGCCGCCTGCAAATTCAGAAAGGTCATGCCGGAAAAATTCAGCCGCGCGGCCAGTTCGCGGGATCGGTTGACCAGCTCGTCGCGCCTTTCGATGCCGTAGATGTGCGATTTATTGTTCTGCGTCTTGAAGAACAGATCGTAGAGGATGAAGCCGAGATAGGATTTTCCCGCCCCGTGATCCACCAGTTGAACATCCGGGCGGGCGCGTTGGGTTTCCTGCAACAGCGGCTCGATGAATTGATACAAGTGGTAAATCTGCTTGAGCTTGCGCCGGCTGTCCTGATTCATCTTGCCGTCGCGCGTGAGGATGTGCAACTCCTTCAGCAGCTCGATGGATTGGCCGGGCCTGATTTCATGCTTTTCGCTCATTCGCTTTACATAATGCGTGCGTTTGTTATTCGCGCCGAAATTTGCCTGGGGAGGGATCACGGCATATATTTTTTTGTGTACCTGTACTTCAGTACAGTAGCTTTTGCTGTATAAGTTCTGTATATATGTACACCGTGACAATCCAGTCATGCATTATAATTTTAACAATATCAATAGCCCGATACTCACGAGGAGATTCAAAATGATGCTCTATAAATCAATGTTTGCCGTTGCCGCTCTGGCGTTGGGTTCACAGAGTGCAATGGCCCAGCAGTTTAACACGGGTATCCCGGTTGGCTGGACCTGCATAGGTGGTTGCGGCGCTTCCCCCGCCAACGGTGTCGTGACAGCGCCTCCCAACCCCTTGAGCACCCAATATGGCTGGGTGTCAACCAATGGGGGGGTAAATGGAGTTAGCCCGTTTGGTATCAGCGGCACCACGAACGGATCGAAGCTGACTTCCGTCGCCTTTGTTGCAAACGCTGGCTCTTTGCTCGAGTTCGACTTCAACTACGTGACGAGCGATGGTTCGCAATACAATGACTATGGTTGGGCTCGTCTGCTGAATGCGGATTTGTCGCAGGCAGCGGTTCTCTTCACCGCGCGAACCAGCACGTCCGGATCCATCATCCCGGGATTCGGCATGCCAGCCCCCAGCGCGACCTTGACGCCGCCCAGCGTACCCATTATTGTGGGTTCCACCTGGGCGCCGCTCGGCTCTAGCAGCGGCACTTGTTACGGCGCTGGTTGCGGTCATACCGGATGGGTTCACGCAAGCTATAACATCGCCACTGCCGGCTCGTACCTGCTGGAGTTCGGCACCGTTAACCTGCTCGACTCGGCTTACCAGTCGGGTATGGCATTTGATGGCGCCATGATCGCTGGCCAGATTATCGGCGCACCTCCCGTTCCCGAGCCGGAAACCTATGCCATGCTTTTGGCGGGGCTGGGTTTGATGGGATTCACCGCGCGCCGCAAAAAGAAAAACGTATAAGCTGGTTTTGCTGTTATTCTTGATAAACCCCGCCCGATGGCGGGGTTTGTTTTTGATCGGCTTTCTTTAGAATTTCAGATTATCCGGGTTGAACCCAGATAATCCATTAACGTGAATCTCGCGCAGCGAGGGCATACCGTACCCCTCTCCTTCCGGGAGAGGGGGAACGGGGGTGAGGGAAACGCGCATGGCGCAGACGATTTATCATTCTGGGTGGCCTGCGCCATGTGCGTCAGGCGGCTCTTCGAGCCTGCGCGAGCGCTGGCGGTCGGCTTGCGGCCATTTTTGCCGCTTGCCCGGCGCCCATAGACCCGCCATGTGCTCCTCCCAACCGACAAAACTGTCTCGCAACCCGCCTCGCCATCATCTCGCGCCCTAATGGGTTATCCGGGTTGAATGTTCCTTCGGTTTTCCGCCTTCCATCAGGATTTCATGCCACCAGCTTCCACGCTCTGAGGCAAACTGCTCTCCTTCACCAGAGCGTTTCTGCTCTCGCCTTGCCGCGCGAACGCGGAATCTCTGCACCGGGACAAACGGCTGTTCCTGTAGCGGTAAGCCTGTCGCTTATAATGGCGCTTGCACTATTTGCCTGCTGGCCGGATCAATACTATTTCAGGAAAGAGCCGCTCATGGACAACGCCGCCCTGTTGCATCCGCGCATTCCGGACGCGGAATCGCTGCAAGATTTTGCCGACGCGCTGACCGACCACGCTCCTTATATCGAGCGCGACATTACCCGCCTCAAGCACGCTTCCGGCGATGCTGCGCTGATCGCGGATCTGTTTCGCGCCATCCATACCATCAAGGGCGATGCTGCCCTGTGCAAAATTGACATGGGGGTGATGATTGCCCACCCCATCGAGACGCTGCTGGGGCGCTTGCGCAACGGCGAAATCGGTTTTTCCGGCATGGTTGCCGAGGCCGTGCTGCTGGCCCTGGACCGGCTCGAACTGGCTACCGAGGCGCTGGTCGCGGGCCGCCCGGTCATTCATCTGAAGCTGGTTGAACTGGTCGCCGGCCTCGACGAATTGGCCGGAGCTCCAGCCGGCGAGCTTGACGAAAAATCTGTTCTCCTGATCGAGGCGGTGACCGGCTTTCGCCCGACCGGCGCCGCGCAGCCCATCAGGCGGCGCGCTTCCGCCGGGGTGCGCAGATCGGAGAGCGATGCCGCAGACCTGCGTTTTTTCCGGTCGCTGGCGCTGTATTACGAGGCGCGCTCTCCGCTATACATGGGGCGTAGCGACCGGCAACTGCGCCTCGCGCTGGAAACCAACGAAGTTGCCGGCCAGCCGGTTGACCCCGTGCAGCTTGAGGCGGCGGTTTACCTGCACGACATCGGCATGCTTTTCCTGCCCGAGCCCTTGTGGCTCAAGGCCGGCAAACTGTCGGAGGAGGAGAAACGGCTGCTGCGGGATCATTCCGGCATAGCCGCCGGATTGCTGGAACGCATGGATGGCTGGCAGGCGGCGGCAGAGATGGTGCTGCAGCATCACGAAATGGTTGATGGCGGCGGCTACCCGATCGGGCTGAAGGGCGACCAGATCACCCCCGGCGCTAAACTGCTGGCGATCATAGATACCTTCGAGGCGGTGACGCTGAAATACAGCCCGCACGGCGAGAACCGCTCGCTGGTGCGCGCGATCGCCGAAATCAACGCCTGCGACAACCAGTTTGCGCCGGAGTGGACCGCCCATTTCAATGCCGTTATCCGGCACATGGTCGAAAGCTGAAAGCGGTTATTTACGCAGCGTGGCGGGGGATTTCCCGCTCGGCGCGAAAATGTCGGTTGATTGCCTTTTCCGTTTTGGGGTAGAATCGCGCCTCTTTGAAAAACTGGTTGGAGTAATTTGCCATGGCACGAGTCTGTCAAGTAACGGGGAAGCGCCCGATGGTGGGGAATAACGTATCCCACGCCAACAACAAAACCAAGCGCCGGTTCCTGCCGAACCTGCAACGCCGCCGTTTCTGGGTGGAAAGCGAAAACCGCTGGGTTTCCATGCGCCTTACCAACGCCGCGCTGCGCACCATAGACAAGAACGGCATTGATGCGGTGCTGTTTGAAATGCGCGCCCGTGGCGAGAAAGTTTAAGGAGGAAGAACATGGCCAAAGGCATACGCGAAAAGATCAAGCTGGAGTCCTCCGCCGGTACGGGGCACTTCTACACCACCAGCAAAAACAAGCGCACCACGCCGGAAAAGCTTGAAATGAAGAAATTCGATCCGGTTGCCCGCAAGCATGTGGCATACAAGGAAACCAAGCTGAAGTAGCATGATGGCATCCGGTTTTGCAACAAGAAAAAACCCGCTCAGGCGGGTTTTTTTGTGGCCCCAGGCTCAAGCCGCCCGCAAGGTTTCCCTTATAATCAGGGCCGCACTTTGAAGTTTGACCTCTCATGCTGTTCGCATCGAAACATTCCCGCCCGCGTTACACCAACCTGCACGGCTCATCAGACGCGCTGGCGCTGGCGCAGCTTGCGCGGGAAAAGGGATCTCCGCTCGCGGTGATTGCCGCCAATGCGCTGGAAGCGCAGCGGCTGGCGGAAGAGATTCCGTTTTTTGCGCCCGGCCTGCGCGTACACTTGTTGCCGGATTGGGAGACGCTGCCCTACGATCACCTCTCCCCGCATCAGGATCTGGTATCGGAGCGGCTCGCCACTCTGCACCATGTCCGCAGCAATACCTGCGATGCGGTGATCGTGCCGGTCGCCACCGCGCTGTATCCGCTGCCGCCGGTCTGGCATCTTGCCGCTTATACCTTCTTTCTCAAGCGCGGCGAAAAGCCGGACATCGCAACGCTGCGCGAACAGCTTGCGCTAGCCGGATACACGCACGTGCAGCAGGTGCTGGCGCCGGGCGAATATTGCGTGCGCGGCGGGTTGGTTGATCTGTTTCCGATGGGCAGCCCGGTGCCGTACCGCATTGACCTGTTCGGCGACGAAATCGAGACTATTGTCACGTTCGACGTGGATACGCAACGCACGCTGTACCCGGTGCCGGAGATCCGTTTGCTGCCCGCGCGCGAGTACCCGCTGGACGACAAGGGCCAGGCGGCTTTCCGCCGGAATTTTCGCGAACGCTTCGAGGGCGATCCGTCCCGGTCGCGCATCTACAAGGATGTGGGCAAGGGCATCGCGACGGCGGGCATCGAATATTACCTGCCGCTGTTCTTCGACACGACCGCCTCGCTGTTCGATTACCTGCCGAAACATGCCACGCTGTGCCTGCATCACGAAGTGGACGAAGCCATCGCCGCATTCAGCAAGGATGCGGCGGCGCGCTACAACCTGCTGAGGGGCGACCCGCAGCGCCCGCTGCTGGAGCCGGGGGAGCTGTTCCTGGATGCGGAGCGGTTCTTCCTGCGAGCGAAGGAGTTTGCAAGGGTAGATATTATTTCAGCACCCGTTCCCTCACCCCCGGCCCTTCTCCCGGAAGGGCAAGTGGTGAGGGAACAATCTAAAAACCTCACTCCCTGTCCCACCGCCGCCCTTCCGCCCATCGCGGTGAACCGCCGCGCCGAAATTCCCGTGCAGGCATTCCGGGATTTCCTGCGCGATTTCGAAGGGCGCACGCTGCTGCTCGCCGATAGCCTCGGCAGGCGCGAAATTATCGCGGGTACCCTGCGCGAGTATGGGCTCGAACCCGCCATCTGCGAAAGCCATGCGGAGTTCCTGCAAAGCGGCGCGGCCTTCATGCTGTGCGTCGCGCCGGTTCAGAACGGCTTCCTCCTGAGCGATGAAAAGATCGCCATCGTTACCGGGACAGAATTGTATGCGTCACAGCCGCGCAGCCGCGCCGCGCGCACCGCAAAAAAGAGCAACGTCGAGGGCATGTTGCGCGACCTGTCCGAGCTCAAGCCCGGCGATCCGGTGGTACATGAGCAGCATGGTGTTGCGCGCTATCGCGGGCTGGTCAACCTGGATCTCGGCGAAGGCGCAAACGAATTCCTGTTGCTGGAATACGCGGGAGAGGACAAGCTCTATGTGCCGGTGGCGCAACTGCGGCTGATCGGCCGCTACAGCGGCGGCGCACCGGATACCGCGCCGCTGCACAAACTGGGCAGCGGCGCCTGGGACAAGGCCAGGCGCCGCGCGATGCAGCAGGTGCGCGACACCGCCGCCGAACTGCTCAACCTGTACGCGCAACGCGCCCTGCGGGAGGGCCATGCGTTCCGGCTGGCGCCGCACGACTACGAGGCGTTCGTTGCCGGATTCGGCTTCGAGGAAACTACCGATCAGGCCGCCGCGATTGAGGCGGTGCTCGCCGATCTGCAATCCGGCAAGCCGATGGACCGGCTGGTGTGCGGCGATGTCGGTTTCGGCAAAACCGAGGTGGCGCTCAGGGCCGCGTTCATCGCGGCGATGGATGGCAGGCAGGTCGCGGTGCTGGTGCCCACCACGCTGCTCGCGGAACAGCATTTCCAGAATTTCTCCACGCGCTTTGCCGATCTGCCGGTGAGGATCGCCGAGCTGTCGCGCTTCCGTTCCGCGAAAGAGCAGGCGCAGGTGATGAAGGACATGGAAGAAGGCAAGCTCGACATCGTTATCGGCACGCACAAGCTGATCCAGAAGGGCGTGAAATTCCGCAACCTCGGCCTGGTCATCATAGACGAAGAACACCGCTTCGGCGTGGGGCAGAAAGAGCGCCTGAAAGCCTTGCGCGCCGAAGTGGATGTGCTGACCCTCACCGCCACGCCGATCCCGCGCACGCTGGCGATGTCGCTGGAAGGGCTGCGCGACTTCTCGGTGATCGCCACCGCGCCGCAGCGGCGGCTTTCCATCAAGACCTTCATCGGCAACCTCAGCCAGGGCGTGATCCGCGAGGCGGTGCTGCGCGAACTGAAGCGCGGCGGGCAGGTGTATTTCCTGCACAACGAAGTGGACACCATTGCCAACATGGCGGAGAAGCTGGAAACCTTGCTGCCGGAAGCGCGCATCCGCATCGCGCACGGGCAGATGAACGAGCGCGAGCTGGAAGCGGTGATGCGCGATTTCATCCGCCAGCGCTTCAACGTGCTGCTGTGTTCCACCATCATCGAAACCGGGATTGACGTGCCCACCGCCAACACTATTCTCATCAACCGCGCCGACCGCTTCGGCCTCGCGCAGTTGCACCAGTTGAGGGGGCGGGTCGGGCGCTCGCACCACCAGGCCTACGCCTATCTGCTGGTTGACAGTGTGGAAAATATTACCGCGCAGGCGAAAAAACGGCTCGAAGCGATCCAGGCGATGGAACAGCTCGGCAGCGGGTTCTATCTCGCCATGCACGATCTGGAGATACGGGGCGCGGGCGAAGTGCTGGGCGAATCGCAGAGCGGCGAGATGCAGGAGGTCGGTTTCAATCTCTACAACGACATGCTTGCCGCCGCCATCGCCTCGCTCAGGCAGGGCAAGGAACCGGATATGGCGCACCCGCTCGGCGTCACCACCGAGATCGCGCTGCATACCCCGGCCCTGCTGCCGGAAAACTACTGCGGCGACATCCACCAGCGCCTCGTCATCTACAAGCGCTTCGCGCAATGTAACACGCAGGAAGAAGTTGAGGATATGCAGCGGGAGCTGATTGACCGCTTCGGCTTGCTGCCCGCGCCCGCGCAGGCTCTGCTCGATTGCCACCGCCTGCGCATCCTCGCCAGGCCGCTCGGCATCGTCAAGGTGGATGCTTCAAGCGAAGCGATTCAAATCCAGTTCGCGCCCAACCCGCCGATAGATCCGATGAAGATCATCGCCATGATCCAGAGCAAGCGACACATCAAGATGGCGGGGCAGGACAGGCTGCGGATCGAGTTGAAGTATGGGGATTTGAACCAGAGGGTGCTGGCGGTCAGGAATTTCTTTAATGAGCTGCAGTGAGCCTTTGCAGGGCGCGTTCCGCGCACCATTAACATGGCGCCCTACGTTTTTCTGTTTCTATTGCAGACTGGATTTGCGCGGGTTTACACAGGATCGAGCAGGCTCGCTTCCAGATAAACATCCACCCCGTTTGCCGGAGCGATGGCTGCGGCGGGTATGTTCGCGCCGTTACGCCAACCGCCGATTGCCTGCCGCTTGGCCGCACCCGTCACCAGATACATGACCTGGCGCGCCGCGCCCAAACGGTATGCGCTGAGCGACACCCGCTGCGGCGGTGGCTTGGGAGCATCGTGTACGGCGATGGCGGCGGGAGCGCCCTGCGCGGCACCCCATTCGTGACCGGGGAACAGGCTGGCGGTGTGGCCGTCTTCGCCCAGACCGAGCAGCACCAGATCGAACAGCCCGATTCCTTCCACGGTTCGCGCATAGGCTCCGGCGGCGGCCTCGGCACCATTTTCTGCGGGAATGGGGTGAATCTGGCCGGGCGGGATGGCGACGTGGTCCAGCCAGGCCAGCGCGGCCATGTGGCTGTTGCGCTCGGCGTGATCGGGCGGCAGGCAGCGCTCGTCCCCGAAATACACATGCCATGCGGCCCAGTCCACCTCCGTCTCGCGCAGCAATTCATATATTCTGCGCGGGGTCGTGCCGCCGGCCAGAACGATATGGAATGCTCCGCGCTGTTGGATGGACTGCCGCGCCGAATTCATTATCATCCGCAGCGCTTCCTGTTCCAGTTCGGAAACCGTTTGGCAGGGGTGCCAGCGGCATGGTTGCGGCGGGTTGCGGTGTGGTAAAGACATATAATCCGTCCGTCAGAGAAAAGTTTGTGGGCGCCCTAAAGAATTCCGGATTACATCCGCTATACCAGCGTGGGCTGGCGTCCGGGTAGCCGATAACCGGATTCCGGCCTTTGCCGGCTAACCGGCTTGTGTCACGCAGAAAATGGACAAACAGTGTAACCGTTTTTCTCGGGAGGATTCCATGCGAATGGCAATGATAGGTTTGGGCAAGATGGGCGGCAACATGGTGCGCAGGTTGCGCCGTGGCGGCATCGAGGTGGTGGGCTACGACCGCGCGGCGGAGGCGGTCGCGCAGCTTGCCTCGGAATCCGGAATGGCGGTTGCCTCCTCGGTGGCGGATGCGGTGGCGAAATTGCCCGCGCCGCGCGTGGTCTGGCTGATGCTGCCGAGCGGAGATCCGACCGAGCAGCAGATTCGTGCGCTGGTGCCGCTGCTGTCCAAAGGGGATATCATCGTGGACGGCGGCAACTCGAATTACCACGACAGCCAGCGGCGCGGCGCATGGCTGGCAGAGCAGGGCATCGGCTTCATGGATTCCGGCACTTCCGGCGGTATCTGGGGGCTGGAGAACGGCTATTGCCTGATGGTGGGAGGAACGGAAGAGGTGGCGCAGGCCATGAAGCCCATCCTGCAAGCTCTGGCGCCAGCAGAGGATCGCGGCTGGGCGCATGTGGGGCCGGTCGGCGCGGGGCATTTCACCAAGATGATCCACAACGGCATCGAGTACGGCATGATGCAGGCTTTTGCCGAAGGGCTGGAACTGCTGCGCGGCAAGCAGGAATTCACGCTTGATCTGGCTCAGATCACCGAGCTGTGGCGGCACAGCTCGGTGGTGCGCAGTTGGCTGCTCGATCTCACCGCGGAAGCGCTGAAGCACGATCAGGAGCTGAAGGCGGTGGCGCCTTATGTGCCGGATTCCGGCGAAGGGCGCTGGACGGCGGTGGAGGCGGTGGATCAAGGAGTCGCGGCGCCGGTTCTGACGCTGGCGTTGCAGATGCGCTTCGCCAGCCAGAGCGAAACCGGTTACGGCTACCGCCTGTTGTCCACCATGCGCAACGCGTTCGGCGGCCACGCAGTCAAGCACACCAACGGGTAAGGGCGCCAAAATGAAAACCATGGAACCTTGTACGCTGGTGATATTCGGCGCAGTCGGCAACCTGAGCCGGCGCAAACTGATCCCGTCGCTGTTCCGCCTGGAACTGGCCAGGCGCTTGCCCGACCACGTGGTCATACTCGGTTGCAGCATAGAGCTGCGGCAGCGCGAGGAATGGGTTGCCGAGGTGGTCGGGATGCTGGAGGCGATCTGTCCGCAGGAGATGGACAAACCGGCGCTGGAGCGTTTCTGCGCGCGCCTGCACTACCACGCCATCCCGCCCGGCGATGATGCCGCCTACCAGCGTTTGCAGCAGGCGCTGGAGGGGAGCTCGGGTTTCCCCCCCAATATCGTGTTCTACATGTCGGTCAGCCCGGCTGCGTTCCCCGGTATCGTTGACAAGCTGGGTAACGTGGGATTGCTCGCGCAGAAAAACGGCTGGCGCCGCGTGGTGATCGAAAAACCGTTCGGCTACGATCTGCTATCCGCGCAGACCCTGCAAGGGAGCTTGTACAAGCACCTGAACGAGCCGCAGATCTACCGGATTGACCATTACCTCGGCAAGGGGACGGTGCAGAACGTGATGGTGTTCCGCTTCGCCAACCTGCTGCTGGAGCCGCTGTGGAACCACCATTACATAGACCACGTGCAGATCACCCACTCCGAAACGCTGGGCATCGAAGGGCGCGCCGGTTATTACGAAGGGGCGGGTGCGTTGCGCGACATGATCCAGAGCCACCTGCTGCAACTGCTGGCGCTGGTGGCGATGGAGCCGCCGCTGACCATGTCCGCCGAACACCTGCGCGATGAAAAAGTGAAGGTGCTGAAGGCGGTGCGCCCGATCACGCAAAATTCGGTGCATGCCCATGCGTTCCGCGCCCAATACGCCAGCGGCACCATTGGCGGCAAAGCGGTTCCGGGCTATCTGGAAGAGGAGGGCGTGGCGCCGGACAGCACCACGGAAACTTACGCGGCGCTGAAACTGTTCATTGATAACTGGCGCTGGGCGGGGGTGCCGTTCTACCTGCGCACCGGCAAGCGCATGGCGGAAAACAGCTCGGCAATCTGCATCCGCTTCAAGAGCCCGCCGCAGGATTTGCTGCGCCACACGCGCCACGGCCCGCCGCAGCCGAACTGGATCATGCTGGGCATCCAGCCAAACGATTGCCTGAAAATGGAAATGCAGGTCAAGGTGCCGGGGCTGGATCTGCACACCCGCGCCATCAGCCTGGACGCCACCTACCGCAAGGAAAGCGACGAGGATTTCGACGCCTATGCCGGCCTGCTGCTGGACGTAATGCAGGGCGATCCTTCGCTGTTCCTGCGCATAGACGAAGTGGAAGCCGCATGGCGCGTGGTGGATCCCATCATCAAGGTATGGGCGATGGAGCGCGATTTCATCAACCCCTACCAGGCCGGCAATTGGGGGCCGCGCGGCACCTACCGGCTGTTCGATCGCGACGACCAGTTCTGGCGGCATTCCCTGAATCTGGATGGCGCCAATCTGGAGGCGTACTGACCGCTATGGGAATGGTGGTGCGGGGAAGGGAATTACGCGAGCGCAATAACTTTCTGCTTCAGTGCCGGCTCGCCCCCGCACGCTCCGGCAACTGCAAAATCGCCGTGCGGTTGCTGGGCGAAAACACTTTCTCCGCCGCTTCCCGCCACGGCAGCCACATATAGCTCAAATGTTCGCGCGGTGAAATTTGGACAGACAGCATGCCGGGCAATTCCAGCCCGAACACATGCTCGGTGTTGTGCGTGATGCCGGGCGGGTAGCGGTGCCGCCACACGGGGTATATCTCGTACACGTTTTGCACCTGCCAATCGGTCAGTTGGTGCAAGCGCGCATCCAGCCCGGTTTCCTCGAGTGCCTCGCGCACCGCCGTTTCGCGCAAGGCTTCGCCTTCATCCTGGCTGCCGGTGACCGATTGCCAGTAACCGGGGTGGTCTGCGCGTTCCAGCAGCAGCACCTCAATGCCTGCCCCAAGCCCCGTCGAAGGAACTGCGGTGTAAATCACCACCAATACCGAAACAGGCTTTTTATATTGCATGAGGGAAGCTAACAGTAAAACACCCAGAACGCCTTGCCCTGCGACTTCCAGAAAGCCGCCGCACCCGCAAAAATCTCCGTGACAACAGGGTGATCGTCAAGCAGTCCGAACGTGTCGCCGCCGTTGCGCAGCAGCAGAACGTAACCCGGCGCGCGACACCAGGAAAGGTCGCCCAACGCATCCGCCAGCGCATCGAGGTTATGGCCAAACCAGTCCGGCGCTTTGACAGCTTGGGCGATGGCGGCGAGAAATTCGCCCTTGCCATGCACCCCGGCGATATCTGCTTCGAGTATCGCGAACCCCGCCCGATCTGCGGCCTCGCGCAATTCATCCGCGCTGCAATTAAGCTGGTAAACCCCCGCCTCATCCACGTTTTTCAAGCGCGTGCATAAAGTGCTCATGGCTTACTCCTTGATGCGTTGAAACGTCCGGTAATGGTCGCTGCTGTAATAACACTCGACAGGAACGCCGCAGACTATGCGCCGCGCGCCGCGATTGCGCGCACCCGGCGTTTTCACCGTGTATTCGCGGTAATAGCCGCGCGGTTGCAGCGGCAACCGCTTCTCGTAATTGCCGAACACCACGCCGTCGCGCGGGTAAGGAAACGGCCCGCCCTGCTTGATGAGGCGCAGGGTGTCGCGGGCTTCCGGGGGCAGGCCGGAAACAACAATAGGTGCAAGCTGTGAACGAAATAAAACGTCAGCATCAACCGCAAATGCAGTTGATGCGATGGCAACAACAAACAAGAAGGCAGGGAAAAGAAACCAGTTAGGCCTGGCTGGGCTGCGATACGCCGGATATGGTCTACGGTACGGCGAGCGGGGGCGGAGCAAAGATCGTGGGCAAATACAGTGAGAAAGAAAAAACTCGCTCGGAAATAGAAACCAAAAAAGGGGTCTTCGTGAAAGAGTGTGGGTAAATTTCATGCTTTTTAGAGCTTCGGGAGCATTGACGTGAGTATTTTCAATCGCAAATATTCTTCATCGCGCAGCCCATATGCGCGGCGCTGGATAACGCGTATCTTGTTGTT
>JACRPU010000036.1 GCA_016223025.1 Nitrosomonadales bacterium | reverse complement strand
TCAGGGGTGGCTACTCGCCATGCCCGTTAGCCGGGCTTTGCCGCTGGCGGATCGCGCGGGGTCAGCGCAGAGATTCACGTCTTGCGCCGGCATTTTCCGGAGGGTTGCGATTGATTCTGGTTTCAACCCGGATAATCCATTAACGTGAATCTCGTGCCGATTCCACCAGTTCGCATACCCGCGCCGCGCCTTGCAGGATGCGCGGCGCGGCGCGGCTGAGCAGGTCGGGTGGCACGAAACCCGTGCGGCCACTCTTCACGGCAAGCAGCGGCAGCTTGCGCCACCCGTTCCGGGTTTGTTCTTCCTGTTCGCGGGTGGCGGCGATCCCCAGCAGGATCTGCGGCTGCTCCTTGAGCAGCGACTCGTCCGAAATGGCGGGAGTCAGCAAGGGCGCGGCGGCAAACACATTCTCGGCGCCACACAGCCGCAGCACGTCGCTGATGATGTGCGCTCCGTTCACCGTGAGCAACGGCGCATCGGCAATCTGCACATAGGCGCGCACGCCGGGGCGACCGGCATGACGCTGGCGCAGGGCGGCAGCCTGATGTTCGAAGGCGCGCGCGGCTGCCTCCGCCTCCGCGCCGGTTCCGGCGATATTGCCGAGCAGGCGCAACACTCGCGGAATGTCTTCGAGGCGGCGCGGCTCCAGCACCAGCAGTTTCAAGCCGAGTTTGTCAAATGCGGCGCGGTCGCGCGCGGACAGGCCGCTCTTCCACGCCAGCACGAGATCCGGCTTGAGCGCGACGAGCCGCTCCCAATCGAGGCGGAACGCATCGCCCACTTGCGGCAGGTGCTTCGCTGCTTCCGGGTAGTCGCTGTAGGCGGTGACCGCCACCATGCCCGGGCCCATGCCCGCAGCGTAGGCCAACTCGGTCAGGTTGGGGGCCAGCGAGATGATGCGCTGCGGCGGCGCGCCAAAACTTACCCGGGCGCCGCTGTCATTATTGATTGCGGGAGCCGTTGCGCGCGCGCACGTTGCGCCGCATAACAACAGGCAGGCAAGAAAGATGGGGAAAGCGCGGATAAGGCTTTTCACCGCGCAAACCGCTGCCGCAGGACAACCCTCTGTAAATACGCCTCGCGCGCGATCCGCACGTCTTCGAGGAAGTGCGGCAATTCTTTCAGCAGCAAGGCCTGCGGGCCATCCACCAGCGCCTTGAGCGGCGCCGGATGAAAATCCACCAGCACCATGTTGGCGCCTGCCACCACGCCCTGCGCGGTGGCGTGCATCACGTCGAGGATGCCGTCCGGCGCGGCAGCGCGGCTGCCGACCGAGTGCGAGGGGTCTATGCAAACCGGCATGCGGGTGAGGCGCTTGACCGCCGGCACATGCGCGAAATCCACCAGGTTGCGGTGCGGGTCGCCCATGTTGGTCTTCATGCCACGCAGGCCGAACACCACGTTGCGGTTGCCTTCGCTGGCCAGGTATTCGGCGGCGTTGAGCGATTCGTCCAGCGTGATGCCGAAGCCGCGCTTGAGCAGCACCGGAAATTCCTGCTGGCGCCCGACGATTTTCAGCAACTCGAAATTCTGCGTGTTGCGCGTGCCTATCTGGAGCATCACGCCGACGGGGCTGCCGGTCTGCCGCAGCGCCGCGCGGATTTCATCGAGATGCGATTCGTGCGTGATCTCCATGGCGATCACTTTCATGCCGTATTTGCCCGCCAGATCGAACACGTAAGGGAGGCAGTTTTTGCCGTGCCCCTGAAACGCGTACGGGCTGGTGCGCGGCTTGTATGCGCCCATGCGCGTGCAGGTCTGGCCGTTGTCGCGCAACGCTTTCAGCACCAGCTCGACGTGCTCCGCATTGTCCACCGCGCACAGCCCGGCAAACACGTTGAGCGTATCTTGCCCGAAGCGCACGCCGTTATAGTCGAAGTGCGCCGGGCGCGGGTCATCCTTGTGCCGCCCGAGGATGCGGTATTCCTCCGACACCCGCACCACCCGCTCGACGCAGGGCAGGTTCTGCATGTCGGCGACGTCCAGCGCCTTGGTGTTGCCGATGAGATAGATTTCGGTCAGCGTCTGCTCGGTGCCGCGCTCGGTGTGAACGCGCGTGCGAATGCCATGCAGCCCGGCGAGACCGGCCATCAACTGCCGGTATTCGGCGCCTTGCGGGTCGGTGCTGGAGGAGAGGATCAGGATCATTTTTTCGCTATGCCTTTACGGGCACCTCTAAAAATCCAAATTTGCGAGCATCCGCTTCGCGGATTGCCCGCTTACCCCACTTCGCCGCAATACCGCGTTGCTCACAATAAATTACTCCTCACCTATCACACATACGCCGCGTCGCAATTTCTTGCTCGCGCCTTGTCTTGCTTGGAACTTTGAATTTTTAGAGGTGCCATTCAGGCGACACGCGGTTGCGCAATTACTCCGCTGGAATTTTCCGGGGTGGTGCGTTGCTTCCGTTCGGCGGACGGCCATGGCTGCGCTTCCAGAATCTGGTTTGCCACGGCGTGCCCGCGGGCGAGGCGATCCCGCACCGACACCCCGCCCCGGTAGTTTGCCTCGAGATGCAGCCCGGTGTGCTGTTTCAAACGGGCGGCAATACCATCCATGCGCGCCTGGTAAGCGCCGTGGTACATCGGCAAGGCTTCCCTGTGCCGGTCTACGCGCACCATCTCCGGGTCGGCATTTATATCCAGCAGCGGGCGCAATGCCAGGATGGCCTCGTCCGCGAGCCGCTCGTCGTTCCAGTCCGCTACCTGCGGCGCGCGCGCGCCGCCGAGATACGAAGTGAGCAGGACTTTTCCGACCGGCGCACGATCCGGAAACATGGTGCTCATCCACAGATTGCCTGTCAATATTGCGCTTTCTCTCCTCGGCGCCAGAAATCCGGTGCCGTCCAGCGTGTGTCCAACCGCGCCGCGAGACAGGCCCGCATGTACGACGGCCACGGTGGCATAGCGGATTCCGCGCAACAGTTCCGCCAGTTCGTTATCCGCTTGCGCCACCAGAGCGGCGGCGGCAGGCGCGGGCGTCGCCACAATCACATGGCGCGCGAACAAGGTTTTCCGGCCTTGCGGTGTCGTCGCCGCGACCAGCCAGCCGTCCTGGCAGCGGGCAAGCTCATCCGCGGAATGGCCGGTGCGCACGGTAATCCCCGGTGTTCTGGCCAGGTTCTCCACCAGCGTACCCATGCCGCCGCGAAAAGAGAAGGTATCGGTGGTGCAGGCTGTGCGGCGGCGCAGGATGCGGTTGGCCGCCACCCCGGCAGCCAGGCTGCCGTAACGCTGTTCCAGTGCGGTAAGGCGCGGCAGCGCGGCGGCGGCGGAAGCCATGTCCGGGTCTGCCGCCAGCGTGCCGGCAATAAACGGTTCGATGGCCTTTTCCAATACTTCGCGGCCAAGGCGGCGGGTGATGAATTCGCTGACCGTTTCGTCGGCCCGCCCGCCGGAGAAAATGAATGGTTCGGCCAGCAGGCGCAATTTGCCGCGCAGGCTCCACAACGGCGAAACCATCATGGCGGCCATGCGCATGGGCAGCGCCTTCAGGCTGCTATTGTGCAACAAATAGCGGCGCGCTTCGGCGGCAGGCAGACGGGCGGTTTTTGCCGGTTCCAGCCCGGCCTCGCGCACCAGTTCTGCCACTTCGGGGCGGAAGTTCAGCACCATGGACGCAGCGCGTTCGGTGAGATAGCCATCTTGCCGGGTGCTCTTGATTTTGCCGCCCGGACGCTCGCCTGCCTCCCAGACCTCGACAGACAGGTCGCCTCGCGCCAGCCACCATGCGGCAGCAAGCCCGGTAATTCCGCCTCCGATAATCAGCACGTCCGGGTTTTCCATTTGCTATACCGCCGGTTTTTCTTTTGCTGGATGAGCGGTCGGGCCACCAGGTTGGTTTGCTTCCAGTTGCGCCTTCATTTTTTCGAGCAAGTCACGGCCCAGCAGGTCGCCGGGGTTTTCCCTTGCCGCAACAAAATTCCGGATGGTGTCAAAGCGCTTGTCGGCTTCGGGGTTGTCTTTGAGGCGCGGCACGCGCTCGCGGGCGATCTCGTAGGCGCCGAAGCTCAGATCCCTCATGCCAAAGCCCTTCATGCGTTGCACCGCACGCATCATGGCATGGTTGCGGAAGCGCGTCAGGTCAGCGGAAGTGATGCGCTTCAGGCCTTCCTTGCGCGCATTGAATTCGGCGGCCTTCTTGATGCCCGCCCGGTTGAAGTCGGGCGCAGACAGCACGCGCGCCAAAGCATCCTCATCCCATTCCACGCCACCGGTCAAACGGGCGATGGCCGCCTCGGCATCGGCCCTCTCCACCGTAGCGGCGCGCCGCTTCCCGGCAAATTGCTCGGCGGCATTTTCCAGCGCCGGGGCCACGAACATGTTCGCCTGAGGCGGTTTGTCAGCGAGGAATTCCGCCAGCAGACGGTTTGCTTCTTCGCTCCATGGAAGGTTGCGACCGGGCTGGTTCTCAGCTTCCAGCCTGTCCAGCAGTTTGATGTTTACTTCCAGCCTGCCCTCCGAACGGGCGACATCTTCCGCGACGGCGCGCACGCCCTCCTGCAAAAATGGTGGCATGGCTGCCAGGCGCTCCTGTGCCTCTTCGCTCCATGGCAGAGTGCCGGCTGGCTCAATGTCACGCTGAACCGCGCTCTCGGGCCGCGTACCCGTCCGGGGCGGGCCGTCGTTTCCGAAGCGTTTTGCGGCCAAAGCGGCCAGGTGCTCTTCCGTTACCACGTGCGTACCCAGTTCCTGCGCATAGTTCTCCGCGCGGTTTTTGACCATTTTGCGCAGGAAGGAAGGCACCCGCGACAGGCGCTTTTCCGCTTCCTTGTTCCAGATGAGCTTTTTGGGCTGCTCGGCCAGCGGCTGAATCACGGCCGATCCATCGGGCGTATGGATGCACCAGGGGTCCGTATCCATCAGGCTGCCACCCATGGCGAGCGGTCGCGCCCGGCAGCCGCCGCACAGTTTCTGGAATTCGCAACTGCCGCACTTTCCCCGCAACTCGGGATCGCGCAGTGGCCAGAAGGCGGGTGATTGATCCCAGATGTCCCAAAATCTTGCCTCGCGGATACTGCCCCCTTCATCGGGGATATACGGGCAGGCAGTGACGCCGCCCTGCGGGGTGATGCGGCAATAATGGATACCAGCCAGGCAGCCGCCCCCTTCATAACCGGCGGCGCGGGTAAGCGTCGAGGCGGGGTTGCGCTGATAGGCGATGCGCTTGTAATGCGGCGCGCAACGTGCGCGGATGAGCATGTCCTGGCTACGTTCCTGCGCTGCCACCAACTGGTTCAGCACACCCTCGTAGGTGATGGGGCTGATATCTGACATGGATTCGCCCCGACCGGTGCAGACCAGGAAAAACACGTTCAGCACCCGTGCTCCGGCAGCGCGGGCGAAATCAATCATGGCGGGAACTTCGCCGGCATTGGATTCGGTGACGGAGAAATGAATCTGGAAAGGCAGGTCGTGGCACTTGCAGGCCTCGATACCCTCCAGGGTTTTTTCCCAGGCGCCAGGTAACCCGCGAAAGGTATCGTGTTTCTGTGGATCCAGCGAATCCACGCTGATGCCGACTCCCATCGCCCCCGCAGCCTTGAGTGATTGCACGCGCCTGTCGGTGAGCGCAACACCGTTCGTCCCCACCACCATGGATAGTCCGAGTCCGGCGCCGTGCGCCAGCATATCTTCCAGATCGCGGCGCATCAGCGGCTCACCGCCGGTGAGCACCACCATGGTTTCCGTGCTGCGCCCTGCGATGTCATTCAGCAGGCCGCGCACCTCTTCCGTGGCGAGTTCGTTTTCGCCGCCATGCTTCAGGGTATCCGCATCCATATAACAATGGGCGCAGGCGAGGTTGCAGCGTTTGGTCAGGTTGATGGCAAGCAAAAATAAATTGCTTGCGCCAGTATTGCTTGTGTGTGGCGCATCCATTGTCGTTCTGTTACAGGCTGGGATCCTGATGATTCTTTGCTTTGTTGCCGAAGCCGAACGGGCAACCGCCTTGAGCAGGCTTGGAAGCGGTCTCGTCCTGGCCTTTCATGGTTTTTCCCATTTTCGCGCGCGCCAGCTTGAGGCCGTTTTCCGCCACTTCCAGCGTTACCTCGACATGGCTGTTTTGCCGGGCATATTCCTCGATGGTCTTTTTGCAGCTTTCGCGCATGAATCCTTCCGGCACCCGCATCAAACGGGCCAGCGCCGCAGCCTGCCAGTGCAGTTCTGGAGGGCTGGCTGGCGCGGCGTGCCCCATTCCCGGTGTTTCGTTGCCGAGAAATGCCCGGACATGCATGGCTTCCACCATACCGCTCTTTTCCTGGCGGGCTTTTTTCTCGGCACGCATACTGAGGTTGCCGCGCACCGAGAGGTCGCCGACGGTGCGCAGCAGCGCGCTGGCTTCGCTTGTCCAGCGCATGGCATCTTCTGCCATCGGCTGGCGTTTCAGTTCGCCGGCATCGTAAGCGGCAACGATTTCTCCCATGGCTTGTTCCGCGTGGCGCGGCATGAGCTGGGCGGTGGCTTCTTCCACGAGCCGTTGCGTGATGACGGTATGTCCGTGTTCCTGCGCGTAGCGCAGTATGGCCATGCGCGCCATGTTGCGCACAAAGGACGGCACTCTGTCCATCCTTGCCTCGGCTTCGCGGGTCCAGGATGTGGTGACTTCCGAAACAACATCCACTTCCGGCTGATATTCGCGCATACCGAGCAGGATGGCGCAATCCACGTTATGCAACAGATGTTCGCTGTTGCCGCCGATATCAAGCTCGTCATCGGCATGGATGCCCAGTTTGCCGATGGCCAGAAGTGATGGCTGAACCTTTCTGACAAATTTTTCGATGGCATCATGCGGTTTGCCATCCAGCAAACTGGTTTCAATTTCGACACCGAAATCCTTGGCTATGGAGCGGGCAACCGCCAGATGGCCGTCATAAATTCTGGCCAGGCCGGAATCTATAATTTCCTCGTGCAACTTTTCCTGTTCCTTGAACTTGAACACTTTGCCGGCCTCTTCGGAAAGTACGCCAGCGATGCGGTTGAAAGCGACATAGTGATAATACGGATCAAAAGCGGCAACCACCTTGACTGGCACCTGCCAGTGTTTGGCGAAGGCCAGGGCGGTCAACAGGCTCCCGTAGGCCTTGGCCGAACCGTCCACTGCCACAACAATCGGCCCTTCACTGATAGGGCGGTCGGGCTCCTTGATGATAAGCGTGTCAATGGCCGACCGCCTCGCAACCCGCTTGCAGACCGTGCCTAGTCGGCTTCCTTGTATGGCGCCCAAACCCAAGGAACCCATGACGAGCAGGTCATGTTTGCCGGAATTCGCTTCGCGCGCCAACTCGCGGTAATTTTTCCCTTCTAGGGAACTGCGCTTGAAGGCGATGCCGAGCTGGTTGCATCCGGCATCGGCCTGGTCAAGATAGGAGTCGGTAATAATGGACAAGCCGCGGGAAATCAGATCATCGTGAACATCCCGCTGGCGCTCCAGTTCCTGCTCTTCCCTGAACTGCTCCGGCAGCCCACCTTCCATCTGACGGAAACGCATATCGTGCAACTTGGCGGCGTAAACATGCGAGCCGGTAATTACCACGCCATCTGTCAACCCAGCCAATTCCGTCGCAACCTTTATGGCGGTATTGGAATGATCGGATGAATCCAGCGCAAGCAAAATTCGCCGGTGCAGGCGAATATCAAGCTTTGAATCTATCTCTTCGGCAACCGCCTGAGTAGCATGGGATGTCATGGTGTGATCTCTGTTGATGTGGGCGCTGGATGCGGATAGCGCAGGCGGGCAGGTATGGCGGGCAACCGTCTCGCGCAGGAAAACTTTCGGCGCCTGAAAAACGAGAGAGGTATATCCTTGGATTTTCATCCGCTGGATATACCTCATTCGAACCTTCATTTACCGCCGGTTAATATATCAGACCAGCCCGCGCACCTCAACATCCAAGTGAACTTTCGTCATGGCGAACCCTTAATTTTTAACCTTCAGCGTAACTTCTGATGCATTGATCCTGTTGCCGCCCTTGACATATCCACCGCCGACCAACTCGGAGCCACCGCGACCGGCCATATCCGATTCAATCAGTTCCTGCGCCTCCTTGAAGTCTTTGCTCTTCGCCGCATTGAGAGCATCTACATCGCCCTTGATCGGCTTGAAGGTGGATTTGGGGTTAAGATACTCTGACACGCTCTTCGGTGGTTGAACATCCTGCATTGCCCGGATAAAGGCGACAATATTCCAGATGTCTTGATCCTGCAGGACGTTGCCCCAATTGGGCATGGACGAAGAGAGTGATACGGCCTCACCACCGCCCTTGATTACCGTAAACAATTCAAGATTGGTCTTCTTTTGCATGTACTCGCCACGGGTCAACGTCCTCGGACGCGGATCCAGTTCGGCGGCGCTGGGGCCATCGCCGTGCATCAGCCAACCGTGGCAGGCAATGCAGTAGGAGTAGTAATAGGACTTCCCCTGTGTTGGGTCGGCACCGGCAACCAGCGTTTCACCGAATTTTGGGGACCAGTTGTTCGCCCATTGATCGTACACGCTTTTATCAGTCACGCCATCCGACGCGGGCGCTTTCACCCGGTCCCACAACTCCGTCTTGTTTGTAGCATGGCTTTCTTTTTCACCAAGGGCGTAGCCGCTAGACGTTTTGAAAGTCTTGGTGTCGGAGTTGGCTCGCTTGCCCACCCCCGTCAGATAATCAAACGGCGCGATCCCATAGGTGCTACCCCCTTGGCCAGCCGACATGTCATCGGCTTCTTTTCCAAACGCTTCAGCCGCCTTTTTCGCTTCCGCTTCAGTTACGGTAGGGCACTCCACCTTCACCCCGCCCGCCTTGCAGCGCTTTTCTTTCTCGGCAGCAAAGGCTGACGAGCTTCCGAGCATCACGCCTAAACTTGTCAGTGCGACCAGGCTTATTCTCAACTTGGCATTCTTCATTTTCGATTCCTCCCTCTTTAGGCCACCCCCGCAAGGAGATGGCCGGTTATTCACTCGTATCTGCACGCAATGGGGAATTACAATCCCTTCGCACGTTCCGCAACAGTAAGCTGCCCCTCTTCCAGCAATCCGGGCAGTTTTTGCGCTTCCGCATAATCACCCGTAGCGAGGTTGGAAGGCCCCTTCTTGGGATCGTCAACAAAGAACGTAGCCCTCATTTCCAGGTGGAGCGGCCCGCAAAAGTGCGTACAGAAAATTTCATATTCGCCGGCAATATCCGCAGTAAACTCGTGAACTGCAGTCACCCCGCGCGGAAGATCCATATTGGATCTCTGACCATAAGGGCCATAGATGGTCAAACCCATCGTGACATCGGGATTTTTGGTGATACCTGCCGCCTTATCAATATTGGTGGCAAATAACCGGACTTTATCGCCCTTGTTCACCCTTACCTGCCGGGGAATGTACCCGTAGCTGAAGGCCTTCATGTGAATTTCCTTGACGCCGTTAACCAGCTTGACGCCAGGCGGTGTGCTTTCCTTGGGAATAAAGTATCTCTTTGAGAACGCCCGGTGAGGAGGATCGAGTACGTCCACTTTCGCTTTTATCAATCCGCCCTGCTCTGCCTCGCCCTTGGTCCAATCCTTGATCAGATAGGCCATCAGTCCCTTGGCGTTATGCGGCTCGCCGTCCACCGGCATGATCCTCAAGGTCTTGCCGTAGGTCGGGCTCTTCTCCCGCGCATCCCACATCTCGAAGTTCACCGGGAATACGATGCCCGTTGGGCTGAACAGGCCCGTCGAGAACTTGTTCAAAGACATCACGTACGAGTTGTCCGGGGAGATGGAAATATGCCCCGTTCTGTAGTGGGTTGGAATTTCGTCAACCACTTCAAGCTTTTCGTAAGACACTTTCACGTTGGCATCCGCCACGAAGCAACTCTCATAGATGTACTTGGAAGTCAACCCGTCCGGGCTATCTATGCCGGCGCGGTAGGAGCCGCCGTCCTTGTTATACACGTCCATTACGTTATGGAGAGGGCCCGCGCAGGTCGGGATTACTTTTTTTACCGCCAGTTTTTCGACATCGATGATAGTCATGGTCGCCGAGAGTTTATCGGCCACCGCCACCATGGTGCTTTCCGGATTGATGTCCGTGCCATGCGGATTCTTGCCTACCGGTATTTCCTTGACCAGCTTGAAGGGGCTGGTGGAAAACACACCCACAGTGGAATGGTAATAGTTGCCCGCGAAAACATACTTGCCATCCCTGGTAGCATCAAGGTAGTCCGGAGCGCTCGGGGAAGGGCCCCAGTCAATCACTTCGGTTTTGCCTGACTTGATGTCGATCTTGGCCATCTTGCCGCTATATTCGCCCGTTGCAAACAGGTTCTTGCCATCGGTGCTCATTGCAATATGGTGAACCCCGAACGGGAAAGGCAGCGCGATGATTCTTGCCAGATAGCCGGTTTGCAGATCGAACTCGCAAACCGTGTTGGCGCCCTTGTCGTTCAGATAGACGTATTTGCCGTCCGGCGTTCCGTTCTTGTTGCCCTTATTGCTTCCGCCGAATGAAATTTCATGCGTATCAACACCGCAATCAACGTGGCGATAGGTTCTGAAACTGGGAATACCGATGATCGCCATCTTGCCGTCCACACCGCCGGACGAATACAGGATCATCGGGTCATGGAGCGGCGAATCCTTGCCATCCTGAGTCGCATTCTGCCATCCCGGGATGACCTCTGGTTTATCTGCTGCATGAGCAGCCCCCAACATCAAGCAACTCATCGAAAGAGCGCTCACCACAAAGAACTTAGTTTTGCTTTGCATTATTACCTCCCCTGTACGCAACTGCTTAATGATTAGGATAGCGTTAAGTTACTACACCGACCTTCAACCCAGAATTTACCCGGTACCGCTACTGCTTTAACTCCCAATGCTTTAACTCCCAACTTTCTGACACTTTCTTACTGCTCATTGCAAAAACTATCACATCAGCGAGGGTATGCACCGTCTATTTATTGATCCTGACCGGCTCCCGTCCCAACACTGCCATTACTGAATTCACCCGGAAATCCTGCTTGCTTGACCGCGCCCTGACGGGTTTTGCACCTCTTCAGGAGGTGCGACACTTTGACGCACCGCTGGTTGAATAATTACACTACCCATGCCGCACATGCTTGACCTAGATCAAAAAGTGGGAATAAATCTATGGTGGATACCGTTTCGGGACAGCGGGTTACCCGGATATTTCACGTTTCTCCCATAGTCAAGGCGCTTGCCAAGCAATTGCCCTGCGGAGCGGCAAATGGCGGCAACCTTTTCGGATTTTGAGCGCATCCGGTTTTGGCAAACCCCTTCATCCCCGCAATATCCTCATGACAGGATTGCATAGTCTGGAGCTATCCGACCGCTAGGCGTTTCGACGCAAAGATGAAGGCGCCCTGACGGAGAAATGCTCTGGCCAGGAAGAAGCGGATACGGCGGGTATTGCGCCCGATCACGGCTCTCGGCTTGAGCAAGTACTGCGTACCGCACCGACTCGGGCGCGAGCCGGTTCGGCGCCGTCCGCTCGCCGTTGCCTGATTTCGCTTAAACCCAGATAATCCATTAGCCGATTTTTGCCTGAACTGGCAGTACGGGCGGATCACCGGCATTCGCCCACAAACCCTCGAACCACGCTCTTCGCCGTCGTGAAACGGCGAGCAGCAACTGGTTCTGTTTCGTGTCGCGAT
>JACRPU010000035.1 GCA_016223025.1 Nitrosomonadales bacterium | reverse complement strand
ATCATGGAACCACGCCAGAAACTCGGCGTAGTTGCGCGGGTAATCGGCCCCGGCTTTGGGATGGCTCTTTTGTTTGGAGGTGTGCGTTGATTCCACTGCTTAATTGTAGCATTACCGTAATTACGTGAATACCCCATTTATGAAATCCTGGTTCGCCTGAACGAGGAAGAGCAGAACATGATGCCGCCCGGAGCGTTTTTTCCGCTTGCCGAAAAGCACGGCCTCATGCCGTATCTGGATCGCTGGGTGGTGCGGCATGTCCTGCAGCGGGCGGCAGATCAAAAGCAGCAAGGGATGCTACGGCAAGGCCCGCTATTCTTTATCAACGTGGCGAGAGCCACAATCCGCGACCCCGAGTTCCCCGCATTCCTTGCGGAGGTGTTGCAGGAATACGGGGTGGCGGGCAGCGCGCTGTGCTTTGAAGTGCCCGACCCGGAACTGGCGGCTGCGGGCGCGGCGGTTGCGGAGTTTGCGCGCCGGATAAACGCTTGCGGCTGCCGCGTCGCGCTCAGCGGTTTCGGCAGGGGTGGCGTTTCGTTCAACCTGATACGCGGTTTCCGGGTGGAATTTCTCAAGATTGACGGCAGCATCATTCTGGAAACTCTGCGCGACCCCGTTGAATTCGCCAAGGTTGTGGCCATCGTCCGGGTGGCCAGGAAAATTGGCGTCAAAACGATTGCGGAAATGGCGGAGAGCGAAGCGGCAATCGCAAAATTGCGCGCGGCGGGAGTGGATTTTGCCCAAGGCTTCGGCATCTCGCATCCGCATTCTTTTGCCGGGTGATCCTTGCCGCAGCGCATCGCTCCCGCGCGGGGCGCGGGAGCGATAGGCCAGGATTACTTCTCGTCCAGCTTGAGGGCGATGTAGTACGCGCCTTCGTCGCGCCGGACCAGCAGGGCGATGCTGCGCCCTTTGGGCAGTTGTTTCAATATTTCGTTGAACTGATCGAGCGAGTTCACTTCGACGTTGCCTATGGCCAGAATGATGTCGCCCCGGCGCAAATCGGCGCGCGCTGCGGCACTGCTTTTCACTTCCTCCACCAGCAGGCCGCCTTTCACCTGCAACTCGTTCTTCTGTTCGGCGCCCAGCTCGCTCACCACCAGCCCGAGGCGCGCCACGCTTTCTCCCGCCCCCGCGGCCCCGACCTGCGCCACCTGGCTGTCAATCGGCATCTCGCCCACGGTCAGATGCACTTCCCTGCTTTCGCCCTTGCGCCACACCTGCACGGCCACTTTGCTGCCGGGGCGGGTTGCGGCGACCACGCGCGGCAAATCCGAGGATGCATTTACCGCCTTGCCGTCAAACTTGAGAATCACATCGCTGACCTGTATGCCCGCTTTGTCCGCCGCGCCGCCCTTTTCCACGCTGCTGACCAGCGCGCCGCCCGCCTTGCTCAATCCGAATGATTCTGCCAGATCGCGCGTGACTTCCTGGATGGTTACGCCGATACGCCCGCGCGTCACTTTGCCCGTTGCGCGCAACTGGCTGGCCACATCCATCGCCACATCTATCGGGATGGCGAACCCCAGCCCCATCGAGCCGCCGTTGCGGGTGTAAATCTGCGAATTGATGCCGATCACCTCGCCTTTCATGTTGAACAGCGGCCCGCCGGAATTGCCGGGGTTGATGGCCGCGTCGGTCTGGATGAAGGGCACATAATTTTCCTGCGGCAGGGAGCGGCCCTTGGCGCTCACGATGCCGGCCGTCACGCTGCTGTCAAACCCGAACGGCGAACCGATGGCCAGCACCCATTCGCCCACCTTGAGGAGGTTCGGGTCGCCCGCCGCGATTTTCGGCAACCCGCTCGCGTCAATCTTGATCAGCGCCACATCGGTGCGCTTGTCCACCCCGATCAACCTTGCCTTGAATTCGCGCTTGTCGGTCAACCGGACGGCAATCCCTTCCGCGTTGCCCACCACGTGGGCGTTGGTCAGGATGTAACCGTCTTCGCTGATGATAAAACCGGAGCCGAGCGACTGGGACTCCCGCCCGCGCGGCACTTGCGGCGCGAAGCGGTTGAAGAAATCATAAAACGGATCGTTTCTGGGCGGGCTGGGCACCCCCGGAACCGCCTGGTTGTTGCGGGCAGTTTGCGTGGTGCTGATATTGACAACCGCCGCTCCCTGATTTTCCACCAAGTCCGTAAAATCCGGCAATTCCCTGGCCGATGCCGGCAGTGAAAAAACAAAAAATGCCAGAGCGATGGCAAACAATTTCTTCAACATTTTTCCTTTCCTCGCAAGACAGTAAACAGAAAACAGAAACAGGGGTGGATGAGCCGGCAAGCGTGCGGGTAACAACCTGATCCACCTCCCACCCTGCCCTCCACCGCCAAGGGGGAGGGAGCATGCTATTGCCCGCTGTAGCGCACCGAATCGGCAACCTGCATCACCGTGCGCGGCGGCACTTCGCCCACCACCGTCAGCAGGTAGTCGCCGCTCACTTTGCTGTAAACCTGCATCGCGCCACGGCTGGAGAGGCCGGGGTGGCCGCCATCCCGGTCGCCGTCCAGCGTCTCGATAAACACCGATATGCTGGCCATGCCGTCGGAAAACACCATATGGGTCGCCGGCCCTTTCTTGCCGCGGAGCGGGCGGCGCATTTCGATAACTTTCTTGAACCCCGGAGGCAGCAGGCCGACTTGCCAGCCGCTCGCACCGGCCAACGATTCCACCTCTGGCGGATCTTCAAGATGCGCCGCTTGATCGGGCGGGGCCGAGTCCAGCCTGTTTGCATTGATCCACGAACGATCAACATTCCCGCCCAGGGTCAGCGTGGTGAATGTGTTTTGCTCGATTACGCGACCGCGCTCATCCAGCACTTCCGCTTTCAGCAGCAGGCCGGAATCGCTGTGCGCCCACATCCTGTGACCGTAACGCAGGACATCCCTCGGCTTGAACACCACGGCGTGCGCGTGAAAACCGGCAACCCTGCCTTCTTCCGTCTGCTTGATCTGATAGTTTTCGTTCAGCAGGGAAAGTTGCTCCGGCAATATCGCGGGAAATCTTCTGTCGCCGCTGCGACCCACCCTTTTAGCCTTGCCATCGCCGAGATAGCACCAAACCTGATCGTTTTTCCGGATAATTTCGCGCCGCGCGCCATCCATCCCGTTCAACCGGCTGTGCTCGCCCTCGTGATCTATGACATGGGAAATGTGGAAGGTTTCGACATGGTTGTCGTACTGATACACGAATATGCCGCTGTAATCCGTCTGCCGTGCCGCAACCACCATGGTCTTCAGCCAGTTCAGGTCATCCTGCCACAGCGGGTCGGCGGATGCGGCGGGGGCGCAAGCCCATAGCGCAACAGCCAGAAACCATGCGGGTTTCATTGCGCCGGATCGCACTACTGGTCCGCCACAGTGCGGATGTACGAGGCGGTGCCCTGCACGTCGGCCCTGGGGGAGAACTCATGGTGCGCCATCAGGTAGTCGCTCATCCCCTTGTTGCCGGGAAGGCTGGCCGGGCGCACCGCGATGGGTTGCTGAAGCATGGCCATCTGCGATGGGGGCTCCGACCCCACCTGCAACGACATCCACGCCACCAGAGCCAGCCCCATCACCGATGCGGCGGCGGAAAGCGCAAACCATCTCGCGTTGTGGCCGGTGCGGCGGCCAGGCGCCAATACCGTCGGCTCGGCCTGCAGGCGTTCGCGCACCGCAGTGCCGATTCCGGGGTAAGCATGGTCGGGGTGACGCAGCACGTCGCCGATCAGGTGATAGGTTCGCCACTCCCCGTCCGCTCCGGGATTGTGTTTCAATTTGTCGAGCAGTGCTTCCGCCTCATCGTCGAACAGTTCGCCATCCATCAAAGCCGAAACTTGCTGTTTCATGTCTACCACCTGTTATGTTCGCTGGTGCCCAGCAACGGGCGCAAATTCTCCGCAATCGCTTCGCGCGCCCGGAAAATGCGGGAACGCACGGTGCCGATCGGGCAATCCATCACGGCTGCAATCTCTTCATAGCTCAACCCTTCGATTTCGCGCAGGGTAAGCGCGGTGCGCAAATCATCCGGCAATTGCTGCAAGGATGCGTTTACCACCTCGACCACCTGTTTACTCATCAGCTCGTTTTCCGGCGTGCTGACTTCCTGCAACAACCCGGCATCCTCGAAGCCCTCCGCCTCTTCCGCATCGAATTGGGTGCTGGTCGGCGCCCGCCTTTTGGACGCCAGCAGGTAATTCTTTGCGGTGTTGATGCCGATGCGGTACAGCCAGGTATAAAACGCGCTTTCCCCGCGAAACGCGGGCAAGGCGCGATAGGCCTTGATAAACGCCTCCTGGGTCACGTCCTCGACCTCGGCCGCATCGCGGACAAAACGGGAAATCAAACGGGCAAGCCGCCGCTGGTATTTGGCGATCAGCAGCTCGAACGCGTGCTTGTCACCGCGTTGCGCTCGCTCGACCAGTTGCTGATCAACCTCTCTGTCGCCCATTACAGGTTATCCTAGACTCGACATTGCGCCATCCAAAACGCGGCGCGCTAGTATAACCGGACAAGACGGGGGCGTCAGCCCTTACCCGCCAACAGCAAATGGACACATGCCGATAAAGATAGTTCACCTCATGGCATGGGTAATTATCCGCAGATGGAACGGGCGAGGATTTGCTATAGTTTCATGCAATCGTTGGATTTATGGGTTTATCCCGAAGAACCCGCTAAACGAAACACCCCTTGCAGGGGGTAAGGGGCAATCAGGATTCCAGCGGACAATCCGGGTAATACGTAATGGATAACCAGGCAAATGGCTAACGCAATGCAATTTGACGCCCTGATCATAGGCAGCGGACTGGCCGGGCTGTCCCTGGCGCTGAAACTTGCCGACCGCCAGAAAGTGGCCGTCATCACCAAGAAATCCCTGCTGGACGGCGCGAGCGCATCGGCCCAGGGCGGCATCGCCACGGTATTATCCAGAGAGGATTCCCTCGCCGAGCATATCCGGGATACGTTGGTCGCCGGCGCCGGTCTGTGCGATCCCGCCACCACGCGCTATGTGGTCGAACGCGCCAGACCGGCGCTCGACTGGCTGATCGCGCAAGGCGTGCCGTTTACCCGCGACCCCAGCACCGATACCGGCTATCACCTGACACGCGAAGGCGGCCACAGCCACCGGCGCATCATCCACGCCGCCGATGCCACCGGCCTTGCGGTGCAGGAAACCCTCGCCGCCAAGGTGTTGGGGCACCCCAATATTACGGTGCTGGAACACCATGTTGCCATAGACCTGGTCACCGGCAGCAAGCTCTGTCTCCCGGACAACCGCTGCTACGGGGCCTACGCGCTCAACCGACCGAGCGGCGAGGCCGTCACCCTCGCCGCCCGCGACACCATCCTCGCCACCGGCGGCGCGGGCAAGGTTTATCTCTACACCACCAACCCGGACACCGCCACCGGCGACGGCATCGCGATGGGCTGGCGGGCCGGTTGCCGCGTGGCCAACATGGAATTCATCCAGTTCCACCCCACCTGTTTGTACCACCCGCACGCCAAATCTTTCCTGATCTCCGAAGCGGTGCGCGGCGAAGGCGGCATCCTGAAGCTGCCCGACGGCACCCGCTTTATGCCCTGGCACGACCCGCGCGCCGAACTTGCGCCGCGCGACATCGTGGCGCGCGCCATAGACTTTGAAATGAAAAAACGCGGGCTGGACTGCGTGTATCTGGATATTTCGCACCAGCCGGAGGAGTTTCTGCAACAGCACTTCCCCACCATTTACTCGCGCTGTCTGGCGCTGGGCATCAACATCGCGCGCCAGCCCATCCCGGTCGTGCCGGCCGCGCACTATACCTGCGGCGGCATCGTCGCCGATCTCTCCGGCCGCGCCGATGTGGACAACCTGTATGCTATCGGCGAAACCTCGCACACCGGCCTGCATGGCGCCAACCGTCTGGCCAGCAATTCGCTGCTCGAATGCATGGTGTTCGCCGAAGCCGCCGCCCGCGACATCCTGTCCAAACCGCGCAGCGAGCTGATCCCGCTGCCGCAGTGGGATGAAAGCCGCGTGACCGATGCCGACGAGGAAATCATCATCGCGCACAACTGGGCCGAGCTGCGCCGCTTCATGTGGGACTATGTCGGCATCGTGCGCACCACCAAACGCCTGCAGCGGGCGCAACACCGTATCCGGTTGCTGCATGAGGAAATAAACGAGTACTACGCCAACTTCCACGTCACGTCCGACCTGCTGGAACTGCGCAACCTGATGTTGAACGCCGACCTCATCGTACAGAGCGCGCTGTCCCGCCACGAAAGCCGCGGCTTGCACTACAGCAAGGATTATCCCGGCACGCTGCCGCAAGCCGTCCCCACCGTGCTGGTGCCGCCCGCCTATGCGGCGCGCACACAGGGCTGATGTGAACCTTACGGTGCGTTTATAATGCATAACAACGCAGAGGAAATGCCCGGATAAATCCGGTAGTTGTCGGCGAATGGATGCGCCCCACCCACCACCCTTTATTTTAAACATTGTGTCTACTGTGTCGCAATTGTTCCGACGCCCCACCATCGGAATGCCTGATAAACTCCAGTGCTCCGCCGGGCAGGAGAGGAATTCGTTCCGACACCCCACCATCGGAATGCCTGATAAACTCTGTCGCACGCAATCGGCTGTTTTGATTGTGAAGTTGTTTTAGAAAAGCTCAACTTGCTCCGGCTGGTTGGGCTTTTTTCTTGTGGGTTTCTGGCCAAAAAACTCACGGGTCATCGCGTACTGTTTATCGGTTACGAGGAAGAAGGCTACTTGTGCGCCTGCTGGGATGCCCAAACGGATGCGCTGTATTGTGGCTTCGGCAACCGCCATTGTGGGGAAGTGGCGTACATAGAGCGAGTTTTGCAACTGAAAAAAATTTTCTTGCAACAGGCTTTTGCGGAACAACGTGTAATCGCGCCGTTCCTCGCGTTCTATCATTGGGCAATCATAAACCGCAATCACCCACATCACGCGCCATCCGTTGACCGCCATTCCTCATCGTCCCCGTCAACAACCAGACCTTCGGGAAGCACCAGTTTCTTGCCCTTGCCATCAAGGATGCGCACGAAGCTGGCGATGCTCGCATCAATCGCGGCGTGCAGCCGCATGTCCTGCCCCGCCACGCGCACAGGACGTTCGACGAATCCGAGCAAATAGCGCTTGGCGCGGCTGTCGAATTCCGGCGCTTCGCCCCAGGTGTCGGCATCATCAGCCAGATGCACATCCACCAGAAAGCGATACGGCTCAATGAAATCATCCGCCAAATTGAACGCATTACCCGCGTTGCAATGTCCCAAACCCAACGTGCCATTGAGTCCGGCTGAGACTAGCGAGCGGGCAATCATGGCGCGCAGCACGGCGTAGCCATAGTTGAGGCGGATGTTCAGCGGATCTTCCGCGCCTTCTTTGCTGCGTTTGAATGTCTCGGGGAACAGGTTATTCCAATAGTGCTTTGCGCCTTGGCCTTCCGCGTTGCTTTTGTCGCCGTGCTGTACTTGCGTTGAGAGGCGTTCCAAGCGCAATGCTCCTTTGCGTTGCAGGCCGCGCAAGGCGTGAGCCTGCATGGATAACTTGGCGGAAATCAGTTGTTGCCATAACTCGCCGCGTTTCTCACTGGCGTCCAGTGCAATTTGCTGCCGCAGCCTGCCTGCATCCAATCCAGTGGCGGCGAGCGGAATCTGCATAGCGCAAGGCATGTGTCGCGCATCGGTGACCATCACCGCTGCCCCGGCTTCGGCGAGTGCGCGCAACACGGCGACCGAGAGCGTGGCGGTGTGGTGTTCGAGGCAAAGCACGGCGACATCTTTGGGCGAGACGAAAGTATGGTCGAAACCGTCTCGCTCAATTTTCAGCCGCCCCGTGTCTATGCGCAAGTGGGCAGGATTTTCGATTACGAGGACGCGCTGCTCAGACATGGCTAACTGACCAGTTTTAATCGTTTTGCGGCAGGAGCAAAAGAAATGGTTCCGCCTACTTTGGTGCCTTTTTCGGCTTTCTCATTGGCTTGCTTAAATGATCGAGGTTCCCAAATTGGCAACCGTAAAATTTTCCCTGTCGCCTTAAATGAGCAGATTATGTATAGCAGGCCATCTTTGGAATCCATTACGACATCACCTTTGTATATTCGCATTGCATTTTGCGGTGCAGTTTTTCCTTTCTCGCGCATTGCATCACGAATTTTTACAAGCCGTGGCTCTTGTGACTCATCGGTGAAAATATCTAAATAGGCATATTCTTCATTGATGAGTAGTTTCTTATGCTCACGGGTAGCCCAACTTCTTTTTTCCCCTTTGGCGTTATGACCTTTCGCTCGGCCATGATGAACGACAAGGAAAGTGTCTTCCGCTGAACCCTCAAAACAGCGCACCTTGCGGATAGGGTTGTTATAAAGCGGATGTCGGATGGGTAATGCGAGTGCGGCTCCCGCCTCCATGCCGTTGGCAATGCGATCCTCGAACGTATCGCCGACAATCCGCCGGATGTCGTCGCTGATGATAGAGGCAATCGCTTTGCGCGCAGCTTCCAGTTTTGTCTTTCCTTGCACTTTACCCAAGCTTTCGACTGGTTGACGCAAAGTCAGGCGTAGCGTGTCTTCGTCTTCGCGTTGCCGTACACCGTAAGCGGTACCTTTGAACAAAGCACCATCCGGGTAGTGATCCGGTTTGATGGAAATACGGCATTCGCGCACAGCATCAAGTGCGACTGCACGCACGTTACGCAAAGGTGGTTCGGGCACTTCAAGGCGTAACCGTGCTTCACTCTTCATGCGACGTTCGCGTTCTTCCGGTGTTTCTCCATCGTGCGGCAGCATTTTTTCGGCAGCGGCCTTATAGTTCTTCGCCATTTGCTGGAACAGCCCTCGTGAGGTGAGTGCCAGCGTGATGGCATCAATAAGGTGGTGGCGATGGTCGAGACGTTTATCGGGGCGGCGATTGAAATCAAAACCGGGGTTGGCTTCGCGGTCTTCGCGCCTTACAGGATGGCCTTCAAGGTATTTCTTGAGCTTGTCAAAATCATTTTGCTCAATCAGCTTTCCTTCGGTATCCAGCAGGGGTAGGTTATTTTCGATGCGAACCTCTGGGATTACGGTTTCCAGCTTCCAACTTCGGCGCAGCATGGATGTTAGTTCACCACGCGAAACAGAAACTTTATTGGGGCATAGGCATTCCAGCCATTGCGCCGCTTCTTTTGCGATCCACGAGGTTTGGTGAAACTGGCGGTCTGCAAAGCCGTTCACAGACTCATCGGTTAATACTTCGCGTTCAAAGTCTTTAAGGCGTAGCAATTTGGCTTTGCGGTAACGTTTTTTTGCATCAAATCGGGTGGCGGCGGCTTCGATGGATTGCCAGCGATCCGTATTGCCCCATCTTTCCCAAGGTGTGAGGCCGCCCTTTTCTTGGTTGCAGCCATGGTGAGCAAGCACGATTTCAGAATTCTTCATGCCTACCTGTGTGAGCGATTTCGGGATGATGTGTTCGTATTCCGTCGCGCTACCTGATAATGCATCAGCAAGGCTGATATTTTTGTTGCAGTAGGGGCAAAAGCTTTTGTCTTGCTCTACCCAAAGCAGGTAACGCCGAATCTTGGATGGCGTCGGCGTTTGATGGTGCGCGCGAATTTCCTTTTCCGCTTCACGCCGCGCCTTGTTTTGTTTGTTGATGTCGCTTTCACGCTCATTGCGGCGGCTGATGCCCAAACTCATTTCGCGTGCCATTTCTACTACGATTTCATCAGGCGGAGCGCCACGTTCAGCAATCATCTTGTTTACTGTCCAGCGAATCTGACGTAACGAACCATCCACCACTGCGGTTCCGGTAGCTTCTGGCGCAGGCAGTTTCCCCATGCGCTTGATTTCGCGGTTAAGCGAACTCGGGTAACACACGCGAATGGCCGCTTCTTCATCCATGCGTTTCATGTCATCTTGCCAATCACCCGGCCAGTTTGGCTCTTCCAGCCAGCCGGCGAGATTGTTCAACGCCTTGACGGAGTAGGAGGCGCGCCCGCCGTCGAAGTCCATCTTACTCAGACGGTCGAAATTGTCGTGCTCCCTGATGCGGTTGATGAAGTCGATCAATTCGGGAGCAAAAACGCGAGGGGCATTTTTGTATTTCCATTGCTCATTTCCGTTGTTGTCCTTAACGGGTCTTCGTGAAAGAGTGTGGGTAAAATTTAGCATGAGCACCTCTGCAAGCCATATGGTATATGGCAGAATCCGGTTTGCCCCCTTGCTAGAAAACGGGAGGATTTTCCGATGGCCATCTCGCCCAAGCGCAAGCGTCT
>JACRPU010000034.1 GCA_016223025.1 Nitrosomonadales bacterium | reverse complement strand
GTTCAATCGCTTTCGCAAGCTGCTCGTGCGGTATGAGAAGCTCGAACGCAGCTTCCTCGGACTCAACCATCTTGCAGCGGCGATCATCGCGTTCAGGAAAATTAAATTGACCATAAATATTATTTACGGATAAGCTCTTAGGCAATTTCATAAATACACACACGCATTACACTTGACAAGCATGTCCAGAACTTGTCGGTTTATGGGAGCGACGATCCAATTCGCCGGCTAAATAATACGTGTGCGAACTTATGAAACGGAGTACTAAGCCGGGCTAGCCGTAGCCATAATGGGAAGCCGTTTTCTCGTAGGTTGGGCACGCTTCGCTTTGCCCAACCTACGTAATTCCATCAGAGCTTGTCGGACCGTTAGCCCAGCGCCAATGATGTGAAAGCCCGCCCGAGCCGGCGGGCACCCACAATATTCGATCTTCGACGTCACGCTGCATGGTTGCTGCTTCTCTCTTCTTCGCGCTCGGGGTGTGGTTGCTGCAACAGCAGGCGGCTCTGCCGGATTTGCGCTGGGCCGGGCTGACCGCACCGCTTTTCCTCGCCCTGTTGTTGCCGCGCCGCGCGCTGTGGCAGCGCGTCATCCGCCGCGCCCTGCTTGCCGCCCTCGCTTGCGCGCTCGGCTTCTTCTACGCCGCATGGGTGGCGCAACAGCGGCTGGCCGAGAGCCTGCCTGCCGGGTGGCAAGGCAAGGATATCGAGGTGGTGGGCGTGGTGGCGGAGATGCCGAGGCGGCACGAGCGCGGCCTCAGCTTTACCTTCGATGTCGGGCGCGCCATCACCCCCGGTGCCAGCGTGCCGCGCCGCCTGCTGCTCTCTACTTATACCGGCGAAGAAGACGAATCGCTGGCGCTGCACGCCGGGGAACGCTGGAACCTCACCGTTCGCCTCAAGCAGCCGCACGGCGCGAGCAACCCCTACGGCTTCGATTTCGAAGCATGGGCGCTGGAACGGAATTTGCGTGCGGCGGGCTACGTGCATGGCAAGGGCGATAACCGGCGGCTGGATGAACAGGTCGCGGCGCCGAGATACTTCATCGAGCGGATGCGCGAATCGGTGCGCGGAAATTTTCAGCGAACGCTGGGCGATGCGCCTTATGCCGGGGTATTGACCGCCCTCGCCATCGGCGACCAGGGCAGCATCCCGACCGCGCAGTGGCAGGTGTTCACGCGCACCGGCGTCAACCACCTGATGAGCATTTCCGGCCTGCACATCACCATGCTGGCCGGCCTCGCTTTTTCGCTCATCTACGCGCTGTGGCGGCGCAGCGCCCGGCTGGTTCTGCATCTGCCCGCGCGCAAGGCCGCAGCGGTAGCGGGTCTGCTGGTGGCGTTGGCTTACGCGCTGCTGTCGGGTTTTTCCGAGCCGGCACAACGCACCGTTTACATGCTGGCCGCCATTGCCGCCGCGCTGTGGCTGTCGCGCGCGGTGGCCGCATCGCAAATTCTCGCCGCCGCCCTGCTGGTCGTGGCGCTGTCCGATCCCTGGGCGGTGCTGTCGCCGGGGTTCTGGCTGTCGTTCGGCGCGGTGGCGCTGATCTTCTATGTGACCGCGCATCGCCTCGGTCGCCCGCATTGGCTGCAAGAGGGTGACGGCAAAGTTGTCGGGCAAACATTGGCGTCCCCCTTGCGCGGGCTGGCGGAATATGGCCGCGTGCAATGGGCGATGATGATCGGCCTGATCCCGCCGCTGCTGGCGCTGTTCCAGCAAGTCTCGCTGGTGTCGCCGGTCGCCAACACTTTCGCCATCCCGCTGGTGAGCTTCATCGTGGTGCCGCTCGCGCTGCTGGGCGCGCTGCTGCCCCTCGAATGGGTTTTGCACTTGGCGCATCAGACGATGAGCGCCTGCATGGCCGCGCTGGAATGGCTTAACCGGCTGCCGGACGCAGTGTGGGCGCAGCACGCGCCGCCCGCGTGGAGCATTGCGCTGGGTGTGGCCGGCGCGCTGTGGTGCCTGCTACCGCGCGGTTTCCCGGCGCGCTGGCTGGGTTTGATCGCCATGCTGCCGATGTTCCTGGTGCCCCCGGTCTCTCCGCCGCACGGCGCATTGCGCCTCGTCATCTTCGATGTCGGGCAAGGCATGGCGGTCGCGGCGCAGACGCACGGCCACACTCTGCTCTACGACACGGGACCGGATTTCAGCGGCGATGCCGACAGCGGCAGCCGCATCCTGGTTCCCTCGTTGCGCGCGCAGGGCATTTCCCGGCTGGACGGGCTGATGCTCACTCACGACGACAGCGACCACACCGGCGGCGCGCTTTCCGTGATGCAGGCCATGCCGGTCGGCTGGCTGTCGTCCTCGCTGCCCGATGACAGCCCGATCCTGCAACAGGCTCGCAATTTGCAACGCTGTGCTGACGGGCAGAGCTGGGAGTGGGATGGCGTGCGCTTCGAGGTGTTGCATCCGCCGCGCGAAAGCTATTCGCAGGCAAAGGTAAGCAAAAACAATCGCGGCTGCGTGCTGCGCATCAGCGCGGGCGCTTACAGCGTTCTGCTTGCGTCCGACATCGAGAAGCCCGCGGAATTGCTCCTGCTGAAACAACATGGCGGCAAGCTGCCCGCCACACTTCTGCTGGTGCCGCACCACGGCAGCAAGACCTCGTCCGTGCAGCCCTTCGTGGAAGCCGTGCGCCCGCGCTACGCCGTGTTCGCTGCCGGCTACCGCAACCGCTTTGGCCACCCCAGGGATGAAGTGGTCGAGCGGTATCGCGCAATCGGCAGCGAACTGCTGCGCTCGGATGAAGACGGCGCGATTATCGTGAACATGGATGCGCGGAACTTCCGCGTCGAACGCTATCGCAAGAGCCATGTGCGGTACTGGCAACACTCTGGCTCTGCGGAGCCGTAATCACGTTACGGCGCAAGCACCGGCGCCCGACAGGCGGAATTCCGGAAACAGGACGAATCATTTTTGAAGCAAAACACCGGGCGGTTTCAGGTATCATGCGCGCTCCGGAGAATTTTCGAACAAGCTCCGAACCGCAGCAGAAATTGTTTTGCCCCACGCAATACTGAAATTCCGGAAGCTTGGCCGAGCGGTTGAAGGCAGCGGTCTTGAAAACCGCCAAGGGTTTACGCCCTTCGTGAGTTCGAATCTCACAGCTTCCGCCAATTTCACATCCCAACCCGCCCGGTCGAACCGGAACCAAATGCAGAAGGTCGGGCGCCCGCAAACTCCACGACGGCGATGGCCCTTACCTGCGGGTTAATCTTGATGGTTTTAACTGTGGCTGAATGGCATTTGGCTACCTTTTGGCCGCGAGCTGTAGTAGCATAACGGGCTTTGAAACAGCGGCAAAGTTGCCCGACAGGAGAGCAGAAGTGAAGGTATCAGGGACTATCTTGCTGGCATTGGCGCTCATCTCGCTTCAGGCTTACGCCAAGGATGCGCGCAATCCGGCTGCAAAAAGTGCGAAAGAAAGTGGCGCCGCCAGCATGGCGCCCGGCAAGAATTTCAGGGATTGCCACGATTGCCCCGAGATGGTGGTGATTCCCGCGGGAAGTTTCGACATGGGGTCGGACAACGACACGAACGAAAAGCCCGTGCATCGCGTAACCATCAGCCGCGCCTTTGCGATGGGAAAAACCGAGGTCACGCAAGGGCAATGGAAAGCGATCATGGGAGACAACCCCAGCAAGTTTACCGCCTGCGGCGACGATTGCCCGGTGGAACAGGTAGGCTGGAACGATGCCCAGGCATTCATCGAGAAACTCAACGCAAAAACCGGCAAGCAATACCGCCTGCCGAGCGAAGCGGAGTGGGAATACGCCTGCCGCGCGGGCAGCCGGCAGGAATTCTGCGGCAGCGATAATCCGGATAGTGTCGGCTGGTATGGTGCGCTGGCAAACCCGGCGGGCAACAGCGGCAAGACAACCAACCCGGTCGCAACCAAAGCGGCCAATGCCTGGGGTTTGCACGACATGAGCGGCAACGTGTGGGAATGGGTGGAAGACAGCTACCGCGACAGTTACAGCGGAGCCCCGGCGGATGGCAGCGCATGGCAGGGGGATGGCGCGTTGCGCGTACCCCGTGGCGGATCATGGAGCTATTCCCAACGGGCGGCCAAACGCGGCGGGAGCGAACCGGATTTCCGCTTCAGCACCATCGGCTTCCGCCTCGCGCGGACGCTGCATTGAGACCGAGTCATTCATCTGCATCTCACGGCCATCACGCCACATTTGCGGTTCCTTCGTCACCACATCTGCATCTGTGCCCGGTCTGGCGGTTTGCGCTCCCACGCAGGTTTCAATCTCTTCGGGCAAATTTCCCGCCGCTTGCGGCGAAAGATGACGGGATGAACGAACGCAATACCCCGCCCCTTGGGGCGGGGTTGTTTATTTAGAGGTGCCCCAAAGTGTGTTTTGAATTGTGCGCATAATCGTATTGCAATTCGTATGACATTGTTATTTGGGGGTGGGAACCATGGGTACGCCAACTTTACGCTTGCCGGACAATTTGGATCGGCAATTAACCGTACTGGCGGCACAGACGCACCAGAACCGCTCCGAGTTGGCGCGCACGGCATTGGAAAAATTTGTGCGCGACCAAGGGCGGAAGCAATTTATGGATACGCTGGTTTCCGAAGCCAAAGCCGAAGGCCGCAAACCCGGCGACACAGAACCTGCGAAACGGTGGAAATGATGCGGCGAGGCGAGATATGGGCAGCAAACCTGAACCCCGGTCGCGGGCGGGAGATCGGCAAAATCAGACCGGTGCTTGTTTTGCAGGCGGATGAGTTGAGCGCAATCGGCACACCCATGGTCGTCATCCTGCCTATCACTACGCAGGTGTATCCCGACTATAAAAACTGGCGGATACTGGTTCGTGCCAGAGAGCGTTTGATGAATCCACGCCCGCCTATATTGAGCAAGCCTTCCCCGTCGCGGTCGGCAGCACGCCGAGCTATATCGCCACCGACCTTAGCATCCATCTGAGATTAGCAAAGATTTCAACTGATGCTTCAATCTATCTGTGATTTCTTTAGCCTGAATATAGTAACCATGTGCCCGCTGCATCGGCACGCCAACACCTTTGATTAGCATGTCGCCTTTGCCCAGCAACGACTCGGCCCCTGTCTCATCAAGGATGATGGTTGATTCGGTTGATTTCTGAACTTTGACTGTTGCATTAAATTCTTCTCAAGAAATGCGAAGACATAACTTGCTAGAGACTAATCCGCTTTCAGGCGAGGATTGCGGTTTACTTCCGGAGTCGGGCGGCAAAACCCAGCAGACCGAGTCCGGCCAGCAGCATGGCATAGGTTTCCACTTCGGGGACGGCGAGCGCCGAGATGCTGAAGTTCGTGAACGTCTGGCTGCCCCATGCTCTATGGCTGGCAGAGGAGGAGTAGCTGAAAGCCTGGGGAGCCAGTGTATCGGCATACCAGGCTAACGAGAAATCATCGTAATAATTTCCCCCCGAGAACCCCATGGATAAAGTGCCGTAAGGCGCACCGCCGAGCACGAAAAAGGTAGATATAATCCAGGGCGTGACATAACCGGTATCTGCCAGCGTATAGCTGTGACCGTCTATCGTCATGCTGACGGAAGTCAGGGAGTTGATGGGCGAGTGGGCATCTGCGGCATCCCAGACTATCGTGCCGCTGATGGGGGTGGTGGGAATCGGGTCCGTAAAGGGGGAGCAGCAGACGTTATAGAAATCGGTTGCCGTGAACTGCAAAGTGACGGGTACGGCTTGGGCAGTGCCGTGGCTGGCCGAAGCGGCGATGGCTAAAGCTAACAGTATGCGACGGTTCATGGTTTGGTTTCCCCCTGATTTTGGCTACGGAATCATATTGGTTTTCATGCCGCAGCGCTATTGTACCGAAGTACAGGTATTTCAGCGACAAAGAATGGCGACACAAAGAATGGCAATGCTTGACTTTGGTTCTGGTTAGAACTATAGTAGTTCTAAGTAGAACTAACTACCTCTGTTATGACACCTTCGGCTTTTCTTCCCTTATTGCGCGAGCTGGCCGGTACTTACCAGGCCTTCGAGTTTTATTCTTCCGCCCACATCCGTTCGCTGGGCCTGACGCCGCCGCAATTCGATATTGTCGCCACGATCGGGAATACGCCCGGCATGACGCCGAAGGAGCTGGGCGAAAAGACCCTGATTACCAAGGGCACGCTGACCGGTGTGGTTGACCGCCTAGCGGACAAGGGGCTGGTGCGCCGGATCGCTTCTCCCAGTGACGGGCGCAGCCAGATCATCCAGTTGACCCGCGCGGGGGAGAAGCTGTTTGATCGCGTCTTTCCGGCGCACATAGCCTACATGCAGCGTGCCTTTGCCCCGTTGCCGCCGGAAGAACTGGCAGGAATTGCGGCAGGCATGCGCCGCTTGCGCGAGGCATTTGCTGCGGCGCACACCGCCGGGGAGGAATCACCGTGACTCCTGCAATCATCCGCTATACCGCAACCGCCATCGCGCTGCACTGGGTGACCGCGCTGCTTCTCATCGTCACCTTCCCGCTCGGGGTGTACATGCACGGGCTGGCGCTCTCCCCGTTCAAACTGCAACTGGTCAGCTATCACAAGTGGATAGGCGTCACGGTACTGCTGCTTACTGTGGCACGCCTGGCGTGGCGGGTGAAGCATGTTCCGCCGCCGCTGCCGGAAACTGTTCCCCTGTGGCAGCAACGCGCCGCGCAAGGCCTGCATCTCCTGCTGTTCGTACTGCTGCTGGTTATTCCCGTTTCGGGCTGGCTGATGAGCTCCGCCAAGGGCGTGCCGGTCGTTTACCTCGGGCTGGTGCAACTGCCCGATCTGGTGGGCAAGGACAAGGCGCTGGGCGACACGCTGCAAGAGGTTCACGAGGCGCTGAACTTCGGGTTGCTGGCGCTGGCCGGAATGCACGTTGCCGCCGCGCTCAAGCACCATTTTTTGGACAAGGACACGACGCTGCTGCGGATGCTGCCCTTCGGCAGCAGGAGATGAAGATGAGTTCATCCGACTTTCGTGCGAGTAACGGCAGGGGTAGGGTGGATAAGCGCAGCGCATCCGCCACACGGGTAAAGGCGGATGCGCTGCGCTTATCCACCCTGCGGGGCTTTATTTGTGCCGGATCAGTATTGTGCTTCCCTCTGCTGCCAGCCGGTTCACATGCGGCTGAATTCGGCGAAGTTCAAACTGGAAAGAGCGCAATAACCTTCGCGTACAAGCAGATGAATGTTCCGATGGAAGGAAAATTCAACAGGTTTTCTGCCCGCCTTGCTTTTGACCCGGAGAAAATCCGTGCCGCCCACGCCAGGATCGAGGTGGAGCTCGCCAGCATAGATACCGGCTTCAGCGAATCCGATGACGAGGTAGGCGGCAAGCTGTGGTTCAATACCAAAGCATTTCCGGTGGCGCAATTCGTCTCGTCCGGCGTCAAGGCGCTGGGCGGCAACCGCTACGAGGCGCTCGGCAAACTTTCCATCAAAGGCAGGTCGCTGGATGTCTCGGCTCCCTTCACGTTCCGGCAGGAGGGCGCGGTTGCCGTGTTTGAAGGAACATTCCACCTGAAACGCCTGGATTACGGCATCGGCGAGGGGATCTGGTCCGATCTCGCCACAGTGGCCAACGAAGTGCAGATCAGATTCCACATCGTTGCCGCAGCAGCAACACCCGGAAAGTAGCCCCACCAACCACCAAGGAGAAACTTCATGAAAAAATATCTTGCAGTTGCAGTGGCCGCATCGCTGTTGTCCGTTGCCCATGCAGCGCCGGAGACGTACATCATTGACGGCAAACATACCATGCCGCGTTTCGAGTACAGCCACTTCGGCTATTCCACACAGTCCAGCCGGTTTGACAGTACCAGCGGCAAAATCACCCTGGATCGCGCCGCCAAATCCGGCTCCGTGGAGGTGACGATAGACGCCAGATCGGTCAATACCGGCTCTGCGCTTTTCAACGAGCACATCCAGGCCGGGGACTTTTTTGACACGGTCATGTTTCCCGAGATCACGTACAAATCCAGGAGCCTGAAGTTTGACGGCGACAAGCCGGTTGCCGTGGAAGGCGATCTGACCGTCAAGGGCGTGACCAGGCCGGTGACGCTCACCATCACTTCTTTCCACTGCATGCCCCACCCCATGCTCAAGAAAGATGCCTGCGGGGCCAACGCCACCGCCAGAATCAAGAGGTCGGAATTCAATGCCGGAAAACATGCGCCCTATGTGGGTGACGAGGTAACCCTCACCATTCCGGTCGAGGCCGTCAAGGAATGAGAGGCCGCGAAAAATTCTGCTGCGCCCGGTATGCGTACAAGCGGTGAGTGATGATGCCCTCGCCTGAGCGGCATCACGCCGCCGGGCGACCGCTCTTCCTGGCATTGCTCGCAGTTGCCGCCTGCGCGGCGTATTTCAACGCGCTGCGGGCGGATTTCCAGTTTGACGATTACAGCGTCATCGTAAACAACCCGCGCATTCACACCTGGCAGGCGTGGCTGGATGATCTGGGGCAGGGCATACGGCCCATCCTGAAACTGAGCTACACGCTCAACTGGATTTCCGGGTGGGGCGTCGCCGGATTCCATCTCGCCAACATTGCGATCCACCTGGGCAATGTTTTTCTGGTGTTCGCGCTGACGTGCCGGTTCGTGCGCGCCCATCCGCAGTTGCCGCAGCGGCAATCCGGCGTGCCGCTCTTCGCCGCGCTGCTGTTCGCGCTGCACCCCATCCATACCGAAGCGGTGACCTATGTCTGCGGGCGTTCCATCACGCTGATGACGCTGTTTTATCTGGCGGGTTTGCTGGTTTATGCTTCCGGGCGCGAGGGTGGGAACAGGGGTTATCTGCATATCCTGACGCCGCTTTGTTTTGTCGTGGCGCTCGCCGTAAAGGAAACGGCGGTCACTTTCCCGCTTGCACTGCTGGCATGGAGCGTTGCTTGCGGTGAACCCTTCAAGGTTGCGCTCAGACACCAATGGCCGAACTGGGCCGTGCTCGCGCTGGCAGGAAGTTTCTTCCTGTGGGACGGCAGCTACCTCTCGCAAATGGAGAGAAGCGCCGCCCTGAACAGCTTGCGGGGAAACCTCGCGACGCAGGCCGACGCATTTGTCTATCTGTTACAGCAATGGATGTTCCCGCTGTGGCTGAATATTGATCCCGACCTGAAGACGGCACAGGGTTTTGCGGGGCATTTGCCGCAGATGTTCCTGCTTGCGGGCGCGGTCGTGATGACGGTTCGCGCGATGCGCAGCCGCCCCTGGATCGGCTTCGCTCTGGCGTGGGCCTTGCTGCAACTGGTTCCGCTGTATGTTTTCCTCCCTCGCCTGGACGTGGCGAACGAGCGGCAAATGTATCTGGTGAGCTGGCCGCTCGCCCTTGCGCTGACGGCAGAAGCGGCAACCCGGTTGAAGCCGGGAACATTCGCTTTGGCCGGGACAGTGCTGGCCCTTGTGTTTGCCGGCCTCACGGTGATGCGCAATCAGGTATTCCAGAACGAAATCTCGCTCTGGGAGGACACGGTGGCAAAGTCTCCCGCTAAAGCCAGAGCCCACAATAATCTGGGCTATGCCTACAAGCTGGCGGGGCGCAAGGACGAGGCAATCAGGGAATTCGGCGTCGCGCTGAAGCTCGACCCCGATTACTACAAGGCGCGCAATAACCTGATCGGGCTGGAGGAGCGGTCACTGCGACAGCCTGGCGCACACCCCCATAAACTCTCGGAGAGGTAGATGCCTGAGGTACGAAGCGCATCCACCACACGGGTAAAGCGGATGCGCTCCGCTTATCCACCCTACGGGGCTCCCTCGTCCGGATGCGTGGCTTTAGATTCCTGACAGTTTGTATTGTGTGGCGCTCAGTGCTGCGAGTTTCTGATAGATGCCGTCAAGATTTCCCTTGAATGAGCGAGAGCACTGATCTGGCACGACTCATAGCTACATAATGCATTATTGGATTCTGGCTGCTTTTGGTCGGAGGTGGAAGATCGACAACGATGATGGCTTCATTTTCGAGCCCCTTGAAATTTGCGATCTCAGCAAAACTGGCTTTCGCATTGGGGAAATTCCTCAGTGAATATTCGTCAAGCGTCACGATCTCATTCCTGATCTTTTCTGGCAGCAAGGCAACGCAGGAATTTCCGACAGGATAAGGTGACAAGATCGTAACATCGCCTGGTGATATGCCTCCATGGTCGATGAGTTCAACGAGTTCAATCGCCAAAAGCCTAGCGGATTCCTCTTTTGATGCACTGATCGTCTCCCGAATTTTCGGCCCAGCTCCTGCCCCCCTCGTTCCCATGTCCGCGCCAAGCGACGTCTGCACTTTATCCAGGATGATGTGAGTGTGGTCCAATCAGCTGCTTTTTAAGCCAGTCGAGTAGATCGCGTCTTCCATTTTTGTAAATCACCTTTCGATACTCCGGTAGCGACGAATGCAAGCATCGAGTTGACTGCGGCTCGCGGTTTGTATGGCTATCAGCAATTCGTGGCTCACTGCTGAAAGGCGAAAGCGTCGCTGGAGTTCTTGCTGGATGTGCAGCAACAGATAAGCTGTGGCTTCAGCATCGGCCAGTGCGCGATGGTAACGACCTGTTGCAGGCAAGCCCAGCGTCCGCACAAGAGTGCCCAATTTGTGATTCGGTGCTTCCGGGAAAATACGTCGGGCCAGGAGCATTGAACAAGCAAATTCCTGTTTGCGCCTTCCATTAATTCGGCGTAACTCAGCGTCCCAGAACTTGCTGTCGAAGGCTGCGTTGTGCGCAACAATTGGATGAGTGCCCACAAATTGCACGGCATCGCTCATCACTGCCTCAACCCTGGGAGCCTTGCGAACCATTTCATTGGTTATACCGGTCAAGACTTGTATGTCATTGGGAATCGAGACCCCTGGATTCATCAAACTCTGAAAACGATCGATGATCTTGCCCTCGGCAATGAGGACAATCGCGACTTCTGTCGGCCGCGCACCAAGGGGCGGAGAGAGGCCGGTTGTTTCGAAGTCTATAACCGCATGAATTCCCATTTTGTGCGCTAACAAACAGGATCGTTGCTCACGTTCTCAACAAGTCTTTTATCAGTTCGCGGGTGTGCAGTAACCTGCCGTCGAGATGGTGGTTCAGCAGCGTGCGCATCAATTGTTTGCTTTGCTGCGCGCTGACCGAATCGCGGTAATCGTCGGCAGCCATATCCCGCAATGTTTTCCCCCGCACAACCGTGCCGCCCGTCCCGGCCTCCTCGGCTGGCACGGCACCGCGTTCGATCACGTAGCGGTATTGTATGGCGGGATCAATGGGTTTTCCGCAGCCCGCTTCATGCTCCAGCAACAGCGCATAGCCAAGCTCCTGCAGCAAATGTTTCTCGAAGCAGCGCAGGGTGGCGGCATGATCTGTTTCACGCGCCAAATGTTGCAAGGTGATCTGGTAGTAATCGAATAGCCGCTCGTGCGGGTCGTCGCGCACCGTCAGATTGAGCAGCAGTTCGTTCAAATAAAATCCGCACAGCAATGCTGTTCCCCGCAACAGCGGCTGGCCCCCCTGCCACTCGGCGTGGCGCAGGGTGCGCAGTTCGTGCTTGCCAAACCAGCTCAACGCCAGCGGCTGAAAACTCATCAACAGCCCGCGCAGCTCCGACCTTGGCCGCCGCGCGCCGCGCGCCACCAGCGCCACGCGGCCATGCTCGCGGCTGAATGTCTCCAGCAACAGGCTGGTTTCGCGGTACGGGTAGCTATGCAACACGAAGGCGGGCGCATTCTGGATGCGCTGTTTGCTGCCCAAGCTCATTGGCGGTTGTCCTCCGGATCGGTTGCCGGTTTCCTGCAATGTTCGCACTGCCAGCGCTGGCTGTTTTCTGCTGCGCGACATCATTCCGCAGAACGAATGAAACATTCTGTGGCAGCGCCCCCTTTTCGAGACGGGAATTGTCGGGGGTCAGGCAGTGTCTTCGGAGCTTGAAAGTTTACCCTACGGCTTCCTGTGTGGGGCCGGCAATCGCACTTTCAATATCTGGCGAGGGGGGCGCACCCTGCGCCGAACGCATCGGCCAGACGGGGCGCGCCCCTTATTTGGCCGTTGAAGCAAGCTCACTACCACGCTGCCTGCCGCTCATTGCGCTTGCTGTGCTTGCCGGGAAAGTTGCTGCCCTTGAAATCCTGCGAGCAATCAGAATCGCTCCGCAATCGGCTAAAATACCCCTTTGCAATCTTGCAGGCACATCATGGTTCCCCATCTCACCACCGCCTTGAACGGCCCGCTGCTTGATCTGGAACAGCGCATCCTCAGCGCGCAACCCGTCATCGAGCACTGGTTCCGCTCGCAATGGCAGGAGCGCACCATCCCGTTCTACGCGTCGGTGGATTTGCGCAACTGCGGGTTCAAGCTGGCGCCGGTGGATACCAACCTGTTTCCCGGCGGTTTCAACAATCTGAACCCGGATTTCCTGCCGCTGTGCGTGCAGGCCGCGCAGAGCGCCATCGAGAAAATCTGCCCGGAAGCGCGCGGCGTGCTGCTGATTCCGGAAAACCATACCCGCAACCTGCATTATCTGGAAAATGTCGCGCAGATTGCGCTGATTCTGAAACAGGCGGGGTTGATGGTGCGCGTCGGCAGTTTGTTGCCGGATATTGCCGGCCCCGTGGCGCTCGGCTTGCCCGGCGGCGGCACGCTCACGCTGGAGCCGTTGCAGCGCATGGGCAACCGTCTGAAGCTGGAAAATTTTGATCCCTGCGTCGTTCTGCTCAATAACGATCTTTCCGCCGGGGTGCCGGACATCCTGCAAAATCTGGAGCAGACCGTGCTGCCGCCGCTCGCAGCCGGCTGGGCCACGCGCCGCAAGTCGCACCATTTCGGCGCGTATGACCACATCGCCACCGAATTTTCCGCATTGCTCGGCATTGATCCCTGGCTGATCAACCCCTGTTTTGCCACCTGCGGCGAGATTGATTTTCTGGCTCGCACCGGCGAAGAATGCCTGGCCGTCCAGGTGGATGCCATCCTGGGCAAGATGCGCGCGAAATACGCCGAATATGGCGTAAAAGACGCCCCCTTCGTCATCGTCAAGGCCGATGCCGGCACCTACGGCATGGGGGTCATGACGGTGAAGGACGCCGCAGAAGTGCGCGGCCTCAACCGCAAACAGCGCAACAAGATGGCGGTAGGCAAGGAAGGGGTGCGGGTACACGAAGTGCTGGTGCAGGAAGGGGTGTACACCTTCGAAAGTATCAGGGATGCGGTGGCCGAACCGGTGGTGTACATGGTGGATCATTTCGTGGTGGGCGGCTTCTACCGCGTGCATACCGAGCGCGGCGTGGACGAGAACCTCAACGCGCCGGGCATGCGGTTTGTGCCGCAGGCGTTCGAGAGCTGCTGCGCCTTTCCCAGCCGGGATTGCGCGCCGGGTGACATCATGCCCAACCGCTTCTATGCCTATGGCGTAGTGGCGCGGCTGGCGCTGCTGGCGGCGGCGGCGGAGCTGGAAGGCAGATGACGGAGGTCGGGAATCGGGAACCGGTCGTGTTATCGCGGCTATGCTGTGTTTTATATGAGCGTGCCGAACGCCGCCGCGCGGCCACCTGTTTCCTGATCCCTTTTTTCTGTTTCCTGCTGGCCGCTTGCGGGCAAAAGGAGCAGCCCGCTTACCAGGAGCAGGGCTACGTGTTCGGCACGCTGGTGGAAGTCAGCGTGCATGGCGAGGATGAGGGCAAGGCGCGGAAGGCTGTTGCCTCGGTGATGCAGGAATTCCAGCGGCTGCACAACCTGCTGCACGCCTGGGAGCCCAGCGCGGTAAGCGGCCTGAACGCCGCATTCGGCAGGGGGGCAAGCGGGGAAGTGCCGCCCGAGCTTGCCGCCATGCTGAAAGATGCCGCGCAGCTTTCCGCGCAATCCGGCAACCTGTTCAACCCGGCTATCGGCGGACTGGTGAAGCTGTGGGGTTTTCACGCCGACGAATTCCACGCCGCGCTGCCGGACGAAAAACAGCTTGCCGCGCTGGTTGCGGCGAGGCCGCAGATGAGCGATATTGTTTTTCTCACCTCCCCGCCCCAAGCGGGGAGGACGGTTGCTCTTCCTCCCTCCGGGGGGAAGTTGGAAGGGGGGAACGCAGGCGTGGTTGTCACCAGCCGCAACCCTGCCGTGCAGCTTGACCTGGGCGGCTACGCCAAGGGCTATGCGCTGGATCGCGCGGCTTTGCTGATGAAGCAACAAGGCATCCGCAACGCGCTCATCAACATCGGCGGCAATGTGCTGGCGCTGGGGCGGCACGGCGACCGAGCCTGGCGCATCGGTATCCAGCACCCGCGCAAACCGGGACCGATCGCCACGATGGAACTGCATGACGGCGAGGCCGTTGGCACATCGGGCGATTACCAGCGCTATTTCATGCTGGGCGACAAGCGCTATTGCCATCTGATTGACCCCAGGTCCGGCCAGCCGGTACAGGGCGTGCAGGCGGTCACCGTGCTGATAAAACCACCAGCCATTCGACCGGGCGAGCAAACAACGCCAGTCAAGCCTGCCCCGGGCGCAGTCGAAGGGTCGCCGGTTATGGCGCGCGGCGCCCGCGCGGGCGTGCTGTCGGATGCGGTTTCCAAACCCCTGTTCATTTCCGGCAGCCGGGGCTGGCGCAGCGCCGCGCAAAAAATGAATATCGCCGAGGCGCTGCTGATTGATGGCGAGGGAGTAGTGCATGTTACCGCCGCGATGCGGAAGCGGCTAGAATTCACGGATAAAACCACCGTGCTGAAGGCCGGGCCGTGAATATGCCGGAGGAGGAGCGCAGGGAGCGGAATATCCGGCGGGCGGCGGGCATGCGCGCGCTCAAGGAAATACGCGGCATCGTGGACGAGGGCATACGCGAGGAGGCGGCGCGCAGGAAATGGCTGCGCGCCTTGCTGCGTTACGGAGGGATAATCCTGTTGCTGGTGGCCGGGTTGCTGGCGCGTTATCTGGGAGTCATTTGAGGTGATCGGAATTTTGCTGATAACGCACAACGGCCTGGGCGACAGCCTGGTGGATTGCGTGCGGCATGTGATGGGCGGCGTACCGCCCAACGTGAGGGCGTTGCCGGTGCTGGCGGACGATGATCCGCAGCGCAAGGAAGAGGAAGCGCGCGCCATCGTCGCCCAACTGGATGCGGGCGAAGGCGTGTTGCTGCTGTCCGACCTGTTCGGCTCCACGCCGTCCAACATCGCGCGGCGGCTGGTTCAGCCGGGGCGCGTGGAAGGCCTGGCGGGGGTGAACCTGCCGATGCTGTTGCGCGCGGTGTGCTACAGCGGCAGGCCGCTGGCCGAAGTTATGCGAAAGACTCTGGAGAGCGGGCGCGGATGCGTCATGGATATCAATTCCGAATCGGGATGCTGCGATGTTGCAACGGGATGCGCTGATAATTAACAAGCTGGGGTTGCACGCGCGTGCCTCGGCCAAGCTGACCCAGGCCGCTTCGCGGTATCCCTGCGAGGTGTGGCTGACGCGCGCCGGGCGGCGCGTGAACGCGAAAAGCATCATGGGCGTAATGATGCTGGCCGCAGCCAAGGACAGCACCATCGGCATCGAAACCAGCGGCGAAAATGAGCGGGAAGCGATGGATGCGATCCTCGCGCTGATCGGCAATTACTTTGGAGAAGGCGAATGAGTTTTACCCTGCACGGCATCGCGGTCTCCAGCGGCATCGCCATCGGCCATGCCCATCTCGTTTCGCACACTTCGCTGGAAGTGGCTCATTACGCATTGCCCGATCAGTTGGTGCAGGAAGAGGTGGCGCGCTTCGACGCCGCGCTGGAAACCGCGCGCCACGAGCTTGCCGCGTTGCGCGCCGTGCGCCCGCAGCAGGCCGCCGCCGAATTTGATGCGTTTCTGGATCTGCACTTGATGATTCTCGACGACGACCACATCAGCAAGGCGGCGCGCGAGATGATCGCCCGCGAGCGGTGCAATGCGGAATGGGCGCTGAAGGTGCAGATGGACGAGCTGGTCATGCATTTTGAAGCCTTCGAGGATGCCTATCTGCGCGAGCGCAAGACCGACGTGGTGCAGGTCGTGGAGCGCGTGCTCAAGACGCTGGCCGGCCATGCCGGCCATGCGCCGCCCGCAACGGAGCACGGCGCAAAGATGATACTGGTGGCGCACGATGTCAGCCCGGCGGACCTGATCCAGCTCAAGCCGCACCAGTTCTCCGCCATTCTCACCGATCTGGGCGGTGCCACCTCGCACACCGCCATCATCGCGCGCGGCCTCAATACGCCTTGCGTGGTCGGCCTGCACCGCGCGCGCCTGCTCGTGCGCGAAAACGACGAAATCATCGTGGACGGAGAGCATGGCGTAATCATCGTCAACCCGGACCGGCAGATCCTTGCCGAGTACCGGTTGCGGCAGGATCAGTGGGAGCTGGAACGGAAAAAACTCAAGGGGCTCAAGACCAAGCGCGCCATCACCCTTGAGGGCGTCCGCATCGAGCTGCACGCCAACATTGAAATGCCGCACGACCTGCCTGATGTCAAGGAAAACTCGGCGGCGGGAATAGGGCTGTTCCGCAGCGAATTCCTGTTTCTCAACCGCGACGAACTGCCGGATGAGGACGAGCAGTTCGAGGCCTACCGTGCCGTGGCGGAGGGCATGCGCGGCTTGCCGGTGACTATCCGCACCTTCGATCTGGGCGCGGACAAGCAGATCAAAGGCGTGCAGCGCGTGGCCAGCAACCCGGCGCTGGGCCTGCGCGCCATCCGCCTGTGCCTGGTCGAGCCGCAACTGTTCCGCACGCAACTGCGCGCGCTGCTGCGCGCCTCGCATTACGGCAACGTGAAAATACTGGTGCCGATGCTCTCCGGCGCGGCGGAGATCAACCAGACCCTGCAAGCCATCGCCACCGCCCGGCAAAGCCTGGACAGGGAGGGCGTTCCGTACAACCGCGAGATACCGGTCGGCGGCATGATCGAAATTCCTGCCGCCGCCCTCGCGCTCAATACCTTTACCAGGAAGCTGGATTTCCTGTCCATCGGCACCAACGACCTGATCCAGTACACCCTGGCGATAGACCGCACCGACGAGGAGGTGGCGCATCTGTACGACCCGCTGCACCCGGCGGTGCTGTACCTGCTGGCGCACGTCATCGGCAACGCCAACAAGGCGGGCATACCGGTTTCCGTGTGCGGCGAAATGGCCGGCGAGGTCGCTTACACCCGCTTGCTGCTCGGCCTCGGCTTGCGCCAGCTTTCCATGCATCCGGCGCAACTGTTCAGCGTCAAGCAGCGCATCCTGACTACCAGTCTGGCCGGGACGGAAGCCATCACGCACAAGATACTGCGCGCGGATGATCCGGCGAAAATACGCGAACTGCTGGACCGGCTTAACGCCGGTTAACGGCTTGCTGAAATCCACCGCCATCCCGATGGGTGGCGGGGTTTTCCCGGAATGAATCCCGGCATGGCGAGGGCCGCTTCGCGCCTGGCGGTGTCCGGGGTCAGGGTGAGCCGGGCGTCAGCGCAAGACCGGCCCGGAAATTGTGAAGGCCGCCGCAGGGGGGTACAATGCCGCCCATGCCGCAACTCGATCTCAGCCATCATTTTCTCATCGCCATGCCATCCCTGGCGGATTCCGTTTTCGCCAAATCGCTCACCTATGTTTGCGAACACAACGAGCAGGGCGCGCTGGGCATCATAGTGAACCGCCCGACCAATCTCACCCTGGGCGAGTTGTTCGAGCAGGTCAAGATTCCCTTGAATCAGCCGGAAATGAAAAAATTGCCGGTGCATTTCGGCGGGCCGGTGCAGACCGACCGGGGTTTTGTGCTGCATGACCCGATCGGCAATTGGCAGTCCACCTTGTCCATCCACAACAAGGTCGGCCTGACCACTTCCAAGGATATTCTGCAGGCGGTGGGCGAAGGCCAGGAGCCGCGCAGCCTGCTGGTGTCGCTGGGTTACGCGGGGTGGGCGCAGGGCCAGTTGGAGCACGAGCTGTCGCAAAACGCCTGGCTCAGCGTGATGGCTTCCGAGCACATCCTTTTCGAACTGCCCGCAGAGGAGCGCCTGGCGGCCGCGATGGCGCTGCTGGGCGTGGATTATGCCTCGCTGTCCGAGGATGCGGGGCATGCCTGATGGCGGGGGCCGGGTGACTGAAAACAGGGACCAAACCCCTTGTCGCGGCGTTGCCGCGCAAGTTACACAGACCGCGCGGGGCGCGGACAAAAACCTGTCTCCTGCCCCCTGCCTGCCGTTTTCCGGCACATTCCTGGCATTCGATTTCGGCACCCGGCGCATCGGCGTAGCAGTGGGTAATTCCGTCTCGGGCACGGCGCAGCCGCTGGTTACCTTGCACGGCGAGCAGAACGAGCAGCGCTTTTCGGCCATTGCCGCGCTCATCAGCGAATGGCAGCCGGCGGCGCTGGTAGTGGGGTTGCCCGGCAACGACGACGGTACGCCGCACGAGATGACCCGCCTTTGCCGCCGTTTTGCCCGGCGCCTCAAGGGGCGCTTCGATTTGCCGGCCATCCTGGTGGATGAGCGCTACACATCCGCCGCCGCAAGTTCGCAGTTGAATGAAGCGGGAATACGCGGCATCAAGCAGAAGGCGCTGCTGGACCAGGTTGCCGCCCAGCAGATTTTGCGGGCGTATTTCGACGAGCCGTCATCGGGGCATGCCGCATGAACCCGAGAGTGTTTCGGCCACTAGAGGCTTTCCAGATGAACAACCCGCAACTGAACAAGAACGGCGAGTTGCAGCACCTGCTTTCCACCGAAGGGTTGCCCGCACCCATCCTGCGCAACATCCTCGATCACGCGGCAACTTTCGTGAGCGCCGCCGAGGGCAGCGAGATCAAAAAAGTGCCGCTGCTGCACGGCAAATCGGTGTTCAACATATTCTTCGAGAACAGCACGCGCACGCGCACCACCTTCGAGATTGCCGCCAAGCGCCTGTCCGCCGACGTGGTCAACCTGAATATCGGCTCTTCCTCCGCCAGCAAGGGCGAAACCCTGCTCGACACCGTGGGCAACCTGTGCGCCATGCATGCCGACATGTTCGTGGTGCGCCACGCGCAGAGCGGCGCGGCGCATCTCATCGCCAGGCACGTCGCGCCGGAAATCCACGTCATCAACGCCGGGGACGGGCGCCACGCGCACCCCACCCAGGCGCTGCTGGACATGTTCACCATCCGCCATTTCAAAAAAGAATTCCACAACCTGCGTGTAGCCATTGTCGGCGACATCCTGCATTCGCGCGTGGCGCGCTCGCAAATCCATGCGCTGACCACGCTGGGCGTGCCGGAAGTGCGCGTGATCGCGCCCAAGACTTTGCTGCCGGCCATGGTCGGGAAGCTCGGCGTGCAGGTTTATCACGACATGCGGCAGGGTCTGCGCGACGTGGATGTGGTGATGATGCTGCGTTTGCAGAACGAGCGCATGCAGGGCGCGCTGCTGCCATCCGCGCAGGAGTATTTCAAGTACTACGGCCTCACTCAGGAGAAGCTGGTGCAGGCAAAGAGCGACGCCATCGTGATGCATCCCGGGCCGATGAACCGGGGCGTGGAAATTGATTCCAGCGTGGCCGATGGCGCGAACTCGGTAATTTTGCCGCAGGTGACATTCGGCATCGCGGTGCGGATGGCGGTGATGAGCATGCTGGCGGGGGCGAAATGAACATCCACATCAAAAACGGTCGCCTGATAGACCCGAAAAACCGGATTGATGCGCAGCGTGACGTGTTCGTCGCGGAAAAACGCATTGCCGCCATCGGCGCGGCTCCGGACGGTTTTGTTGCCGATCAGGTGATTGATGCCGCCGGACTGATCGTCATGCCCGGCCTGGTGGATGTCGCCGCACGTTTGCGCGAGCCGGGCTTCGAATACAAGGCCACCCTGGAATCCGAAATGGAAGCGGCGGTGGCGGGCGGCGTCACCTCGCTGGCCTGCCCGCCGGATACCGACCCCCCTCTGGATGAGCCGGGCCTCGTGGAAATGTTGAAGCACCGCGCGCGATCGCTCAACCTGTGCCGTGTATTTCCGGTCGGCGCGCTGACTTATGGCCTGAAAGGCGCGGAGCTGACCGAGATGGCGGAACTGACCGATGCGGGTTGCAAGGCCTTCGGCCAGGCAGACGCGCCGCTCACCGACACGCGCGTGCTGTTGCGCGCCATGCAATACGCGGCGACGTTCGGCTACAGCGTGTGGCTGCGCCCGCAGGACAGCTTTATCGCCAGGAACGGTGTGGCGCACGACGGCGAAGTGGCGACGCGCCTGGGGTTGCCGTCCATTCCGGTAGTGGCCGAAACCGTCGCGCTCTCCACCATGCTGCATCTGGCGCGCGAGACCGGGGCCAGGCTGCACGTCTGCCTCATATCCAGCGCCGCCGGGGTGGAACTGGTGCGCGCCGCCAAACGCGAGGGGCTGGCGGTGACCTGCGATGTATCCATGAACCATGTTCACCTGTCCGAAATGGACATCGGTTATTTCGATGCCAACTGCCACCTGGCACCCCCGCTGCGCAGCCTGCGCGACCGCGATGCACTGCGTGCAGGACTCAAGGACGGCACGATAGACGCGATCTGCTCCAACCATTCGCCCGTGGACGAGGACGCAAAACAATTGCCGTTCGCCGAGGCTGAAGACGGCGCAACCGGGCTGGAGTTGCTGTTGCCGCTGGGGCTGAAATGGGCGGAACAGGACGGCGTGCCGCTGCTGGATGCCATGAAGCTCGTTACCGTAAATCCCGCACAACTGATCGGGCAAAAAGTGGGATACCTGTCCGTTGGCGCACATGCCGACCTATGCATATTCGACCCCGATGCCTCCTGGGTGGTCGAGCCTGCCGCGTTGAAAAGCCAGGGCAAAAACTCGCCATTTCTTGGATACGAAGTCCGGGGCCGCGTGCGCTATACGCTGGTTGAGGGGCAGGTCGCCTATCAAAGCAATAACTGACCGCTGCGCTTCTCGCCCATGAAATCAATAGCCTTCGACAGGAGCACGCACGTATACAAAAGCGATGCTTTTGCCGATCTCGTCAAGGACGCAATCAGATTCTTCAACGGAACCCCCGCGCATACGCTGCCTCCGCCGGAGCCTTTCCTTGGCACCGGGGTTTACGCCATTTATTACACGGGCAAGAACCCCGTGTACAAGAAATATGCGGAGCTGAATCGCCTGTCATACAGCTACCCGATATATGTCGGCAAGGCTGTGCCAAAGGGTTGGCGGCAAGCGCGGGCTTCCGATAATCAGCTCAGTCAATCTAAGAGCTGCTTATTCTAATGCGCGTTCAAATTGAGACTAACAATCCACGGCCAAGCAGCGATGCTGCGCACGGATCCCGTATTTGCGGCAAGTTTCGGCAGACCCGATTCGAGTTGGCGGGTAACCCCGGCCAAATCTGCAAACACCCG
>JACRPU010000109.1 GCA_016223025.1 Nitrosomonadales bacterium | reverse complement strand
GCAAGCGGCTGGCTCCGCCAGTAACGTGTCGCGGGATGTGGCGGTCATGACACGGCGTGGCGAAGCCTCCGGGGCGGGAATGACCGCATCACACCCGCTCCCGCAAGCGGCTGGCTCCGCCAGTAACGTGTCGCGGGATGTGAGGGAAACGCGCATGGCGCAGACGATTCATCATTCGGGGTGGCCTGCGCCATGTGCGTTAGTTACGAACCGAGCTGGGTTTTCTTCCATCGCGCCACAGTGGGCGATGGTACTCCGTTTGACGCTTCTGGCTTCCGGCAGGGAGCACAGAAAGGGGGAAAAGGCCAGAAACATTATCGAATACGGGCAACGCACGATGCACAGACCGCCCGATGCAAATAACGCCACACCGGACGCCAACAATTCGCTCACAGGAGCCGCCGAAAACTTGCCCAGGCTGACGATTCAAGACATCGTTGCCGCGCTTCGGTTCAACGCTTGCTGATGCGCATATCTCTGGAAGGTCGACCCAGGCCATCCCGATGGCCGGTTGCGTCCGATCCAGTTGGGCAAACTGACTCTCCAGTTCAAGTTGACGGCACCAAGCAAGCTCTACTGGGCCGGGCGTCCGGCCATGCGCGTGGTGCAAGCCCTGTACTGGTTGCGTGATGGCCTGAAAAGCGGTGCACAGGTCGATCAGGACTGTGACCTTTGTGCCGCCTCGCTTCGCTCGTGACGGCATCCCGCTACGCGGGACCGCCCTTCGGGCGTCCTTCGCCTTCGGCTTGTGCCGACAGGAATAGCAGCAGCGGATTATCCGGTGCGGACTGAAAACCGAAACGGCGGTAGTACGCTGCCGCCTGCTCATCGAGCGCGTCGACGAACAGGCCAATGCCACCGGCCTCGGCGTAAATGCGCCGCGCCCTTGTCAGGGCATCGATCAACAGCAACTCTCCCAGCCCCTTGCCCTGATATTGCCGGTCGACCGCCAGCCGGCCCAGCCGCACGCCGGGGATGCGGCGCGGCAGCTTCTTGCGCCAGGCATCCGGCAGATGCCGGTTTTCGAGTTCGGCCAAGGTCAGCGCGTAGAAGCCGCAGATGCGCGCCGGATCTTCTTCGCGGATGGCGACGAAGGTTTTCGACAACCCCTTGTCCTGATGCTGACGCGCGACCTGCCGCAGCCAGTCGTTCAGTTCCTGGCGGCTACAGTCGAAACCCTGCCGGTCATGGCTCCCAGTTAAAGGCAGTACCTGCATCGTCTCGCTTGGCTTTCTGATAACGCTTCATGGCAGCCTTCAACTTGGCATTTGACTTGGGCGGGTTTTCCATCAAGTCGAGCAGCCAGTTCCAGTCGCGCGGGCTGAGGCGGATGACCTCCTCGCGCTCGATGACTTCCTGGGCCTCCTTGAGCGCGGCCTGCACCAGGAACTGATTGACCGTCGCGCCGGTCAGCTCGGCGGCACGGCAAAGCGTCTCGTACACCTCATGCGGAACCCGGGCGCCGATGCGGTCTTGCTTGGCAACTGCGGTACCCATATCAACCTCCAACGATCATTTGAGCGTTCAGTGTATCACTGTCGCCATTTTGACGCCACCATGACAAATCGGCAAAGAATAGCTCGGCTATCTTCCATTCAGCCAGGCTGGCGGGGCGTTGCTGTTTCGCCTGCTCTTCAACAGGCAGTGATTGGCGGGTTGGGGCAGTGATGGCCTACAATCACCGATCATCTCTGGAGGCCGTCTTGGAACCCGTACTTGATTCGACATTGACCTGCCCGGTGTGCGGGCACGTGAAGACCGAGCGGATGCCGACGGATGCATGCCAATGGTTCTACGAGTGCGAGGGCTGTCACACGGTGCTCAAACCCAAGCCGGGCGACTGCTGCGTATTCTGTTCCTACGGCACGGTGCCGTGTCCGCCGATCCAGATTTCCGGCAAGTCGTGCTGCGGATAGTTGCCGCGAGAGAACGTTTGTAATCCGTTTGGCAGGCGCAATGTGGTGCAAACCACCGCCCGGAAACCAGCATGGTTACAGGGTGTCGCGCCTTGACCGGGCAAGACAAAAACAGAGAAAAGAGAGGAATTCGGGTGGCCGTCAGGGCGGAATCAGGGCCTACCGGCGATCATCGAAATTCGCACCGCCCGCGAAACCCCGCCACTGCTGGCCCTTCGCGGGCGTGAAAAAGCCCGGAGCATGTCCGGGCTTTGGAATGGTGGTGGAGAGGAGACGACTGCGGTCGAACGATTTATGCGGCCATCTGAGTGAATCCGCGCGCATCAGCGGAAGTCAGCGACCCCATAACGACGGTTGCGTAATTCACCAATGTGGTGTAATTTGGTGCTGTTACAAATTGTTCCTCAGCAAATTCATGGCAAACAGAAGAGTTCGATCATATACAGCTCCTGCGGAGCGCACCGTACGAGCTTCGGTCAGCTTTCCGGAGGATCAATACTCTGAGCTTGAACGCATCGCTGACCAGCAACGTGTGTCACTAGCGTGGGTCGTTCGGGAAGCGGTGCAGAGTTATCTCGTGACGCGCTGGCCACTTCTGGAACCAACGGACTCCGCTCCTGCGAATAACAACGAAACCGCCAAATCATGACTACGCGCCAAGAAGATTTCGAAGCAATCAAGACAGCACTTCGCCAGCAAACTAGGCTCTCTGCTGTCGATGCGGTTGTGGCTGAGGGTGATTCGATGGCGCTGTTACGCCTGCTCCCAGCACACTCGGTTTCACTTATTTTGACTGACCCGCCTTATCACTCTACCAAGAAGCAGAACATCTACGGCGACACCGCGTTCGCAGAAGACCAGCACTACATTGAATGGATGGAGGAGTATTCGTCCGAGTGGCGGCGCGTACTAAAGCCGAATGGCTCGTTATTTTGCTTCTGTGCTTCTTCGATGTCGGCTCGCTTGGATGTAATGCTGTCCAAACAATTCAATGTACTTTCACACGTTGTATGGACTAAACCGAACGATCCAGGTTTCGATGGCTGGAAAGGAAAGATGAAAAAGGAGGCGCTACGGCAATGGTATTCACACTCGGAACGCATCCTGTTTGCCGAGCCAGCAGTTGATGGGAACCTATTTCGTTCGCCATTCGCGGAACTGCTCCGAGATTGCCGTAGGCAGGCCGGATTGTCGATGCACGAATTGACTGCGGTTATTGGTGCGCACGGAAGGGTTAACCACGGCGGGGCAGTATCAAACTGGGAGGCAGGCCGCAACACGCCTAGTCGTGAGCAATACGAGAAGATGCGCGCCGCGATAGTTGCCACCGGGAAAGTCAAATCAATGCCGCTCTACGAGGATGCGATTAGGGTATTTTCGATGGATGCATCCAAGGAATTCACAGATGTCTGGACCTTTCCATCCGTACGCCCTTACAAAGGCAAGCACCCAGCAGAAAAGCCTGCGGTGATGTTGGAACACGCAATCGAGGCGACTACTTATCCGGGCGATGTCGTACTTGATTGTTTCGCCGGGTCAGGAAGTACGGCGCTAGCTGCGCTCAAACTGGGAAGACGCACGGTGGCGATGGAAATTGAGCATAAGTGGGTATCCGTCGTAGCTGACCGAGTTCAAACTGTGAGCGAGGCCGACGGAGCGACCGATCAGCTAGACACCGAGTTGCTTCCAACTTCGCCCTCGAAACGAAAAGTCCCTCAATTACCGTTGTTCGAGTTTGCAGGTAAATGACCTTCTGCAATGTTTCGGTCAAGCACGCCCCGCATCCACTCCAGCGTCTCAATGATCCCGGAATCCTTGACAACTACATTGCAGTGATGATGTCCCCATCCCAAATTGTATGGGCGATGGTTAAGGACGCCAAGCCGAAGTTCTTCGATATGGAACAAGTTTAGCTGTGTCACCGTGAGGTCAGGTACCGCACGCCCTTCAGCCTGCTCCATTCGGCTGAAGAATCCTTGTCCAGATAGCTCTTCGAGGCAGAGTGGGCAAATCGTGTAGCGAGCTGCGCTCAACATTCTGGCGTGCGCTAACCGCGCCGTATCAAGTAATCCTTGCTGTTGACACTTTTCCAGGATCGCAGTTTTTCGTGCCGCTGCATTTGGGGCCGTCATGCCATTCGTCACTGCCACAGGCTCAGCATCGCGGCACATCCAGAACAACGCCTCCAATTGCAGTCGGCATTGTTCGATGGTTGCGGCGTTCGCGTACTCGTAGACGCGAATTCCTGCACCTTTCATTCTCGTGGCAGTAAAGCCTCGATTGATCTTTGCCCCATTCTGCGTTGCCGTTGTAGCCGGAACGCGGGCGACATACTGACCGCCAAGCGGATTTGTCCGCCGGGATGCTGGTGTCCAATTGAGCGCATCTGGATTGTGTGCCGCCCACTGCTCCCGAGTCTCATAGAACACCAACGTATTTTCGCCCACTGTTAGTCCGTGTGCCGCAAGCTCAGTCGTAATGTTTGGTGTGGCGAAGTAGTCGTCTGGAGAAATTAGAACGATGTAGCCGTTTTCATACGGTTGTTCGGTAGTAGGACGGCACTGCTGCCAGAACTGGTAAGCGATCAACACGGTGCTGGTGCGGCCTACGCGGTTCTGGTAGATCACATCATCGTCAGCACCACGCGTCTGTCCGGTCTTGTAGATTTTCCGGTCGAGTAGCTGTGGCAGTTTAGGCAATACAGAGCGGGGTGGCATGGCGGTTTCTTTCTTCTTGTTCAAGCTGATCGCTCAGCATAAAGCCTGAGCCTCACTTTGGATGTCGGCGCAGTTTAGTCAATAGGTCTGGAACACTGACGCCCAAAGCCGATGAGAGAACCTCAAGCGTGCCGAGCGTTACGTTACGTTCTTGCCTTTCTACCGAGCCGATGTACGTACGATGAAGACCGCAAAGTTCCGCCAACCCCTCTTGGGAATAGCCCCTCTCCTTGCGGAGCGACTTGATATTTTCAGCCAGCACTGCCCGAAGGGATTCTGTAGAAGATAAGGGCATCATTCGCACCTGGTTAATAGTGCGAACTATTCTCCCGGAATGATGACTTTGAGGCGACAGACTATAAGTAGCGCAGTCGTGCGCAATGCGGAGGCGACTCCGCTCAAACGGGCACTGTCGCAGATCGCCGCCCTCGCCCTTCGCAGAAACAGAGAGCAGAGAGCGCCAGAGGGCCAATATGGCGACGAAATGGCCGAAGTTGGCGTTGAACGCCACTCACACCAACATTTGAAGCTATCGGCTAAGTGGTCGGGAATGCGGGGGTAATAGGAAGAAAAAGCGCTCCTGAGTATTCAGGAGCGCTTCGTAGTATTTGGTGGAGCGGAGGAGGATCGAACTCCCGACCTTCGCATTGCGAACGCGACGCTCTCCCAGCTGAGCTACCGCCCCACGAACCGCAGAATGCTAAACAAATTATGTGGCTTTGGGAAGTACAGAACGCAATGGCTGCTGTACTTTGGTTTCGGCATAACGCCCGCTTGGGCGGGCATTAGCCTGCGCCGGAATCCGCCGATTACTTGATTGCCTGTTTCAACTGCTCCAGTATCGCCGGGTTCTCCAATGTGGAGATATCCTGGGTGATTTCTTCTCCGGTGGCAATGGCACGCAACAGGCGGCGCATGATTTGGCCCGAGCGGGTCTTGGGCAGGTTATCGCCAAAGCGGATGTCGTCCGGCTTGGCGATCGGGCCGAGTTCCTTGCTCACCCAGTTGCGCAGGTCTTCCACGGTCTTCTTGATGGCGGCGGTGTCCTGCGGGCGCGTCCCTTTCAGCACCACGAAGGCGACGATGGCTTCGCCTTTTATTTCGTGCGGCCTGCCCACCACGGCGGCTTCCGCCACCAGCGGGTTGGACACCAGCGCCGATTCGATTTCCATGGTGCCGAGGCGGTGGCCGGACACTTTCAGCACGTCGTCAATGCGCCCCATGATCCAGAAGTAGCCATCCGCGTCGCGGTGCGAGGAATCGCCCGCCAGATAGGCGCCCCGCATTTCTTTCGGGAAGTAGCCGTTCCGGAAGCGCTCCGGGTCGCCCCAGATGGTGCGAATCTGCGATGGGAAGGGGCGCTGGATGACGAGGAAGCCGCCCTGGTTTCCCGGCACTTCATTGCCCGCCTCATCCACGATGGCGGCCATGATGCCGGGCAGCGGCAGGGTGCAGGAGCCGGGTTTGGTCGGCATCGCGCCGGGCAGCGGGGAAATCATGTGGCAGCCGGTTTCGGTTTGCCACCAGGTATCCACGATGGGGCAGCGCGACTGGCCGACCATGGTGTAATACCACATCCAGGCTTCCGGGTTGATCGGCTCACCGACCGTGCCGAGCAGGCGCAGGCTGGAGAGGTCGTATTGTTTGGGCAATTCTCCGCCCAGTTTAATCAGCGAGCGGATGGCGGTGGGCGCGGTATAGAAGATGGTTGCTTTGTGCTGCTGGATCATCTTCCAGAAACGCCCGGCATCCGGGTAGGTGGGGATGCCCTCGAATATTACCTCGGTGCCGCCGACGGCCAGCGGGCCGTAAGTGACATAGCTGTGCCCGGTGACCCAGCCGACATCGGCGGTACACCAGAAAATGTCGTCCGGCTTGTAATCGAACACCCACTGCATGGTGACGATGGCGCCCAGCAGGTAGCCGCCGCTGGAATGCTGCACGCCCTTGGGCTTGCCGGTGGAGCCGGAGGTATAGAGGATGAACAGCGGATGTTCCGCGCTGACCCATTCCGGTTCGCACGTCAATGCCTGCCCGGCAATCGCGTCGTGCCACCACACGTCGAGCCTGGAATTCCATTGCACTTCGCTGCCCGCGCGCCGGTAAACGATCACGCTGTGTACCGCGTCGCACCGGCCCATGGCAAGCGCTTCGTCCACGGCGGATTTCAGCGGCATCACCTTGCCGCCGCGCATTTGCGCGTCGGCGGTGATGACGGCGCAAGCTTGTGCATCCTCGATGCGCTCGTTCAGGCTTTTGGAAGAAAAACCGCCGAACACCACCGAATGGATGGCGCCGATGCGGGCGCAGGCCTGCATTGCCACCACCACCTCGATGCTCATCGGCATGTAGATGACCACGCGGTCGCCTTTTTTGATGTTGCGCGACTTCAGCGCATTGGCGAACTGGCACACGCGGGCATGGAGCTCGCGGTAGGTGATGCGGGTGATCTTGCCGTCGTCCGCCTCGAAAATCAGCGCGGTTTTTTCCGGCTGAGTCGCCAGATGCTTGTCCAGGCAGTTCCAGGAAACATTCAGCTCGCCATCTGCAAACCATTGGAAGAATGGCGCTTTGCTTTCATCCAGCGCCGTATGGAACAGTTTGTGCCACACGATGTTTTCGCGCGCCAGCCTGGCCCAGAAACCTTCGTAGTCCCGTTCCGCTTCCTGGCGGAGCGCCCGATAACCCGCCATGCCGGAAACATTGGCCTGCCGCATAAATGCGTCGGATGGATGGAAAACACGGGTTTCGTTCAATACGGAATCAATATTGTTGGACATGGGGTTTCCTCGGGGTGGGTGGAATTTCAAACGTGGCGAAGGAATGTAATTTTTTTTGCGGATGCCGTCAATCTTCTGGCGTGACCGTTTGTGCGTTGCGCCGCGACAGCGGGGGCCATAGAATCCGGCTCCCGCCCGTTTCTGCAACAGGCTCAAGGACTCCAGGCAAATGAAGCGCGATTTTTCAGCATTGCAGGGCCGCCGGTTCGATCTGCTGGTCTGCGGCGGCGGCATTTATGGCGCGTGGACAGCCTATGACGCGGCCTTGCGCGGGCTGAGCGTCGCCATCGTGGAGCAGGGCGATTGGGCCGGCGCGACTTCTTCCGCTTCCAGCAAGCTGATCCACGGCGGGCTGCGCTATCTGGAGACTTATGATTTCAAGCTGGTCAGGAAGGCGCTGGGCGAGCGGCAGATGCTGCTGGAGGCGGCCCCGCATCGCGTGTGGCCGTTGCGCTTCGGCGTGCCGGTCTATGCGGATAGCCGCATCGGCGCGTTGCAGATGAAGGCCGGTTTGAGCCTGTACGATTTTCTTGCGGGTAATCTGGACTCGAATTATTGCCACCGCCATTTCGACCGCGACGAGTTTGCCGCGCATTTTCCGGCGCTTGATGCCGCCAGCCTGAAATGTGGGTTCACCTATGCCGATGCGCAGACCGATGATGCGCGGCTGGTGCTGGAACTGATCTCCGGCGCGATGGCATCGGGAGCGGTGTGCGTGAACTATTGCCGGTTGACCGGTTTGCTCGAAGCGGGCGGGCAAGCACGCGGCGCAACGGTTCAGGATCAACTCGGCGGCGCCAGCGCGGAAATTCCCGCCAGGCAAGTCGTCAACGCGACGGGCCGGTGGGCGGCGGCAGGGGAGGGCGACCGCTGGTGCCGTTTGACCAAGGGCATCCATCTGGTGCTGCCCGCGCTGCCCGGCGACGAGGCGCTGCTGCTGACCGCCCGGTCGGATGGCCGGGTTTTTTTCCTGATTCCGTGGTACGGGCGCATGCTGCTCGGCTCCACGGATTCAGATTACCGGGGCGACATAGGCCACGTCTGTGCCGAAAAGGAAGAAATTGCCTATTTGCTGGAAGAGGCCAACCATTACCTCAAGACGGCGTGGACTCCGGAAGACATCATCGGTAGCTTCGCCGGCCTGCGCGTGTTGCAGCGGAGCAGCGACGCCCCGCCTTCATCCGCCAGCCGCGACTGGGGGATGAAAACTGCGGGCAACGGCGTGCATTACTCCATCGGCGGAAAGCTCACCTCGGCGCGCGAAGATGCGGCAAGCATCGTTGATGCGGTATGCGGGCAACTTGGCGGCCGGGTGCCGTGCCTGACCAGGGGAAAGAAATTTCCCTGGGCGCCGCAGGCGGGTTATGCGGGCTGGCTGGATGCCGCGCTCACCCGCGCCGGAGAGCTCGGCGTTGACCCGGAAAGCGCCAAATGGCTCCTGCGCCGCCACGGCAAGCGCGCCGGAGAAATCTTCTGCAACATCGAAAGCGACCGCCGCCTGGCGGAACGCATCATCCCGGCGCTGCCGCTCATACATGCCGACTTGCTGTTTTGTGCCCGCAACGAAATGGTCGTTCATCTGGAGGATCTGCTGCGCCGCCGCATGCCGCTGCTGATACTGGCAAAGATGGAGGAAGGTTTGCTGCGGCGTGTTGCCGCTTCTGTTGCAACCGAACTGGGCTGGAGCGACACCGAAGTGGATCGGGAAGTGGAAATTTGCCTTGGCCGGGTTTGACCAGACTCAGGAAAAAAATCGCTGGCGCGCATCGGGCGGGATGTCCATCCCCGTCGCTTGCGCGCGCTGCAATAGCTCCCAGTAGTAGCGGTAGGAGGCGCGATCGTGCAGCTTGCCGTCGTGCTGGATCGGCCCCCAGGCCGCATCCTGGGCGGCGCCAAGCAAAGCGGCGGACTCGTTGACTTCCGCGAAGTCCGGGCGCATGGCTTCGACGATGGGCCGAATCTGGTTCGGGTGGATGCTCCACATGCGCAGAAAACCAAACTCCTGCCGGGCGCGGCGGGCGTCCTCGCGCGCTGCATTGGCGTCGCGTATTTCGGTGGTGACGTTATGGCTGGGGACGATGCCGTTGCCCAGCGCGGCGGCGGCGATCTCGCATTTGGCGCGCGCGACCAGCGCGTGATCGAACTGGCCGGGCGAGCGCATGGCGGAGGAGGGGATGGCGCCGCGATGCGCCGAGACGAAATCCATCAGGCCGAAGTCCAGAGTCTCGACATGGGGCAGGCGGGCGATTTCCCATACCTCATGCAGCGCGCCGGGCGTTTCGATCAGCACATGGACGGGAATCTCGCGGGCGATGCCGTGGCGCTCTCTCAGATTGTCGAGCGCCGTGATTTGGGTCAGGACATCATCGGCGCTTTCCGGCTTGGGCAGCACGATGTAGGCCACGCGCTGCCCGGCCCGCGCGAGGATGATCTCCATCTCGTCGCGCCAGGCCGGGTGCCGGACATCATGGATGCGGGCGCCGGTGCGGCCAAAGCGGTTTTCATCGGAGAGAATAAACCCGGCGATCATCTCCGCGTGTATCCGCTCCCCGCCTGCGGGAGCGCCGTCCTCGCAGTCGGCGGTGATGTCGAAAACCGGCTGCGCATTGACCGATATTTCGTCTTGAATCTGGAGTGCTTTCTTCAGCAGCTTTTCGTTGCCGGCGAAATGTTCGCACGCGGCAAGCTGCGGGAACGGGCGGCTGCCCGCATAGAGGACTTCGGAAGGATGAATGAAGGTGTTCATGTAAGTGGGCGGAATTGCAGATACTGCAGTTACGGATGCCCCTGATTTCGCAGCCGAGGAAAGAGAGAATACCAAACCAGCGCCAGGAATAACCCGGCTGCGTGCGCTTGCCATGCCACTTCAACCGAAGCCGGTAAGCCTGACAATCCCCAATGCATACCACGGCTTTCCAGTATGAGCTTAAAGAATATCCCCAAACCGGCGGCATACAACAATATACGGCCATATCCTTTCAATTGCGGCGCCGCAACGCTCAATGATAAAGCTGCCATCATCGCCACCAAACCTGAAGCGCCACGGTAGATAGACATGTCGGGTACTGCAAACAGGATCACCATGGAAATAACTGGAGCGGCCACCGCTAGCAGAATAATAAATAGACCGCGCCGGTAGTTTTTTTCAAGAATCGTGTCCAGCAGAATAATTGCCGCACAATTGGCCGCAGCATGCCACAACCCATAATGGGCAAGGTGCCCGCTCCACACCCTCCACCATTCGCCATGCAGCAGGATGGCTTCCCGGTTGTACTCCAGCAACAGTTGAATGGGCGCAGGCAAGGCGGCGATGGCAAGCACCAGCAGAGCCAGCGCCATTCCTGCCGGGGGAAGGTGCATTCCGGATTTATTTCCGTATACCACGCTTTATTCCCAACCACATCATGGCAACCAGAAATATGCCAATCCAGCCCATGTCTCCGCCACCGCTATAACCCGGGCTGTGAGTTACTTTAACTGACTGGTCTTTTTTAATCCGCTCCTTGAACAAGTTGAGTTCATGCTGCAATTGCGGGACAAGATTGTCCAGTGCCTTGCCAAACCCATCCAGCCGCGCTGCCCGGGATTTCTCCGAAAATGTGGCCATTGCTGCGCTGCCCTTTACCAGACTTGTGCCCGGGGCTCGCATCAGCAACTTGCGGCTTTTGACATCAAAAATTGATGCATCCAGCATAGTGCTGATGTCATATTCGTCGCCGTTGACGAGATAGGCGCCGACTATCGTCCAGTAAAGCAAAGAAAGCCGGTTGACATCATTGAACTGCACCTGGTCATAAGACAGCAGCGCAACAACATCTACGTTGAACATACTCGCAACTTGCTCAAGGTTGGTAAAGCCGCCTTGCGGTGTCAGATATCCGGAGGGGATGGTTTCGATTGATGCAATGAACTGATGATGGCTGAATGCATCTTTCACTTGTTGCAGCATCTTGAGGCGCTCTGCTTCAGGGAGATCGTTGTTTCCCCATGTAACTGAAGGCACAAATGCAATACCGACCCGCACCGGCAAATTCAATTGCGTCATAGTAGGAGTAAGCGGCGCAACCTGGTTTTTTTCTTTGGGATAGAGATAGGAAACAACGCTGGCATTTTGCCTGGACTGGCCTTGGGTTACCCAGGAAGCGCAGCCAGTTAATAAAAAAAACAATCCGGCAATAAGAGCTGTTGATAATTTCATGGAATTCCCCGATAAAATTATTTTTGGAAGTGGCATTCTGTGGGCCAGGCAGCGCACAAACTTCTGGAAGGTGGCTTTAATTGCACCACAAAATATAGCCTATCAGTTAGTTAGGCCATGTTGCAAGATGGCAGCGCGGGCGGCCAGCGATAGCGTGTATTACTCCCCAAAAACCCGGGGCGATAACACCACAGGTATGATTGACGATTTACTGTATTTCCACCAGCGTTTCGTCCGGTGCCACGCTGTCGCCTTTTTTGACGTGGACGCTGACCACGATGCCGCCGATGGGCGCCTGGATTTCGTTTTCCATTTTCATGGCTTCGATGACCAGCACGCCATCCCCCGCCTTGACTCTTTCTCCGGTCTTGACTTTGACTGCAACGATGGTGCCGGGCATGGCGGTCGCCACGCACCCTTGGTGGGATGGGCGCGGACGCTCTGCGCCAGGTGCCGCAACAGCGGGTTTTTTCTTGCCGGCACCCTGCTCGCCGCCGATCTCGATTTCGTTCAGAACTTCCACTATGACTTCTTCCGAGATGCCGTCCACGGAAACGTAGAACGGGCGTTGGGTTTCGCCGTGGTGCCCGCTGCCGGTGAGCTTGATATGAAAGGTTTCGCCATGCAGCGTCACCTTGAAATCGTTGGGCGCATAACGGGCGGAGGAGGGCGTGGCAGCGCCCTTGGGCTGCAAGGGTTCGGGTTTGAGCGAGCCGGCGTTGCGCTCTTGCAGGAAGGTCTTGGCCAGATCCGGAAACATGGCGTAGGTGAGGACATCTTCCTCGCTCTTGGCCAGGTCTTCGCAAGTGATTTTGAGCCGGTTCATCTCGTCTTCCAGCAGGTCTGCCGGGCGGCAGGTCACCACTTCTCCATCGCCGGCTGCAAGTTTCTTGACTTGCTCGTTGACCTTGCCCGGCGCTTTGCCGTAGTGGCCGAGCAGGTAGTTCTTGACTTCGTTGGTGACCGACTTGTAGCGCGCGCCGGTCAGTATGTTCATGACCGCCTGCGTGCCGACGATTTGCGAGGTCGGCGTAACCAGCGGCGGGTAGCCCAGGTCTTCGCGCACGCGCGGGATTTCCGCCAGCACTTCGTTCATGCGGTTGAGCGCGCCCAGTTCCTTGAGCTGGTTGGAAAGGTTGGAAATCATGCCGCCCGGCACGTGGTTGACCAGCACGCGCGTGTCCACGCCGGTGTAGGCGCTCTCGAACTGCCAGTATTTCTGGCGCACCTCGTAGAAATAGGCGGTAATTTCCTGCAACGCGGCAAGATCAATGCCGGTGTCATATTCCGTCCCTTGCAGCGCGGCGACGATGCTCTCGGTCGAGGAATGGCTGGCGCCTTCGCCGAAAGAGGAGTTGCACGTGTCCAGCATGGTGGCGCCCGCTTCCACGGCCTTGAGGAAGCACATGGCGGACAGGCCGGAGGTGGCGTGGCTGTGCAGATGGATGGGCAGGCTGACGACCGCGCGCACCGCCTTGACCAGTTCGGAGGTTTTGTACGGGGTGAGCAGGCCGGCCATGTCCTTGATGCAGATGGTGTCGCAGCCCATGTTTTCCATCTCGCGTGCAAGTTCAACGAACTGGGGGATGCCATGCACCGGGCTGGTGGTGTAGCTGATGCAGCCCTCGGCGTGTTTGCCGGATTTTTTTACCGCTTCGACGGAAACGCGCAAATTGCGCAGGTCGTTCATGGCATCGAAAACGCGGAACACGTCCATGCCGTTGTCAGCAGATTTTCTTACGAAGGCGCGCACCACGTCATCGGAGTAATGGCGGTATCCGAGCAGGTTCTGCCCGCGCAGCAGCATCTGGATGCGGCTGTTCGGCAACGCCTTGCGCAGTTTCTTGAGGCGTTCCCACGGGTCTTCTTTCAGGAAGCGCACGCAGGAATCGAAAGTTGCCCCTCCCCAGGCTTCCAGCGACCAGAAGCCGATGCTGTCCAGTTTTGGGCAGATGGGCAGCATGTCGTCGGTGCGCATGCGCGTCGCGATCAGGGATTGATGGCCGTCGCGCAGTACCAGTTCGGAAATGAGGGTTTTTGCCATGTTGTCTGCTGGTGATTAAAGTTGGAATCAAACGCCTTCGTGCGCCGCTATGGCGGCAGAAATGGCTGCCGCCCTCAGTTCCGGCGGAATTTTTGTGGTGTAATTTATCAGTTCCGGATGGGCCTCCACAAACCCGGTGTTGAAATCCGCGTTCCGGAAGTCGGGGTGTTGCAGGATTTCCTGGTAATACGGCATGGTCGTCTTGACGCCGTAGATCGCCATGTCGCTCAGGGCGCGGCGACCGCGCTCCACGACACCTTCCCAGGTAAGCGCCCAGACGATGAGCTTGGCGCACATGGAGTCGAAATACGGGGGAATCACATACCCGCTGGATATGGCGGCATCAATGCGCACGCCGGGGCCGCCCGGCGCATAGTACCGGGTGATCTTGCCGAAGCTTGGCAGGAAGCCGTTCTTCGGGTCTTCCGCGTTGATGCGGAATTCCATGGCGTAGCCGCGAAACCGGACATCTTCCTGCCGGTATTGCAGTTCGAGGCCGTCGGCGATGCGGATCTGTTCCTGCACGATGTCTATGCCGGTGATGGTTTCCGTCACGGTGTGCTCTACCTGGATACGGGTATTCATTTCCATGAAGTAGAAATGGTTGTCCTGATCCAGCAGAAACTCGATGGTGCCCGCGTTTTCATAACCCACGGCGCGGGCAGCCTTGGCACCCAGACTGCCAATGTATTCGCGTTGCGCCTGGGTGATCTGCGGCGATGGCGCGATTTCGATCAGCTTCTGGTTGCGGCGCTGGATGGAGCAGTCGCGCTCGAACAGGTGAATCATGTTGCCGTGGCTGTCGCCCAGCACCTGCACCTCGATGTGGCGCGGGTTGATCACGCATTTTTCCAGGAAAACTTCCGGCTGGCCGAAAGCCTTGTGGGCTTCCGAAATCACGCGCTCGTAGTTGCTGACGAGATCCTTGTCGCTGTCGCAGCGGCGGATGCCGCGCCCGCCGCCGCCGTTGGTGGCCTTGAGCATCACGGGATAGCCGATCTTGTTTGCCAGCGCGCGAGCTTCTTCGACATCGTGGAGGTTGCCGTCGCTGCCCGGCACGCACGGGATGCCGGCGGCGATCATGGCGTTGCGCGCCTGCACCTTGTCGCCCATCTTGCGGATCACATCCGCGTTCGGGCCGATGAATATAATGTCGCGGCGGGCGCAAATCTCGGCCAGATCCGGGTTTTCCGCAAGAAAGCCGTAGCCCGGATGCAGCGCATCGCAACCGGAGGTGATAGCTATATTGACGATGTTGTGGGCATTGAGGTAGCCGGCAACCGGCTCGGAGCCGATATGGTAGGCCTCGTCCGCTTTCTTTACGTGAAGCGCATGGCGGTCGGCATCGGTGTAAACGGCAACCGATTTGATGCCCATTTCCGAGCAGGCGCGCACGATGCGTACCGCGATTTCACCGCGGTTGGCGACGAGAATTTTTTTAATCACAAGCTATCCCGAATATCCGGCTAAATGGCAATGGAGTTGCAAGCTCCCGAATGAACGCCACCCGGCACTTTACAAGTGCCGCATTATAGCGGCATCACCCCGCCGCGCTCAACGGCATTATTCGGGGGCGCCTGGATTTATAGCCGCCCCGCTGCTGGAACAGTACCCGGAAGACGTGCGCGCGGTGGCGAAGGCGATGGGCGCGGACGAAACGGAAATCGCCGCGCTCAAGCCGCTGGAGTGGATCGAGAAGAACATGCAGACCGGGCAGGTGAGCCGGGGAATGATTACGTTTTAGCTGCGGCGCCGATGACCGGCGGCTTGAGGCCGAGCTTGTCGGCACGCCGGATGAATTTCTTATCGAAGGTGGCGAGGCTCGCGCAGCGCGAGGCTGACGCGAGATGCAAGGCATCGGCGAAATCCATGCCATGCTTGTAATTCCTGATCGCTTCCAGTACCGCCCCCTCATTTTCCGTGGTGACATTATCCAGGCCTACCAGATGTTCCAGCACGAAGGCGATTTCATCCATGCCGAACTTGTAGGCTCCGCGGAGCACCCATTCCAGCTCCAACAGCACGGACACTGAAACAAACATATTGGCGGTATCGTGCATCATGCGCGCCACGATAGGGCGCTGCTTTTCTGCCTCGCTGTCTTTGGGTTCCATGTAGAACCTGACCAGCAGGTTGGTGTCGAGGGCAATCATTTCTCGCCTTTCTCAAGCAGGGATGCCACGTCGAAATCATCCGGCAGCAGCTTGCCGTTGTATTTCAGCACGCCGTATCCATCCTCAAGCCTGGTGCGCTTCTTTTTCCGCAACACATAGACTACCGCTTTATCCCCGGTTATATCGAACGCGAGCTGTGCGCCTGGCGTTGCCTGAAGCGCGGCCCGCACCGCCTTCGGGATTACTACCTGCCCCTTGCTGGATAGCCTTGATGTTTCCATTTGTTTCCCCCTCCTGCTGGTAAGACAAAGTAAGAATTTGTATTCTACACAAGATTCTTACCAAGTAAAGAACACCCTCCCTATGGGAATCCTCCCATATGGGAACCCTGTTTGACAGCCGCAAAATCCCGCTCTACCTTTCCCGCAATGTTCCGTGGACACCGGAGCGTCCCCTTATAAACAACAACAAGAAGAGGAAAACATGAACGGACTTTTGAGCAATCCCTGGGTGAAACTGGCCGCCGTGGTGGGTGGCGCTTACTTGCTGTACACGAAAGTCAGCAACCCGCTCGTGAAGGGTCTTGGGGAAGAGGATCACGCAACTGAGCTTGACGCCATAGTCACACTCAAGGATGGCATTGTTGAATGGCGTGAGGTTAATAGTTCCGATTCAATAAAGAAACTAGATATGGGTCTTCGTGAAAGAGTGTGGGTAAATTTCATGCTTTTTAGAGCTTCGGGAGCATTGACGTGAGTATTTTCAATCGCAAATATTCTTCATCGCGCAGCCCATATGCGCGGCGCTGGATAACGCGTATCTTGTTGTTGAG
>JACRPU010000108.1 GCA_016223025.1 Nitrosomonadales bacterium | reverse complement strand
CCGGCTTTCCACTATGCCCTCAATCCGGGCGGCGTGCTGCTCCTCTCGCCCTCGGAAAGCATCGGCAACCACCTTGCTCTGTTCGCGCCGCTCAACCGCAAGTGGAAGCTCTACCGCGCTACAGGCAGCATTGCTTCCACCCGCGCGGTGATGTCCGGCGGACTGTTATGGACCCATGACCCCAACACGAAAGGGCTGGATGAAGTGGCAAAAAAGATCAAGGAAACCAATTTCGCCGAATTGACCAGAAGAGTGCTGCTCCAGTCCTACACGCCCGCCTCGGTGGTGACGGACGAAAAAGGCGACATTCTCTACGTGCATGGCGACACCGGAAAATACCTGCGCCCGGCGCCCGGCCATGCGACGCTCAATGTCGTCGAGATGGCGCGCGAGGGCCTGCAAATGGAGCTGCGCGCCGCCATCCTCAACGCCGCCACCCAGGGCACGCTGACCTTGTGCCGCGACTTGTGCGTCAGGGGCCACTCTGGCGACAGTTTGGGCGTACATATCAGCGTGCGACCGCTGCCAGACCCGGATGCCGCTCGCGGCCTGTTGCTGATAAGTTTTCAGGATGTGTTGTGCGTGGCTCCGGAAAAACCCACGCGAGGGAAGCGCGCAAAACCTGGCTCCGAACCGGGGCGCGTCGAGGAGCTGGAGCGCGAGCTGCTCTACTCCAGGGAGAACCTGCAAGCCACCATCGAGGAACAGCAGGCATCAAACGAAGAGATGAAGTCCACCAACGAAGAGCTGCAATCCACCAACGAGGAGCTCCAGTCCACCAACGAAGAACTGGAAACTTCCAAGGAGGAGCTGCAATCCGTCAATGAGGAGCTGATCACGGTAAACGCAGAATTGCAGGCGAAAATCGAACAGTTGGCCGGGATGCAGAACGACATGAAAAACCTGCTCGACAACATCAGTGTCGGCACTATTTTTCTCGATGAGCACCTGAACATCAAACGCTTCACCCGCGAGGCGGCGCAGGCCTATCGCCTGGTCGCCTCGGACTTGGGGCGGCCATTGGGTGACATCAAATCGAATATCGAAGACGAGTGCCTGCTCACCGATGCGCAAACCGTACTCGACTCTCTGGCACCCCGCGAGCGCGAGGTGCGCACTGCCGGCGGCGCGTGGTATCTGGCGCGCATCCAGCCCTACCGGACGCTGGACAACGTGATCGAAGGCGTGGTGCTGACCTTTACCGACATCAGCAAGCGCGACGAGGCCGAGGCGGCGGAAAAATCAGCGCGGAAGACAGCCGAGGGCATTATTGATACGGTGCGCGAGCCGCTGGTCGTGCTGGATGAGAAACTGCAAGTTATCTCCGCCAGCCGCTCGATCTACCGCGATTTCCGCGCCACGCCGGAAGACACCGTGGGCCGCCCGTTTTACGACCTGGGCAACCGCCAGTGGGACATCCCGGCATTGCGCGAGCTGCTGGAAGACATCCTGCCGCGCGACCAGAGTTTTGAAGGCTATGCGGTGGAGCGCGATTTCCCCGCCATCGGCCGCCGCAGGATGCTGCTCAACGCACGGCGCATCTCCGGCAAGACCGGCGATGCCCCGATGATTCTGCTGGCGATGGAAGAGGTGAAGACGGGGTAATGGTCGGCGGGTTTATTGAAACATTGTTGGGCAAAGCGCAGCGTGCCCAACATGCGTGCTGGCGATGGGCGTGCCATAATTGCGCATAAGGGAACCCATGAACAAGAAACCAGACCAGCCGGATCCGCTGCGCGCGAAAGCCGAGTCGCAGATCGCCAAGGTACCGGCGCGCAGGATGCGACCGCGCCCTGCCGTGGAGCTTCTGCACGAACTCCAGGTACACCAGATCGAACTGAAAATGCAGAACGATGAATTGTGGCGGACGCAGATCACCCTGGAAGAATCCCGCGACCGCTATGTGGACCTGTACGACTTTGCTCCCGTCGGCTATCTCACCCTCACGCGCGAAGGACGTATTGCAGAGGCGAATCTCACCGTTGCCGCGCTGCTGGGGATGGAGCGCAACAAACTGCTCCATCGCCGCTTCGCGCATTTTGTCGCGCCGGAAGACGGCGACCTCTGGCACCGGTATTTCGTGCGCATGATGCAGCACGACGAGAGGCGGGATTGCGGATTGTCGCTCAAGCTCGGCGACGGATCGGCTTTTCACGCCCAACTGGACTGCCTGCGCCTGGAAAGGAACAGCGGGGATATGGTCGTGCGCATCGCGCTGACCGACATCACCGCGCGCAAACTGGCGGAGGAACGGCTCAAAAACAGCGAGGAGCGCTATCGCCGGATTGTCCAGACCTCGATGGACGGTTTCGCGATCATGGATAGCGGCGGGCGGTTTCTGGACGCGAACGCCGCTTATTGCCGGATGATCGGCTACACGCGCGACGAGCTGCTGAACATGCGCATCCCGGATGTGGAAGCGAAAGAAAACCCGGAAGAGACGGCGCGGCATATCCGGGAAATCATGGAAAAAGGCTACGCCCGTTTCGAGACGCTTCACCGCCGCAAGGATGGCCAAGTGCTGGAGATCGAGGTCAGCAACGTCTTTCAGCCGGACGAGAGCGGGGGGCGTTTTTTCGCGTTCCTGCGCGACATCACCGAGCGCAAACGCGCCGAAGAAGAATTGCGCATTGCGGCCATCGCCTTTGAATCCAACGAAGGCATCACCGTGACGGACGCCAGCAGCGTCATCGTGCGGGTCAACCGCGCCTTCACCCGGCTCACCGGCTACAGCGCCGAAGAGGTGGTGGGCCGGACGCCCGCCATGCTCCAGTCCGGGCGCCACGATTCGGCGTTCTACCAGCAGATGTGGGCAACCCTGAAACAGAATGGATTCTGGCAGGGCGAGATATGGAACCGGCGCAAGAACGGCAAGATTTACGCCGAGTGGCTGACCGTCTCCGCCGTTCTCGATTCTGACGGGCGCATCACCCATTACGTCGGCGCCTTTTCCGACATTACCCAGAACAGCGAGGCGGAGGCGGAGATCCACCGCCTGGCCTACTACGACCCGCTCACCCGCCTGCCCAACCGGCGCATGCTGCAGGAACGGCTGGGCCACGTGCTGGCGACCACCGCCCGCAGCGGGCAGAACGGCGCAATCCTGTTTCTGGACCTGGACAACTTCAAGACGCTCAACGATACGCGCGGCCACGATGTCGGAGACATGCTGCTGGTCGAGACCGCGCAGCGCCTCAAAGCCAATGTGCGCGAGATGGACACGGTAGCGCGGCTGGGCGGCGACGAGTTCGTGGTGATACTGGAAGATCTGGGCGCGGACGCCAAGGCAGCGGCCGTTCAGGTCGAACTGGTGGGCGAGAAGCTGCGCGCGATCCTCGCCCAGCCCTACAGCCTTGATGGCCGCGAGTTCTACTGTACGGCCAGCATCGGGGTCAGCCTGTTCGGCGAACACGGCGCGACCGTCGAGGAACTGCTCAAGCACGCCGACCTCGCCATGTACCATTCCAAAACGGAAGGGCGCAACACGCTGCATTTCTTTGATCCCGCCATGCAGGCCGCGCTGGACCGCCGCAGCGCGCTGGAAGAAGAGTTGCGCCAGGCGCTCGCGCGCGACGAATTACAACTCTACTACCAGCCCCAGGTGGACGGCGCGCACCGCATCATCGGCGCCGAGGCATTGCTGCGCTGGGCGCGCCCCGGACGCGGGCTGGTTCCGCCGGGCGAGTTCATCCCCCTCGCCGAAGAAACCGGGCTGATCCTGCCCATCGGCCACTGGGTTCTGCGGACCGCCTGCGCCCAGATCAGGAAGTGGGAGGGCGATCCGCGCACCCGTTACCTGCAACTGGCTGTCAACGTCAGCGCGCGCCAGTTCCGCCAGCCGGATTTCGTCGCGCAGGTGCGGCAGGCGCTCGGCGAAACCGGCGCCGACCCGGCACATCTCAAGATCGAATTGACCGAGAGCCTGGTGCTGGATGATGTCGCCGGCACCATCCGGAAAATAATCATGCTGAAACTGGAAGGGGTCGGTTTTTCGATGGATGATTTCGGCACCGGCTATTCCTCGCTCACCTATCTCAAACAATTGCCCCTGGATCAACTGAAAATTGACCGCTCTTTCATCCGCAACCTTTCCTCAGACCCCAACGATGCCGCCATCGTGCAGGCCATCATCACCATGGGGCAAACGTTCGGGTTGCATGTCATCGCCGAGGGCGTGGAAACCGAAGCGCAGCGCGATTTCCTCGGTTTGCACGGCTGCCACGCCTTTCAGGGCCACCTGTTCGGCAAGCCTGCCCCGGTAGCGGAATTCGAGAAACTGGTTGCGCAATACGCCTGATTTCATTGCAAGCAGACTGGATAATGCTTTCCGTTTCCGCGCTAACCATCAAAAAAACCATTACGCTTCTTGTGCTGGTCGGGCCGGTTTCCATGATCCCGATTTTTCTCGCCGCCACAGAAGGTCTTGATCTGCGCGGCAAGGTGCGCTTTGCCAGAACCATCGGGTTGAGCGTCACGGTGGCGTTGCTGGTGGCAACGTTTTTGGGGATGCCTATTCTGGGGTTGCTCGGCGTATCGCTCGGTGCGATGCAGGTTGGCGGAGGGGTGATTGTCCTGTTGCTGGCAATAGCAATGGTTCTAGGGAAGGAATCCACCTTCAAGGGGTCGCCCTCTGTGATTACCGAAGCCGGGGTTCGGGAAGCGGCCATCGTTCCCCTGGCAATTCCCCTGCTGGCCGGGCCGGCAGCATTCAGCTATGTCATGGGTAACAGCGCGTGGCACACCCACGCAGACCTGATTCATATTGTGCTTCCCATCCTCATAGTCGGCATGGCGTGCTGGACAACCTTTCACATAGCCTGTCAGGCGGAAAAGAAAATTCAGCAATCCACGCTGGACGTGGTAGAGCGCGTCGGAGGATTTATTCTCGCGGCAATGGCCGTCGAGATGATGGCCGCCGGATTGCGCGGACTGTTTCCCCTGCTTGCTCCGGGTTAGTCTTACTGTGTCATAAATAATGATATGATGACGTCCTCACATATTCCGATAGGAGTTACAGTGGACACGGTCAAGGAGTTCAATAGCTATATGGAACATTTGTCTGAACGGCTTGGCCATGCTGACCGACACGCGGG